>CBDUGV010000033.1:0-23195 GCA_965366815.1 uncultured Bdellovibrionales bacterium | reverse complement strand
CCTGAAGTAACCGCTCGGGATGAGGCGCATACCGCGAATCTCGAAGAGAGAATTGACGCTGCAGTGCTGGTCGCCGAAGCGGGCTACCGCGTTGGGCTTCATTTTGACCCCTTGATTCATTTCGATGGCTGGGAGGATGCCTACCGCGATACGGTGCGTTATATTTTCTCGCGGCTTGATCCAGCCCATGTTGCTTGGGTAAGTGTATCTACGCTCCGCTACCGAAGTGAGATGCAGCGAGTGATGATTGAGCGGTTTCCAGAGAGTCGCTTGCCGTTTGGCGAGCAATTTCTGGCAAAAGACGGGAAATTGCGCTACGTTCAGCCGCTTCGTCTTCAAATGGTCGGGTTTGTCTGGAAGGAATTGAAGGCAATTCGTAGCGATATGCCCGTTTATATGTGTATGGAAAGCTCAGCGGCGTGGCGTCAGGTGAATGAGGGCCCACCAGCTGCTGGCTCTGAACTAGTGGAAATTTTCTCTCGGCGAGGCCGATTACCGGTATTGCAGCCTTAGACGATCGTTGGGAAGATACACAAACCATGTTTTCAAAATTCTTAGGTTCAAATAACGAACGCGAATTGAAACGGCTTTGGCCTCAGGTGAAAGAGGTCGCCCAGTTCGAAGACCGAATTAAGGCGCTTGATAACGCCCAGCTTCAGGCCAAGACCGCGGAGTTTAAAGAGCGCATCGAACGCGGTGAAAGCCTCGATTCGCTTCTTTGCGAAGCCTTCGCCGTCGTGCGTGAAGCCGCGATTCGCACTCTCGGTATGCGACACTTTGATGTGCAGGTGCTTGGCGGCATCGTACTGCACCAAGGCCGAATTGCCGAAATGAAAACAGGTGAGGGTAAGACCCTTACCGCGACTCTTCCTGTGTATCTGAACGCGCTGAGTGGAAAAGGCGTTCACGTAGTAACGGTCAACGATTATCTCGCCCGTCGCGATGCGGAATGGATGGCTGAGGTGTATTCCTTTCTCGGACTCACGACGGGATGCGTTGTGGTGGGGATGACCCATCAAGAGCGACAGGTGTCGTATAACTCCGATATTACTTACGGCCAGAACAACGAATTTGGTTTCGATTTTCTGCGCGACAACATGAAGCTCGACGCGAGCGAGAAAGCACAAAAGCTACACAATTTTGCGATTGTTGATGAGGTAGACTCGATTCTCATCGACGAATCGCGAACTCCGCTGATTATTTCTGGACCAAGCGATAAGCCAACTGAGCTATACCATCAGGCAGACGAAATCGTTCGCAAGCTTACAGCCGAAGTGCATTACGATATCGAGTTAAAGAGCAAACAGTCTTTGCTTACAGATGAAGGTGTCGCCAAGATCGAAGAGATCATGGGCATAGATAATCTCTATGACCCACAATACATCGATATGGTGCATCACGTGACTCAGTCGCTGAAAGCCCGCACAACTATGAAACTAGATGTTGATTACGTGGTGCGCGATGACCAAGTAATCATCGTGGATGAGTTCACTGGGCGTCTCATGGCTGGGCGTCGTTGGTCTGATGGACTGCATCAAGCGGTTGAGGCAAAGGAAGGTGTTACCATTCAACAAGAGAACCAGACTCTCGCTACGATTACCTTTCAGAACTACTTCCGGATGTACGACAAGCTCGCTGGTATGACGGGAACTGCTGATACCGAAGCGGTCGAATTTCAAAAAATATATGGCCTTGATGTCGTTGTTATTCCGACAAACGAGCCGATGATTCGCAAAGACCATCCAGATATCGTGTTTCCCACTGAGCGAGGAAAATACAACGCGGTCTGTCGTGAGATTGAGGAACTTCATGAAAAAGGGCAGCCCATTCTTGTCGGAACCGCAAGCATTGCCCACTCAGAGATGCTTAGTAAGCTGTTGTCGAAACGCGGGATAAAACATTCAGTTCTCAACGCGAAGCAACACGAGCAAGAAGCCGGGATTGTTGCCCAAGCAGGGCGTATGTCTGCGGTGACGATTGCGACTAACATGGCCGGTCGAGGGACCGATATTGTGCTTGGAGGAAATCCCGAGGCACTGGCCGAAGAAGAGTTGGGTATCAACGACCCGAATGACCCCGAGTTTTTAGAAGCGGTCGAAGAATATCGAGAGATCTGTGAAGAAGAGAAGCAGAAAGTGCTCGAAGCAGGCGGTATGCACATTCTCGGAACCGAGCGTCATGAGAGTCGACGAATAGACAACCAGTTGCGTGGTCGATCGGGTCGACAAGGAGACCCTGGAAGTTCGCGATTCTATGTCTCGCTCGAAGACGATCTTATGCGCCGTTTTGGTGGCGAGCGGATGCAAATGCTGATGAACCGTTTCGGTTTGCAAGAAGACGATGCAATTGAAGGTGCGTTAGTCGGTCGGGCAATTGAAAACGCGCAAAAGAAAGTAGAAGGGTACCATTTTGACGTTCGAAAGCATCTACTCGAATACGACGATGTGATGAACAAACAACGTGAGGTCATCTACGCCTTGCGTGAAAAAGTGATGACCGATGATGATCTTGAGCCCTATCTCAAAGAAATCATTGCTGATGTCGCTGAGGAGATAGTCGAGAGCTACGCGCAAGAGAAAGAGCCGCCGGCAAATTGGAACCTCGAAGCAATGTTCCTCGATGTGCGCCGCTTGTTTGGTATCGAGCTGGACTCAGCTTCCTATCTAGAGCGGCAGGAAACCGAAACCAAAGAATTTGCGCAAGAGTTGTTCGAGCTATTTCGCGATGCCGCGTATGAACGATATGAGGAACGGAAGAAGCTCGTTGGCGAAGATAATATACAAAAGCTGATCAATATCGTTCTGCTTCAGGGTATCGACCATTTTTGGAAAGAACATCTTTCAAATATGGATCACCTCAAAGAGGGAATTAATCTCCGAGGGTATGGTCAAAAGAATCCCCTGCACGAATATCAGCGCGAGTCCTTTGAGTTGTTTACTGCAATGATGGGCGCTGTCAAAGCCAACGGCGTTCAAAATATCTTCCTGGTCGAGTTGCTCAGCGAGGAACAATTGGCCGAACTCGAAGAACGAGAGCGCCAAGCCCAGCGAGAGCTTGAAGAGCAGGCGAAGACGGTTCATGAATCTACGCTCGATGCCAAAGATGCAGATAAAGAATCGAACAAAGGAAGCGGGAATCGCAAGCAGCGTCGCCGTGAGGCGAAGCGAGCGAAAAAATCGCGCGGAAAAGGTCGCTAGTTCGTCATTCGCCGTATACGACTACGGTTCTCTCTTGCCAAATCCCAAAGAGAATTTCTTTGCGACGAAGATCTGCGTAGTGGACTACGGTTAGCCCGGAACGTCTGGCTGCGTCAGCTATTGCATTGCTGTTTATCTCAACTGCCATATTCGCCCCGGTAAATGGTTCTACTACTCGCGTGAGTCGCGACTCGCCTTGTCGATTCCCGACCGGAGTATTGCTCATATTGAGGTCTAATGGCTCGATGACATTCGTGTAGAGCAGGCCGTTACCCAGTGTGCAACCACTTCCACTCAGAGCTACGCATAGCATCAATGCTGCGAGTTTTATTCGTCGATTCATCAATTGCCGTAGGCGATCGTCGTAGTCTTGGTATAGAGACCAAATAGGATTACGAGCTGCTCCAAGTCGAGGTGCGTTACGGTTTTAATGCCCCCGTTGTCAGCTGCTGCGCGAGTCGAAGAATCTCCCCAGGCAAAGAGCCCAAGCATTGACTGCATACTAGCCTCTCCTTCGCGAGTTCCGAATTCGGTATTCTCAACATCTCGATCGAGAGGCAGCTTAACGTTGGCATATAAACACCCGCTTGCGAAAAACGAACAAGAGATGAGTAGGAGACTTAAGATGATGCGTTTGCTTCGTTTCATTCGTTTGGTTCCCGCTTGGTTAACTATGGCCACATTGTCATGTAGTCGGCAGGGCTTAGTCAAGAACAGAGAGATATGCTAGAGAAGCGTGACCGTTTTACTGTTTTAATACCTACGCAAGCTATGAGTGATTATAGGGAAAAATCTGCGGAACTCTTCCAGCGAGTTCAAAATCAAATTTGTCAGGCACTTGAGACGCTTGATGGGAAAGCCCGGTTTTTGACTGATGAGTGGCAACGACCGGATGTCGGTGGTGGTTATGGTGGCGGGGGGAAGACGAGAGTTCTTAGTGGTGGAGATGTTTTTGAGAAGGCCGGTGTGAACTTCAGTGAAGTGCAAGGAACCTTGCCAAGCGACATGTCTTCCAAACTTGTTGGTTTGAATTCCGAAGCACCGTTTTACGCAACCGGCATTTCTTTGGTGTTACACCCTGACTCACCAATGATACCAACGACACATGCAAATTTTCGCTATCTCGAAGTTGCAGATAAAAAATGGTTTGGTGGTGGTTCCGACTTAACTCCTTATTATCTATTCGAAGAGGACGCAATTCACTTTCACTCTGTGCTGAAGCGGATCTGTGATACCTACGACCCATCGTACTACAGTGCTTTTAAAAAGCAGTGTGATGAGTACTTTTATTTGCCTCATCGAAACGAGACGCGTGGCGTTGGTGGGTTGTTCTTTGACTATATTGGCAAAGAAGATAGCTCTCAACTCGACGAAGCCTTTCTCTTGGTACAAGAGCTGAGCGAAGGGTTTCTCGAAAGCTATCTACCCATCTGTGAGCGACGCATAGAGGAATCCTGGGGAGAGCCGGAGAAAGCGTTTCAACTCCTACGACGGGGACGCTATGTCGAGTTCAATCTCCTCTATGACCGCGGAACGCAGTTCGGTTTGCGAACAGGTGGTCGAACTGAATCAATATTGATGTCATTGCCGCCGAATGTACAATGGGAGTACGACTTTCGCCCTGAACCGGGAAGTCGCGAAGCGAAGCTGATCGAAGTCCTTCTCGAACCTCGTGCATGGCTTACTGATTGATCGCCGTTTTGACGCAATTTTCTGCTTCGCACAGCAGGGAGTCAATCGATTTCATCCAAAGATTTGGGTTAATCGGCTCCAGGGTATCGGCGTCGAGTAAGGCATGTACCGTATCTTTTGGCACTTCTAAATCGGAACAAGCGATAGTATAGGCGGCTTGCACACTCTCGTGACTGGGAGTTGCAATGAGCGCATCTAGTGTTCGTACTCTCGTATGGATTGCCCGAATAATGCGCCGCGCCTGAATCAATGCTCGATTGACCGTTGAGTTTGCCAGATACATGCGGTCACCCATAATCAACTCAAGTGAATTGATTCGCCGGCTTGTTTCAGCAAGCAGCGACATGCTGGCATTCACATGCCCTCGAATGAACTCGATCTTTTCCGGAGCAGAAAGTTGCTTCTCCGTTACCGGTAGGAGCTTGAGCTCCGGTTTTTGCTTCTCTAAATCTGCTTTGAGCGGATTGGTCGCTTTCTTTGGTTCCTCAGAGACAACTCCCTGCACGCGCTTATAGGAGTCTCGTGCAATGAGGGACTCTTCGTGATTATACGTCGATATCGGTCGAACTGCCGCAGGAGCCGACGACATGTTTATTTCTTGCTCTCGACGAGCCAACTCGTTTCGACGAACCAAAGGTGGAGGCATATCTAGCGTGCTTTGCTCAGCTAGTGTTTCAAGCGTACGTTTTCTATTTGGCGGGATTGGAGCCCGATGGACCCGTTGTGGAGGATTGCGTTTCTGCAAGAACGTCAGGTGTAAGAAACAACAGAGTGCTGCGATTGCGCAGAGCAGCAGGATAAACAGGAGTGATCCAATGAGTATCGCGCTCTTTACGCCACCAAACTTGAGAACTGCTAAATGATATATTTTTGTTAACATGGTATTCTTAAACCCCTCGAACTTCCTCCGCCAGTGGCCCCAAGTGCCATGTGTACTTGGTCCTAATTCAGTTATGCTGACGCCGCGGCTGAGTGTGAGCAGATAGCCTATTCGCATCGGATCGTATCTGTCTGAATTGCAGAAAATTCCAATGTTTCTTAGGGTTTTGCCTCGAAAAATGCTCAATTCCGCTATTCGACAAGCTTCCGTAGCTATGGTAGAGCCAATGCTGCATATCGGAGGATTTCAAGTATGGAACAAGCAGACATCGGACTTATCGGCCTAGCAGTGATGGGAGAGAATCTCGTCCTAAATATGTTGAATAATGGTTTTACCGTCGCAGTCTACAACCGCTCGACAGATGCCGTGGATGACTTTGTCGCGGGGCGAGGTAAAGATAAACCGGTTATCGGTTGCCATAGTATTGAAGAGCTCTGTGGCAAGCTGAAGCGGCCGCGGAAAGTAATGATGATGGTACGCGCTGGCTCGCCGGTCGATTCAGTGATCGAGGACCTTATTCCACACCTTGAAGCAGGTGACATAATTGTCGATGGTGGGAATTCGCATTACCCAGATTCGAATCGCCGTTATGAAATGTTGCAAGAAAAGGGCATTCGATTCATTGGTGCTGGTGTCTCTGGTGGCGAAGAGGGAGCGTTAAAAGGTCCCTCGATAATGCCTGGCGGTGCGATTGAGGCTTGGGAAGAAGTTAAGCCAATTTTCCAGACCATCGCGGCCAAAGTGGAAGATGGTACTCCTTGTTGCGAATGGGTTGGACCATCTGGTTCGGGACACTTCGTCAAGATGGTGCATAACGGCATCGAATACGGCGATATGCAGTTGATCTGCGAAGCCTATCATTTAATGAAGGACATGGCGGGGCTGAGCAACCAACAGCTCGAAGAAGTGTTCACCGAGTGGAATACTGGAAAGCTCGATTCCTTTTTAATTGAAATTACCAGTCAAATATTTGGCAAAGTTGACGAAGAAACAGGCACCCACGTCGTTGACTATATCCTCGATCGGGCCGGACAGAAGGGAACGGGGAAGTGGACCGCTATGGTCGCGCTGGAACTCGGTATGCCACTGACCTTGATTGGCGAATCTGTGTTTGCTCGTTGCTTGTCTGCTTTAAAAGATGAGCGAGTTGAAGCCGCAAAAGTATTGAAGGGGCCTGAGCCAAAAATCGAAGGCGATACGCAGGCGTTCATCAATGATGTGCGAGATGCGCTCTATTGCTCGAAGATTGTGTCTTATGCCCAAGGCTTTACTTTGATGGCAGAAGCGGCTCGTGAGTTTGGTTGGAAGCTCAACTACGGAGCGATTGCACTCATGTGGCGCGGCGGTTGTATTATTCGCTCTAAGTTTCTCGGTAACATCAAAGAAGCCTTTGACAAGGACGAGGATCTTCCGAACCTCTTGCTCGATCCGTATTTCCAGAAGGAAATCGCTGATGCCCAAGCGGGTTGGCGTCGAGTGGTTGCCCGAGCTGCTGAGAACGGTATTCCGGTACCAGCCTTTAGTTCAGCGCTCTGCTATTTCGATGGGTATCGACTCGAGCGTTTGCCGGCGAATCTCTTGCAAGCGCAGCGAGATTTCTTTGGTGCTCATACGTATGAGCGCATCGATAAGCCACGTGGTGAGCATTTTCACACCAATTGGACTGGAGAAGGCGGTTCTACTGCATCAACGTCCTATAACGCCTAAGCAGCGCTCTCGAAGTGCGATGCCAAACCCGGAGGGTAGGCATCGCACCTCTAAAATACCCCCTTTCAAATTACCCCTTTCCCAACTCCACAACTGGCTCCATAGGTCGCCTCTGACCAGGCGATAGGCCTCGAATTTCAAGATTTACCTTTTAAAAGTCGTCCTTTAGCAAGCCTTCGGCATAACCTATTGCGAAGAGGTATACTGAGACTATGGTAATTTCCACACGAATTCTGGTGCTTTTCTTGCTGCTGCTGCTGACTAGTGGCTGTGATAATCGCGAGACCAAAGAGGCCAACGATTTTGCAGCGAAGGTCTTTCGCGCTTGGGATGATTACACCGGTGAGCTCGAGCGGCGGTACGAAAAAGCGGAAATGCCCGAAGTTCCCGAAATGCCCAATTTGATGCCTGAATCAGTCAGTAAGGCGATCGATGAGCATAGCTCGAAGATGGCGGAAGCTGCCGGTGCTGCAGCGGCTGAGCAGGCCAGTAAACAAGTAGCGAAACAGGTCGGCGCTGAGATCGATGATGTGAAACAGAAAGCGAGTGCCGTGGGTGATATGGCTTCATCGACCGCGAGATCTGCAGAACGCAGCGCCCGGTATTATGTCCGTAAGCTGCCGCGTTCTCAGCGTGAAGCGAATGATTTAGTGGTGGAAAAGGGTCGGGGCTGGGGTGAGCAGCTCAATCGCTACCTCGAGCAGCTCGGAGCCAATGGCGGTATATTTGGTCGTCGGGCCGGGAGCAGTAGTTCTTATAGTAAGTCGCCTAAGCCGCGGCTGAAAGGTCGTTCGAGCCATTCTTCAGGTTCGAGAACGCCGGATCGGCTGCGTCGCTAGCATCGACAAACAGAGGCGTCAGTCTCGAAGAAATCATCCATAACAGATGATAGAGGGGGCGTTTCTCACTAGAAGCGGGGAAGTATGGGTAAGATACTGATTTTAATTTCAATTCTACTATTGCTGCTGAGCAACTCGGCAAGCGCGTCCACCGAAGAGGCTTTTTATCAGAGCAACTCTGTTCGAAGTTCCGGCTGGGAGCTTGACTACGGTGAGGACGAAGAGCTCGATAAGGACGAGCGGGCCAAAGAGAAGAAGCGAGCCGAGAAAAAGCGCAATAAGCGAAAATCCAAGAAGAAGGAAGATTTCTTCAAAACCTCAATAGATGTCTACGATAAGGATCTCGGTAGCCTACACGGTCGAGAGTAATCACTGACCCAAGATTTACTGTAAATCTAGTTCAAGTTTTGAGCGAAGCTCTTCGGCTTCCCGCGATGCCTCTTGGTGCTCCGGCAGGTTGCGCGCAATACTGATGAAGGTGCCAAGGTAGACAAGTGCGTCCTTTGTTTTCCCCATCGAATGATAGAGCTTTCCCAAATTGAAGTAAGCTATTTCATGATAGGCGTCGACGCGCAGTGCCGCATGGTAATGCTTTTCTGCCTCCTCTGTTCTCCCGAGGGCTTCGTAGACGAATCCCAGGAGATTTGATGCGTTGGGGTTGTAGGGATCGAGTTGCAGGGCTTGTGTGAGATGGCGTTCGGCAAGCTGGTAGTCTGCCGTTTCAAAATACTGGCGTCCACTGAGGTAATGCGCATCGGCAATCGTACTCAGTCCTCGAGAGCGGTTCTCGCCCGCCTGTTTGATGAGTTGCCGAGCCGAACTGTTTCTTGGCGTGATGCCAAGCGCTTTCTCAAACTCTTGTGCTCGAAAAAATGTCGTTTTTCGACGAGACCGCACCTGTCGAACAGCCGTCTTTTGCTTTAACTGAGTTCGAATGAATTTCGTTGCTTCGACGGCAGTTTGAAAACGTTTGTTGCGATCCTTTGCGGCGCATTTGCCGACGAACCGCTGAAACCAGGGCGGAAGATCCTCGCGAAACTCACGAATGTTTGGAATGGTATCGTTGAAATGCCTATCTGCCAAATCGAAGTAATCAGCTTCTTTAAACGGCTTGCGATGTGTCGCCATTTCGTAGGCGACGATTCCAAGCGCATAGATGTCAGCGCGATGATCGAGTGGATCGGCACGAAACTGTTCCGGTGACATGTAATAAGGGGTACCTACTGCGGTGCCAGGTCGATGAGAGCGGCGTTGTGATGTGCGATCACTTGATAGACCGAAGTCGGTAATCTTTGCTCTCCCTTCTTCGTCGATCAGTATGTTTTCTGGTTTTAGGTCGCAGTGTATTACTCCCTCTCTATGGGCTGCTGAAAGTCCTTGGCAAAGATCCATAAGTAGAGAAATTACTTCCGCGAAAGGAAATTGTTCTCCTTCAGATCGGTAGAGTCTCGAATGTAAACTTTCTCCACGAACGTATTCCATGGTGTAGAAGTAGTGCCCTTGATCGGTAAGACCAAAATCGTAAATGCTCACTATGTTCGGATGAACAATTTTTCGAACGTTGAGAACTTCATTGCGAAAGCGTGCAATTTCTCCTTCGCGCCCGGCAATCTCAGGGGAGAGTACCTTGAGCGCAACCGATTCGCTTTCAAGTGCATGGTCGAAGACACGGTAGACCGTACCCATGCAGCCAATGCCTAGGACTTCAACTATTTCAAATCGTTCCTGCACGCGATCTCCGCGCGTGTAAGCGAACCTCGGAGAGCCCATGAACACCTATCCGCCATGCGGTTCATATCTGCCGGAAAAGCCTTCTCAGAGAAGGCTCATCTATCTCGAAAGTCGGCCGAAATGGGGAAAAACTTGACCATACGGGCAAGCACTGACTGCGGCTGTGCTGATGCGATCTGAAAGCCTACTATTTCGCCCTAAGGTGATCCTGGATTCGCCTGACAATCCAACCAATTAGCGGGAGGCGTTGATAGAGCTGCGAGGCAGCGTCCCAGTAGTCGATATGGCTCTCAATTTTGCCATCTGAACTTAATTTCAGCTCACTCAGCCCATGTATCTCCCACTTTGACTGCGAGCCGGCAGCGAGAAAGCGATACTCCCATTTCAAAATGGCCCGATTTTCCTCCAGCCATGTACGGGAAACTGTAAAACGCGGTTGATCGCATCGGCTGAACATATCCCGCAAGACGTGCAGGTAGGCTTCAACTCCAACCACATCATTAAAGGGATCGCGAAACTTCACATCAGCGGTAACCAGCTGACGCAACTGCTCAAGTGAGGATTCCTCGAGTGATTCATAAAACTGCACATAGGCTGCAAGGCCCTGATCAATAGAAGTCGCCATAGCATAGCTTTTAGGTGAAGCGTACTGACACGAAGTCACCTATCAGTACTACTTAGCATTTAAGCTATCTGCAACTACTCGTTGCATCGCTCGAAAAATGAGCATTGGGTCAGGGTCGATTTGCGCTGAGAGCTCTGGTTTGGTTTCTAAGTAGAGCACTCCGACTGGAACTGTATCGCCAATCGCGGCTGCAATTGCTGTGGTCGGAAGTCCATCGGCCCCAGCACGCTCGGATCTGAGTGGAGCTTTTACCGAATAGGCCGAAACGATGAGATCGTATTGTGCAAAAGAAGAGTCAATTGGTATCGATCTCAGGTTTAATTGCGAAGTATCACCAACTGAGAGTGAGGGGTTGAGGGTTCTCTTCTCGGGCTGATAGAGGTAGATACAGCCGCGCTCGAAACCAGCTTTGGGAATAATTTCTTGAACCAGGAAGCGAAGCGCACTCTTCAAAATCTTCTCGGGATGAAGTTGCTGATAGAGATACTCCACATGATCCCGAACCCGTTCGGGGAGATGTTTCATGTGACGGTTATTCTCGACTAAGCGGCTTTTGTGAACTGAGCGGATGATCTTCTCTTTAATCGCATTTGGGTCTGGAAGGTCAGGTAGACGGACCTCATATGGATTGCAATTTGTAAGTCGATTCTTTGTCTCGCGGTATATTTGCTGAATTCCCTCAGCTCCGAGGTGTTCCGAAATAACTTTTTCGGCTGATTCGAGATCCTCTAAGCTTCCGCCGCTGCAATGTGGTTGGCTCGCACGGGCGAGCGCTTCACCGATTTTGCATATTTTCGTAAGCTTTGCCGCAGCGCTTTCTTCTCGTAGGAGCGAAGCGCTTTTGAATGGATCGGGGCCAAGAGCTTTATTGGAGACGGTATCGACAATATCTGGCGATAGATTCCATTGCTGGACCATTGTTGAGCAGAGCGCGACCGGAGAAAATCCGAGCAATGTATTGAGTCGCTCGTTGAGTGGGGTGTCGCTCGTCGCGGTGGATACCGCATGCTCATATTCGCGAGGAAAATTCCAGGCAGTGAGAGTCATGCCAAGTTGGCGAAGCAAGCCGCAGGTGTAACCCAATTCCGGATCTAGGGTCACAGCTGAGGCAAGGCGTTCGCAGGTGATAGCTGATATGAGAGTTTCTTGAAGTCGATTTGCCTGAAAGGGGGTCATATCTTGAAACGAGTGTCTCGACGTGTGGGCACGGGCTCGCCGAACAACGTCGTGGATATCTTCCAATTGGGAATTCTGAAACAGCTCGCCGGGAGAGGAATGGGTCCCAGATTGATTCATGCCGAGCTCTCGAACGCAATAAAGGTAGAGCGAGGGGTCGAGTCGTAAATCTCTGCTCAACTTGCTCCGGGATGCCGCGTAAGCACCGGTTGAGAATCGTTGCTCTAGATGATCAAAAAGCCCTTCTTGAACCGGTAGCCAGCCGTCGGACACATGTCGGACGGCCGAAACGAGTCGGTCAACTGCGATTGTAATTTCCATTGAATACCCACCAAGAGACTGAAGATGTCCTGTCTTGTTTGCCGTTCCAGTTTATGTTTCTGCTGCTGCCTATCCTTCAACCGCTCAGAAATGAAAGGGGAACAGCCACCAGGTTCTTGCTGATTTTGAACCTGGTAGCTGGCCCATGCGGGGTGTTCGAAGCGGTTACTTAGATACATTGCGAGAAGTGTGCCGAAGTGGTGATTGAGAGCCGAAGTTTCGTAAGGCGTTGAAATTACACAGAAAAGCCTGGGGCAGTGAAATTTCGTACTGGAAGAAATCGTTACCCTGGGGTACCAACACTGCGCAGATATGTTAGGGGTCGCCGAGAGAACACTACCTGTAGTAAAAGTTAGTTGAAGTTACATCCATTTCAAGGGCAAAAATACACGTTGAAATTCAAACTATTACAGCTAGCGCTTGTTGCTGCGATACAGCTTTGTATCGCACCGACGCTCCTATTGGCCCAAAGCATCAGCATCACTTCGCCAACGAAATCGCTGCGCTTTGCCGAAGGCGATGATTTTGCCAGTAGCCAACTAGACAATCCCTGGGACTTTAACGAACGCCGAGATATCGGCTTCGAGGTAAACTTTCAAGGCTCATCTGTGGCAGTGGCCGGCGGTGTCTGGCGAGCAGTGAACGAACTGCAAGGTGGCTATGTCTTTCCGCTCTTTGGGGGCTACAAAGAACTTCAGGCGGCTGAAGGTCTGCCGGGTGACCGGCAGCTTCCGCGCTTTGGGTCGAAGCACCCAATTGATGCCTCAAAGTACAAAGTCCTTACGGCCCGGATAAATCACAGCGCCCGTACTGCCTTTGCTATTCATTGGAATAGCAATTCGAGCACAACCTATTTTCCTACCGGTGCAGAGTTTGGCTCGTCGTTTGATGGTTATTATTTAGATAGCGGCATCACGCATAGTGGGTTCAATATCTATACTTTTGACCTGAGTACTGATCCTTTCGAGCAAAGCGCTGGGAGTTGGGCGGGGCTGATTTATGCCTTGCGCCTCGATCCATCCATTCTTGGCGGCAGCGGCGCTCTTACTGAGATAGACTGGATCCGCCTAGTCGATCCCAACTCCGCGCCATCAATCGATCTACGCTGGGCCTCGAACGGTATTCCTAACGGATCGCTGATAACGGTTTGGCTCGACTCCGACAATACTGGATTCAATGGAACGCCTATTGCTCAGTACCGCCACGGAGTTGGTGGCTCTTCTCCCGTAGGTCATTATTCGACTCGCTCGCTGCTCACGCGGGATTCAGGGCACCATCGGTTTAGCTCAGCAACCTTGCCCCCGGGCAGCTACTACTTCTATATAACTGCCTCAGTGCAACAAGGGGCCAGCGTCGTCGAGCTCAGTCGATCAAATTATTCAGCAAAGTTGGAAATAACAGCTGCCCCCAGAGCCTATTTTACTGCCCCTACAGAGCATAGTGGACAGGACTATGCCTTGACTGAACTGGCCAATCCTTGGGACATGGAGAATCCGCAAGACGTCTCGAATCTAATCGGTTCGACTATTCCTTATGTTCTCAGGCAATTTTCGAACGCGTTTTTCGCTGGTGGATATCTGCAAGCGTCAGCCGACCCTCCGGTAGCTTCGCTTGGCAATATTCACACTGATGCGCAGGTGCACTTGAATACCGATGCGGCGATCCTGGCACCGAAGTATCGCTATCTGACATATCGACTTGGAGCTGATGAAACGCTCTACCCGACGATTAGCGACAAAGTGAGCAACGGCTGGGTCTCACGCGCAGTGTATTGGAATAGCGATATTGTCCACGATGGTGGAACGACCAAAGCACATGTGCTGTATGAAGGTATACACACCTATACTATGGATCTTTGGGATCCCGCCGTACTTGATACCGGACTCCCTTGGCTTACTTGGTCGAATATCGAGAATCTGCGAATTGATCCCTTAGAGACTTCCTTGCCCACATGGTTTTTTCTCGATTGGGTTACACTCACGACGGAAAACCATCCATCGAAAGATCGCTATACCATTTCTTGGATTGTTGAAGATCTGGACAGTAGTCAGTTCACTGTCTCGCTGTATTACGATACCGACACGACGGGTTTTAATGGTCAGCTTCTTGCAGAACGCAACGCGCAAAGTGCTGGCGGGCACAGCTTCGTCTGGGATACGTCTCGTATGCCGAACGGACGCTATTATCCTTATCTCGTGGTCTCTGACGGATCTGCTACCCGTCGGGTGTATAGCAAGGTGCCTGTTGTTGTCGGGAATGGTGCTGGGGCGAGTATAACGACGGCTCCCTACGATTACGATGGTGATAGTCTAAGCGATCGAGTCGTGTATCGCCCTGGTGCCTACTACGTGCTCAGTTCGAGTGGTTTGCAGTTTGCGCAAGCCTGGGGTGGGTTCGGATTTTATCCCGTCGATGGCGATTTTGATGGTGACCGTAAAAGCGACTATGCAGTGATTTTCGATTGGTTCGGTCAATGGCATTGGTATGTGCTTCTCTCAAGCAATAACAGCCTTCGCTTTCAGCAATGGGGTTCTACTGGTGACCTACCGGCAATTGCCGATTACAATGGCGACGGCACTGATGAAATTGCCATTTTTCGCCAAGGCTATTGGTATATCTCCTATGCCAATGGACAGCAGCAATTCAGTGGTTGGGGAGAAGCTGGTGATTGGCCGGTGCCACGTGATTTTGACGAAGACGGAAAGGCGGATCTGGCGATTTGGCGACCCCGCGACGGCACTTGGTGGATACTCAACAGCGGATATGCGACCGGGCAGAGTGCAGCAGTATATCAGGCTTTGCAATGGGGCTTGCCGGGCGATTTTCCCGTTCCGAGTGATTACGACGGTGATGGCCGCAGTGATTTTGCCGTTTGGCGTCCAACTGATGGTGTTTGGTATTTGCGATTGGCGAAGAATCTGACTCAGTTTGAAACATGGCAGTGGGGACTCTACGGCGATCTGCCGATTGTTGGAACGTATCTGACACCAGGGGAGAGTTCGTTTAACGTGTGGCGTCCAACAACTGGAGCCTGGTATCACAACAACCGCAGTGGTCAAATAGCTGCCGCGGCTTGGGGAATACCCGGCGATGTAACGCCAAGCCAGTGAAAGGGAGCTTCGCGAGAGACCCCGCCATAGTCTGAATTTCTAGGTATGAAATAGAACCGATGAATTTATTGGCTAGTCGAGGTATACCTAGCCCGACTATGGCAGACAGCGGTTTCAAAATTCCCTATCAAGTTGTTGCAAAGGCTCCTCGAGGTGAGTGGCAACCTACTCCACCACAGCCGGCGGAAATTTCCTGGGAGACAAGGGGAGCGATAGCGAAGCAATTTGACGACGTCTATTTCCGCCATGATGATGGCCTCGGTGAAGTGCGACATGTGTTTCACGAGGGCTGCGGTCTGCCGGATGCCTGGAAAGGCGCTGAAACCTATACGATTGCTGAATTGGGATTTGGTACGGGCCTTTCCTTCCTGGCGACCTGGCAAGCCTGGCGCGAAGAGAACTCTGCGAACTCCTGTCTGCACTACATCTCCTTTGAGAGATCTCCACTCACCCTTGCTGATCTTGAAAAGATCCACGGCGCCTTTCCAGAGCTGGCGAGTCTATCGGAGCGACTTCGCCAAAAGATGCCCTTAGCGGTGGCGGGGGCGCATCGGATTGAGTTCCCTGATGACAACCTCTATCTCACGTTGTTTCTTGGCGAAGCACGAGAGTTTCTGCCGCTCGTTGAGGCTCGGGTTGATGCCTGGTTTCTCGATGGTTTCTCTCCCGCGAAGAATCCCGATTTTTGGACCAAAGAAATTTTCCAAGAGGTTGCACGACTCTCCCGTGCGAAGACTCGGCTTGCGACTTTTTCTGCGGCGCGCGTAGTGAAAGACAACCTCTCGGCTGTTGGCTTCCGAATAGAAAAGCGCTCGGGCTTGGGTCAGAAGCGTGAAGTGCTCGCTGCCGTCTTTCTTGAAGATAGAATGCCAGTGGTACGGCAAGCGCGTGCAAGAGAGCCCCGTGTCGCTGTTATCGGCGGTGGGCTTGCCGGTTCAGCATTGGCGTACAGTTTTGCCAAGCGCAATTGGCGGGTTACGCTCATAGAGGAGGAAGCAGCGCTCGCCCAAAAAGCCTCTGGCAACGCTGCGGCTGTGCTGATGGCCTATCTCTCAGCGAAGCCGGATTTTCTAAGTCGATTTTTTTCCGCTGCGTATCAGTATAGCTTACGGCTAATTGCAGAATTGGAGGCGGCGAACAAGCGGCCTATTCTGCATCGCTGCGGTGTAATTCGCCTTACCAGCAGCAAGCGCTTAGAGAAGGTCTACACCAACCTTGAAGCGCAAGGATTACCTGAGGAATTTGTCAGAGCGCTGACCGCTGAACAGGTAAGCGCTCTTTGTGGCTTCTCAGTATCAAGTAGCGGATTACAGTTTCCTATGGGCGGTTGGCTTTGTCCCGCGCTGCTGTGTGAGATGTTGACCTCTTGCTATGCGGAGCGTGTGCAATTCGAATTTTCAAAATCCGCGGTTCGAGCGGAGGAACACCACGAGTGCTGGTCTGTGTCTGATCGGGAGAAAAGCATTGTAGGCGATTGCAATGTTGTCGTCTTTGCCAATGGCTATCGAGTTACAGATTTCGATCAACTCTCATGGCTTCCGGTTGAAAAAGTTCGAGGGCAAGTTCAGACTTTAGGGGCACACGAAAGTGTCGCTCATCTCAAATCAGTTCTCTGTTACGATGGCTATATAGTACCTGCGCATTCGGGTGAACATTTTGTAGGTGCCACCTACAATCACAACGATGATTCTGAAAAGATTGATCCGCTTCAAGCAGAGACACTTCGCGACCGATTAGGACGATGGGCGCCCACTCTCAACACAAACGAGCTACAGATTACCGGGGGGCGAGTAGGGTTTCGAACGATGAGCCCCGATCGGCTTCCGATTCTCGGGCCTATTCCACGCCTAGAGGGGTTTGAGGAGGCATACAAGGCGGCCAACAGCGATAGATATGGGCCTCTTCATCCACGCAGCGCGGACCTTCCAGGGCTGTATGCGAGTGTGGGGCATGGTTCGCGGGGATTGTTGTCTTGTTTGCTGGGTGCTGAGCTTATCGCCTCTCAGGCATGCCAGCAGCCACTGCCTCTCGAGTTTGACTTAGTACGTGCGGTTGACCCTTGCCGATTTCTGGTTCGAGCGGTAAAGCGTGGTCAACTCCAATAGAACATTTTTCACTATGCTTGTCCGCTCACTGTGTCAAAATGAATCAGTGATAGCTTATTTCTGAGGAACTCATGGACCCAACGTTCGACCTCGTCGGTAGAACAATCGCCGGTAAATATCGTGTACTCGAGCTCATCGGTGGCGGCGGAATGGGTGCGGTGTATAAAGCTGAACACGAGTCGCTACAGCGAGTGGTGGCAGTAAAGGTGCTCAGGACACGGAGTGATGGCGGTGAGGCAAAGGAAGAATATCTCAGAAGATTTGAGCGCGAGGCGAAAACATCAAGTTTAATTTCTCATCCGAATGCAATTACCATTCATGACTACGGCGTTGAGGACGGCCTTCCTTTTCTTGTAATGCAATTCGTTGAGGGGCACTCGTTGAAGGACCTCCTCAAAGAAAGTGCGCCGTTGCCAGTAGGTCGATCGGTTCGGATACTTCGACAAATAGCCGGAGCCGTCGCAGCATCCCATAAACACGGAATCATTCATCGCGATTTGAAGCCGGATAATATCATGGTAACGACCGACGAGGACGGACGAGATTTCGCGCTCGTTGTTGATTTTGGTATCGCAAAGGGCTTGGAAGGGAGTGGATTCGAAACGGCCAGTTTAACCGGAACGTTTGAGACACTTGGCACTCCGCAATATATGTCACCTGAGCAAGCTAAGGGGAATACTATTAGCGCGGCAACTGATGTCTATGCGCTTGCGGGAATCTCGTATGAAATGCTGTGTGGTTCTCCGCCCTTTTCGGCAGATAATGCTGTCGAATTGGTAATGAAGCATATGCAAGACAATCCTCGCAGCCTGCTCGAGCGCTTCCCTGAGCTGGAGATATCGGAGCAAACCGATAGGCTGATCATGCAATCGTTGGAAAAAGACCCGGCTCTGCGTCCCCAATCGGCAATTTCGTTTGTTGAACAACTGACGGAATCCTTGGCTGGTGTATTAGAAGATGATTTGGATTTACCGAAGCTCCCAAGTGATACGCCGCCGAAAACCACATCAAGTCGAAAAGCGAACTCGAAGTTGCGAATCAATAAGTCGGTCTGGCAGTTTGTGATCGGTCTATTCCTTGCGGTAGCTGCATGCGCTGCCGGCTACTTTTTCTTTATCCCGGTCGATACGGACCCTGTAAGCGTACCGGGTGGCGCGACATTGCTTGACCAGCTTCGCGAAGCGAATCGCCGATTGCGAGTGAGTCCCAATAACCCGACGCATCACTTCAATAAAGGAATAGTGCTGGCAAAAATGGCGCGGTTTGCAGCAGCCCGTGCTCATTTTCTACGAGCAGTGGAACTCGACCCCGGTAACGCCGAGTATCGAAAATGGTTGATGGCGGTTGAGAAAGGCACTGTGCCTGAGGATGTTTCGACTCAATCACCTACCTCTTAACTTGCAAACCCTATCAGTATTGCGCCGCTGACTACGATCACTGCTCCCAGGGTTCGTTGCACGAGGCTGCCTTCGCCTAAGACGATGCAACCAAACAAAACAGTTGGTACGACTGATGTTCGCTTGATAGCGATAATATAGCTTATCGGTCCAATCTCGAAGGCATAGCTTTGTAGAGTCATTAAAAAGGCAAAGAGTATCCCCACAGGAATAAGGATACGAACATGGGATCTCACTTCCTTTAGTGGGAGGGTGCTTCTCTTAGCGAAAAATACTGCAAGAAGGTAGGCAGCGATCAAATTCTCGAGCGCCACGAATATCGGACCGGCAGACTGCTCTATGCCTACCTTCTCTGTCAGTGCACAAAATGCAAAAACAATGACCGCAGCGATCATGTATTTCGTGCCAGGCGCGTTCGTGTAGTTCTCAACAATCGTCGTTTTCTTAGATGTCAGACCGACGACAAACAATCCCGCGACGATTGCACATACTCCAGCTGCGCCTAAAAGCGATACTTTTTCACCAATCAAAAGCGGTGAAATGAGCAAGATCAGCGCCGGCGTAATTGCTCTGAGCGGCACCATGAGGGAGAGATCCGAAAGCTCTATCGCCTTAAAATAGAGTACCGTGCCAAGTGCGAGAAGCATGCCGGATGCGACCAAGGCCGGAAGGAAATAGGGTCCAAATTCGGGAAGCCCTTGGAGCAGCGCATAGATGCCGATAAGCGGGAAGGCTCCACCGTGTTGGGTGAGGGCTACGAGACTCGGGTTAATGCCTTTCGCATTACATTTGACGAAAATATCCCTGGCAGCAGCAAACGCCGCGGTAAGGAGGGCAAAGAATAACCAGCTCATTTTCGAACAGTAATCGAATTCTGCTCCAGTCACAAACGCTAGAATTGCGGCATCTGTGCTGTTCTAGCACTAGGTCGCTGCATTCCAATATGGTCAGTGACCCGAACTGTTGTGAAGGTGATCGGAAGCTGTTTGTCTTGCGCTCTAGGTCGTCTTCAACGAGCAATAGGCCTTTTCTCACAGGATACTGGATGACTTAGAAGCAGAACTCGTCTACGAATGCGCTAGCCCTATTGATACTTCAGAAGAGCTGACTTAGAAAGTATACATGAGCGGACCAAATCTAGAAGAATATCGCGCCACAGCCAGTGAGCAGGATCGTATTGCCGATTTAATGCGACTTGTCCCTCCGGGCTTTTCCACTGTACTCGATGTAGGGGCGCGAGATGGATACTTGTCGAAATGTCTCACCGAACATTTCGAGAGTGTTACCGCTTTGGATTTAGAGAAACCTCAGTTCGAGTATGATCGCGTTACTACAGTTCAAGGAGATGCGACCGCGTTGGCCTATCCGGACAATGCCTTTGACGTTGTTTTTTGTGCTGAGGTATTAGAGCATGTACCTCCCACACTGCTGCCGAAGGCTTGTAGTGAGTTGGCTCGAGTCGCAAAGCACTTCGCGGTCATCGGTGTGCCGTACAATCAGGACACTCGTGTCGGTAGAACAACATGTCAAGAATGTGGTGTAGTAAACCCGCCTTGGGGGCATGTAAATATTTTTACTGAAAAGAACCTTACGACTTTGTTCGAACCGCTTTCTGTTGCCACGACAAGCTTTGTCGGTACGACGAAAGATCGAACAAATTTTCTCTCAACTGCCTTGTACGATTTTTCAGGCAATCCGTGGGGAGTGTATGGGCAGGGGGAACCTTGTATCAGCTGCGATAAGCAGCTGGGCCAACCAGCCGAACGCACTCCCATTCAAAAAATTGCCAGTAAACTTGCCTTTGAATTGAATCGACTACAGCGCTCGTTTGAGAAGGTGGAGCCCTTCTGGATCCACATGGTGTTTAAGAAGTCGCCATCTTAAGCGTGCAGCGTTTCTCCCTCGAGGACTAAACTTGCCCAGATATCTTCTTGCAGAAGCAGCTTTGGCCGTACGTTCAGGGCTTGTGAGAATTCTTGGATCTCCTCAAGCAGCAATCCGGAAAGTATGAGTCGACCGTTCGGTGCAACTGCGCGGCGAATGTGAGGCCAAAGCTCAAGGAGGATTGAACTGATGATGTTGGCGCAAACCAGATCATAGCGTTCTGAAATTTCTGCTATCGGCGTCGTTCGAAACTCACATTGCGAAGCATTGTTCTCGCTCGCATTCTCGCGCGCTGTTTCAATTGTAGCCGTTTCAATATCTATCCCTACCACATCGGCAATTCCGAATCGATTTGCAGCAATCGAAAGCACGCCTGAGCCGCAGCCGATATCGAGAAAGGATTTGGGCCTCAGTTCTCGAACCGCCACTTCGATTGCTTGCAGTGAAAGCTTAGTGCTCGGATGGGCCCCGGTACCAAATGCTTGTTTCGGGTCGAGCCGCAATACAAGCTGACCCGGTTTCGGCTTGGCTTCCAGAAAGCTCGGAACTATCAGCAGAGCTTCGCTTACTTCTATCGCTTTGGCATAGTCCTTCCAGGCGTCGCGCCAATTGGTGTGCACCAAGCTTGAAGTGGAGCTACGCAGTTGCGTGCAAATTTCCTCGGGGACCGAATCAAGTAAGGATTCAAACAGCGTCGCAGCTTCCGCTTCCGACTCACAGTAGTAGATGATGCCTGCGTCCTCTCCCTCGGCTGCTTCGGTCTCCTGAAAGCAGTCAATACCGCAATCCAGCAGGCCAGAAATCACCAGTTCCTTGACTGCAGGGGGGAAATGAATAGTGAGTACAATATGCGGATCCACGTCAACTCCCTCTGCCGGACGCCAAACGCCTAGCCAGCACCAGCAATAACAATAAGCACTTCGTCCAAGTACGCTCGTTGTGCATCTCTACCGGAAATCCGAAAATCGAATTCAAAATCGTATTTATGAGCATGGGTTGTTTCTAACTGAGGGACACGAAACTCAACCATAGGCGCCAATACGCTCGTTTGTTGCCAATTCTTGAGCGTTGATTCATGGAGCGCGCTGCTATACAGCGCCTCTTTCGCAAAGGTCCTCAGCGAAAAATCGATTTGCGATTCTTCGCCTTCGAGTTTTCCTTTCGCAAACACCTTGATCAGTACATTATTTCGAAGCGACTCCGGAACCTTAAAGCGATAGGACTTTCGCCCGGGAGAAGTGCCTGCGCCTTGTACCATCGCTTTTCCGGCATCGACGATTTTCTCGGCTGCAACATTTTCGACCTTCACGACGACGATTGCGTTGCTTGAACTTCTGCGCTTAGTTTCAAAATCTTCTTTCAGCCAGACCACCGGACGATTCTCGTCTAAAGGTTTGCCGACAAGTATGGTGCTGGCGTTAGGGAGCTCCTGTAAAAGCGGTGAGAACAAGAGTGGAAGTAAAAGCAATAGATGCATAGGGCTCTCCTAATTAGTCGATTGGTTAATTCCCAAGATATGCCGACGCACAAGATCTAGCGCGTAGGAAACGGAATAGCGCCGAACAAAGTCGCGACCCCAAGGAAGTTGCAGTTGAAATGTGTCACTCTTGTTTTTACTCGATAAGCCGAACCAAACCAGTCCAACTGGTTTCTCGTCACTTCCTCCGTCTGGGCCCGCTATCCCGGTAATAGAAACCGCAATATCGGCCTTGGTGCGAGCGCGCACGCCTTCAACCATCTCCAATGCGACCTCTTGGCTGACTGCACCATGGGCTGCGAGCGTATCTGCACGCACACCCAGAAACTCCTGTTTGCATTCATTGCTGTAGCTGACAATCGAGCCTCGAAAAAATTGTGAGGAACCGGGGATCGATACTAGTTCATGTGCGAGAAGTCCGCCGCTACAAGATTCGGCAGCTGCCAAGCTCAAGTTGTTCATTCTGAGCAGTTCACCTACCACTTGTGGCATGTTGAGTTCTTCTGAATCACTGATTACGAACTCATCCCCAAGTGCTTTTCGAACCGTCGTAGTTGCAACTTCCAGAACATCTGCGGCTGAGACCGTGCGAGGCGTGCACAAGTGGAGAAGAATCTCTGGAAACTGTGGTCGGTAGGCGACCTCGACGTTGGCTGGCAGAGCGCAGGCTTCTACTGTTTCGCCAATGTGCGACTCCGGCAGTCCGAAACAACGAATCGCTCGAATAACGGAGGGAGTGAGATCGGAAAGTTGTTTCTCCAGTCGTGGAAGGAGTTCTTCGTCGCAAAGCAGAATCGCCTCGCGTGGCACACCGGGCAAAGACATCAGCGCGACAGGCGATGCAGCGGTTCTCGGAATTTGAGTGATGAAAGCGTTAGCCGTGCCAATTGGGTTGAGCACTATTTCAGACCCAACGGGAAAATAGACTTGGCGGCGGTTATTGTCGTTGAGTGGCCTGTTTCGCTTGGCTGAATATTCCTCCAATCGCTGGAGTGAGGCTTGGTCAAGCTCAAGCTCCGTTTGAGCTGCGGCAGCGATGGCGTGTCGCGTGCCG
>CBDUGV010000032.1:0-23214 GCA_965366815.1 uncultured Bdellovibrionales bacterium | reverse complement strand
CCCACTTCAGCAATGGTGCCTTGGCGACCAGCTGGTGTCTATTTGATAACTGGTGGTGCTGGTGGATTGGGGCGTCTCTTTGCGGAAGAGATCGCCAAGTTTTCCAAAGACACCGTGTTGCTGCTCACTGGTCGATCGAAACTTACCGCTGAACTAGAATCTTCTCTCGCATCGATTGATGCGCTTGTTGAGTATCACCAACTCGATGTACGAGATCCGGATCGCCTGTCTTCCTTTGTTACTGAGATACTAGGGCGACACAAAAGCATTGATGGTGTTCTGCATTCCGCTGGAGTGCTTCGTGATGGACTGATCGATCGCAAGTCCATCGGAGATCTGGAGACGGTACTCGCGCCGAAAGTGCAAGGACTGGTGAATCTCGATCAGGCTCTTGGTTCAGTTCCGCTTGATTTCTTTGTCTGTTTTTCTTCTTTAGCGGGGGCCTTTGGCAATATCGGTCAGGCAAACTACGCTTGTGCGAATGCGTTTATGGATGAGTTTGCCGAGTATCGCAATCAGCGCGTAGTCGATGGAGTTCGGTTCGGGCGAACGCTATCCCTCAATTGGCCGTTCTGGGAACAGGGAGGCATGGAGCTGAGTAGAGAGAACCAGGAGAGAATACGTGCGGTCTCCGGCGTTACCGCCCTTCGCTCTTCCGATGGCTTTACTGCTTTTTATCAATCTCTTGCATCGGCGCTACCCCAACTCGCGGTGGTCCCGGGGGATGTAGAGCGGTTCAAGAGTCTGCTGCGCCCAAGTAGAGCTAGAGCAGAGAGTCAATCGGCAAGCGCTCAGACGACATCCGAAATTTCGAAGCAAGATACTATCTCGTTTCTCAAACAACAGTTGTCTGAGCTCATAAAATTACCCATTTCGCGAATGCACGCCGACGACACCTTCGACACCTACGGGCTTGATTCCGTAACGGCAATTCAATTCGGCTCGCAACTCGAAACTCACTTTGGCACTCTTTCCAATACCTTGCTGTTTGAGTTTACTACTCTTGCTGAACTAGCCGAATATTTCACTCGAGAACATACCTCGCGCTTGATGGAGTTGCTTGGTGTCGAGCAGTCAAAGCCCGCACCAAAGGAAGCGGGACAATTGGTACATCAAGCAGTATCTCCCGTTCCATCTGTCACTTCAGTAGATCCTAAACCCGAACTTGGGGTTCCACGTCAGGACCGAGCTCGAGATGAGCAGGGTATTGCTGTTATCGCAGTGAGCGGCCGTTACCCAGGTGCTGACTCGATTGAGCAGTTTTGGGATGTGCTTGCGGCTGGTAAAGATTGCATAAGCGAAATTCCCCAAGACCGCTGGCGCTCGGACGACTATTTCGCAGCTGATAAGAATGCACCTGGTAAGATGTACAGTCGCTGGGGAGGGTTTCTCTCGGATGTCGACAAGTTTGACCCGCTGTTCTTTGGCATTTCTCCCAGAGATGCCGAGTATATGGATCCGAATGAACGACTTTTCCTGGAAGAGGTTTGGGAACTGCTCGAGCGTGCCGGGTACACCCGAGAGACACTGCGTCGAGTCTATGATTCTCGAATCGGGGTTTTTGCTGGAGCGATGTATCAGCCTTCACACTCAGTATCTTCGAGTGTAGATACAGAGGCCATTGCCTCATTGTCTTCATTCAGTTCCATTGCAAACCGAGCGTCGTATTTTTTTGATTTTCAAGGTCCAAGCATCGCCATTGATACGATGTGTTCCTCTGGCTTGACTTCTATTCACATGGCCTGCGAAAGCCTTCAGCGCGGCGAGTGTCGCATGGCGATTGCTGGAGGGGTGAGCGTCATTCTAGATCCGAAGAAGTTCATCGGGTTAAGCCGGACCCAGTTGATCGGCAGCAGTCCCAGTAGCCGCAGTTTTAGTGATGGAGATGGGTATCTTCCTTCCGAGGGGGTTGGAGTTGTATTACTGCGGCCGTTGAGAGATGCGCTTTCGGATGGTGATACCATTCTTGGAGTATTGCGGGCCACAAGTGTGAATCATGGTGGTCATACCCAAGGCTTTGCCGTTCCCAACTTAAAAGCACAGATTCGCTTGCAGCAGGAGAACTTTATCAAAGCCGGAATCTCACCAGAGACAGTAAGCTATATTGAGTCAGCGGCAAACGGTTCGGCATTGGGTGACTCAATCGAGATTTCTGCATTGAGTAAGGTCTATCCGGCAAGGTCTCAAGATTCGGCACAGCGAGCTATTGGTTCAGTGAAGAGCAACATCGGACATGGAGAGGCTGTCTCGGGCATTGCCCAGCTCACGAAGGTGTTGTTGCAAATGGAACATCAAAAGCTTGTTCCAACCGTTGCGATTGAGAATGTAAATCCGGATATTAATTTGGCTTCAGCTGGTTTTCGCCTCCTCGAAGAGTTGGAAGACTGGCCTCCATTGCCGGTGCCGGGGTCGAATGGCAAGCGCATGCTTCCTCGTCGCGCAGCTATTAGCTCCTTTGGAGCCGGTGGTTCGAATGCCCATATTATTGTCGAAGAGTTTCTCTCTGAGCGCTCTGCCTCAGAGGACTCCTTCGTGTCTCCTCCGGTCTCGGCCGCAGGTTCAACCGAACTATTCCTGTTCTCCGCCAGAACTCTTGCGGCACTATCTGAAATCGCGTTGCAATACAGCACTGCAATCGAGGAGGGTGGATTCACCTATTCAGCAAAGGACATTGCCTACACCTTGCAGACTGCTCGTGAAGAGATGCCGCTTCGGGTGGTTTTTCTAACGAGTGATATGCGAGAACTCGGTCAAGCACTGCGTGAATTTCGAACCTGGCTCCAGCAGGGGCATACAGAGGGTTCGAAGCAGGGAATGCGCCTTCCGATTTCTGTGCCCGCTTTCTTCGCTGATTTGGAATCAAACACCGCAGAAATGAGAGAGTTTCTTTCAGGAGAGGCCGGGAGCGCTCTCGTCTCGGTGTTGATTGAACAGCGAGAGTTAGAAAAGATCGCTTGGCATTGGGTTCAAGGGGGCGAGGTTCCCTGGATTCGACTTCATTGCGACTCCCAAGGAGTTGGTGCTCCGAAGAAAGTATTGTTGCCAAGCTACCCTATGGAGCGTTTGCGGTCAGCTCTAGAGCCTATTTCCGAAAAAATGCCGCAGAACGGTCGCCGCGACCTTCGTCAGACAATTGCATCGCTCGTCGAACAATCGCTTCGTATTGATGTGGCACAGATTAAAGGAAATAAGCCGTTGAGCGAGTATGGGATGGACTCGATCAGTGGTCTTCGTCTGCTGCGGGATATAGAGTCCAGTAGTGGAGTCGCACTACAAGCTCGCGACCTCGCCACCAACCCCACGCTAGATTCTCTTGTGCAAACGGTGCAAAGCCGTGAAGGCTCGGTGGAGCCAGCGGGGGAGAGTGAGATTCTCGAGGGCGGAGCTTCTAAATCTTCTACCCCTCTGCCTGAACAATTTTCTCTCACCGAAGGGCAGAAAGGGATTTGGCTCATCCAACGCCAGAATCCCCAGAGTACGGCATACAATGTTCCAATTGCTATGAAGATCGCAGGGGCCGATGCGGCAAGCATTCAATCGGCCTGTCAAGATGTAGTGGACAGATATCCCGTACTCGCTGCTCGGATTATCGAGCAAGACGGAATTCCAGAGGGAATTCTTGAAAAGAACGGAGCCCATTATGAAATGCGTTTCGAATCAGAGCACTGTCTGGCAAACGAGGATTCGAAGATACTGGACGAATTGCGACGAAAGGCGGCTGTTCCAATCTCCTTAGAGCAAGGACCGCTGATGCGGGTACATCTGTTTGATATAGCCGAAGCGAGCGAGACGCAAAAAGAGCACGTGATACTGTTCGTCATACATCACGTAGTCTTCGACGGCCTTTCTTCGCTACTCTTGTTAGAGAGTTTTCGTGAGGCATGCGAAGAGCGAATACTGGGGCGGCCCCGGCCACAGGTAGTAGCTGAGCGAAGTTATCGAATACAGGCTGCTTGGGAGACAGAGCTGCTTTCCGGTACTGTGGGAGAGGCCGCTCGAAGCTATTGGACGAAGAAGCTCGATGGCGAAATCTCTGTTCCCAAACTGCCCTTGCAGAAACCGGCGCAGATCTCAGCTTCGGCGATGAACTCCTCAGGTGGAGCGACCCTGGAGTACCTCTTGCCGCGTGAGAGCAGTCAACAGGTCTCGGCGCTCGTTGAGCGTTTGCAAATTAGTCGTGCGAGCTTTTTTCTTTCTGTCTTTAGTCTCTTTCTTTCTCGGTTAACCAATGAAGACCAGGTGGTGATTGGTGTGCCGATGCTCGGCCGACCGGATCGCCGCTTTGATAAGGCGCTCGGCTACTTTGTCAACGTGATTCCTTTCCAGAGTACTCTTACGGCCACTCAGACGTTTAGTGAGTTTGCTCGTACGGTTCGTTATCAATTGTCTGAGGCGATTGACTACAGCAATTATCCACTTCCTGTTTTGCTGCGCGAACTCGCACTCAGTAAGAAAAATCTACAGGAATCTCTATCATCCTTTATGTTTGCCTATCAGAACTTTACTTCATCATCGACGCAGGTAGCACCTTCTCTCGGGCAAAACTTGCGGCTAGAGCTGATTGACGAGGTAAGGCAAGAAGGCGATGTGGAACAGCTTGGATTGGAGATTTATGAAGAGAGTGAAACATTTCGTTTGCATTTCGCTTATCTTCGAGAGCGTTTTGAGCAACAGGTAGTAGAAGAGATGTTGGCGCACTTTCTTCAACTCTTACATCACGTACTGGAGAATGTTGAGCAGCCATTGTCGCGGTATTCGCTCCTCTCTGTTGAGGAGCAAAGAAGAGTTCTTGCACTGGGGATGAGCGAAGCAGTAGATGAAGCTCCACTTATTACTGAACTGATTGATCGACGTTGTGCAATACATCCTCATGCAGTCGCAATCCGGGGCAGTAGTAGTGAATCGACCTCAATAACCTATTCGGAACTACAAGCACAGGTTGCTCATCTTTGTCGCTGCTTGTTTGACGCCGGTGTTTCAATTGGCGACAAAGTCGCAGTAGCCTTGCCACGGTCGCCAGATCTACTGATTGCATCTCTGGCTTGTTTCAAGTTGGGGGCGGTGTATGTTCCCTTAGACCCGAAACTTCCAGATAGACGCCTTGCCTATATACTCTCTGATGTTTCTCCCAAGTTAATATTGGGCTCGACATCAATTGTGCAACGAATGAGCGAAGTGGCACCAGCTGGGAGCGATATCTTAACAACTGAAGTGGTGGCTGACATCTTTGGAGAAGTATCTGTGGACGTTCCAGAGATTTGTTTCTCCAAAAACACTCCAGCCTATATAGTGTATACCTCTGGTTCCACCGGTCAGCCGAAAGGTGTTGTTGTTTCGCAACAAGCGCTCGCTACACATGTGCAAACTATCGCGCAAAAATTTACGCTCGAACAAAACGATGTCGTTCTTTGGTTTGCAACACCTGGCGTCGATGTTTCGCTTGAGCAAATGCTTCCGGCGTTGACACGGGGTAGCTCCGTGGTCGTCTATCAAGAAGAGAGCTTGTCGCTTGTCGACTTCAGCGACTACTTGGCGAAGCATCACGTCACAGTTGTTGATCTCCCGCCGGGATACCTAAGCGAGTTACTTGAGTATTGGGTTATTGAGAACTCCAGAGCGCTGCCAAGGCTCCGCCTACTGATTGCTGGGGGCGAAGCCCTCCCTTCAGCGGCTGTGCATAACTGGAGAAAGGGAGTAGTCAGCACCGCTCGACTGTTGAATGCCTATGGGCCTACGGAGACGACCATAACTTCTGTCCTGTATGAGTTCTCCGCAGAAGATGATCCGGCGGCAGTGATTCCCATAGGTCGACCGTTAGACGGCGAACAGGCATATGTCGTTGATAGATACGGACATGTGCTCCCCGAAGGCATCCCAGGAGAGCTGTGGATAGCTGGCAGTGGTCTGGCATTGGGCTATTTGAATAAGCCCCATGAAACGGTAGAGCGATTTGTTCAAACTCATTTTGGTGCAGATAGAGATCTAGGCTCTGTCCGATGTTATCGAACTGGAGACCTGGTCCGATGGATTCCTGGCACCGACGGCCTGCTTGAATTTCTTGGCAGGATCGATCAACAAGTGCAGATTCGAGGCCATCGCGTTGAGTTGGGAGAAATCGAGACTGTACTAGATCGACATCCGGCAGTGCGTGAGGCCGTCGTTGTAGCTTTGCATGGTGAATCAACCGAAGTGGTATTGCACGCTTTTGTTTGTCCTAATCAACTTGAATCACTGCCGCTCGAAGAGCATTTTAGACAGTATCTCGAAGCGGCTCTACCGAGGTTCATGCTTCCGAGGAGTATTCAGATCGTGACGGAGCTTCCGAAATCGCGCAGCGGTAAGGTCGACAAGTCTGCCTTGGAGGCATCGATACCTCTTGTTTCGGAGAGACGAGCAGTTTCTGATGCACCATTGTCCAAGACCGAGCAAACCTTGTTCTCCATTTGGAGTGAACTGTTTGATTCAAAACAAATTGAAGTTGAAGATAGTTTTTGGGATTTAGGTGGCCATTCGCTTTTGGCGGTGCGTCTGGTGGCTCGAATTCAACGGCAATTTGGAGTCAAGCTCCCGCTAGATTCCCTTTTACAGTATGAGTCAATCCGTCAACAAGCGGGTGTGATTGAGCGAGATCGTGTCGGCCAGCAACAGCATGGTATTTTAGTTCCTTTAGCAAATGGCAGGGAGGGAACTCCCTTGTTTTGCGTTCACCCTGTTGGTGGTGACGTACTATCGTATAGTTTGCTTGCGGAAAGTTTGCATGTGCCAGTCTATGGTTTGCGCTCGCCAATGCTCTCTGGGAGCCCAGCGGCAACCTCGATAGAAGAACTCTCAGCGGCATACATTGAGGAGATTAGGGGAATTCAAGCCAGCGGACCGTATCAACTTGCAGGGTGGTCGCTTGGTGGTGTGATCGCCTATGAAATGGCGCAACAACTTAGGGCCAAGGATGAAGAAGTCGCACAGCTCGTTCTTATTGACAGCCATCCTCCAGAAGCCTTGCGGGCGCTCGAGACCGCTCGATTCATCGGCAGGCAACCAAAGGGTGGGAAAGAACAAGTACAGTTGTGCGCTTTTGCTCAGGATGTTCTTGGCGTGGTCGACACAGAGCTCTTCGCCTTAGTTGAAGAATGCTGTATCAGGGAGCGAGAGCCTAGAGCGCAACAAATCGCAGCCCTTGGTGCGCTGAAAAAATTCACCGAAGCGCGAAATCTGCTCAGCGGAATTGATTTAGCAGAGCTAGAGGAAATGTACCGCATTTTCGTCACGCACGTCGAGCTGATGGATGCCTATGAACCCCGGCCCTACCCTGGGGCAATCACTTTATTGGAAGTCGACGGGTATTCGAATGGAACTCAGAATGCAGCCGGAGGCCAGAATCCAGCTCAAGCAAAGCAGCAAGCGACCGCCTGGGAAGTGGTGTCTGGATTTTCGGTAGAGCAGATGAGAGTTGAGGGGGATCACTACAGCATTCTTCAAGCACCCGCAGTAGCGCAAATTGCCAGAACCTTGCGGACGAAACTACTCACATAGTGCGTTCGCGCATTCGATCGCTAGCTTTGTCCGAGTCGTTTCGAAGCCGGTCTCGTATTCGCGCTGAGGAGAGATGAAATTCGATTTTGTAAAAGCTCGGCGCAGGAATTCATAATTGATGTGGCAATCTCATCGCAATGCCGCTTACGCCAACTTTCGAGTTCAGTACCAGCAACCCATTGGTTGTAACTGCCAAGTGCTGGCCCACAATGAATCTGAAAATCCACCTTGCGATCAGCGACTCCATCCAAGGCGAGCCTATTCGTGTAGTGAAAATACCACCGGAAAATCAACGCCATTTTATGCTTCGGATTGCTCTTGGCCCGCTCAATCTGTGCGGGAGAGTGGTGGGCAATACAGTCAGCAAAAACGTCTTCGAAGCTTCGCCGAAAAAATTTGTCTTGGATCTGAATCGCAGTTCTTTTCTCGATACTATCCAGCGAGTCCGAGCTCCGATAGAGATCGAATAACTTATTGGCTCGGGCAGGGAAGAAAAGACCTCTGCGAAGTACCTGGACCCGTGAGCCAAGTTCAAACATGTCACCAGCTGGAGCGTACTCAGTATCTTGAACGTTCATTTCCTGGAGCAGATCCTTCACAAGGTCACTTGTGCCTGCTTCCACACTACATTGGTTGATCGAGCCAGTAAGAATAAAATCAGCTCCGAGCATAAATGCCGCTGCGGCAGCTTCGGGAGTTCCGATTCCGCCGGCGGCTCCTACGCGTATTCGTTTAGGATAGCGATACTGCTCCATCGCCTGATCCCGCTGTTTGAGGACAACCGGGAGAAGGGTAGTCATTACTCCCATGTCCGTGTGGCCGCCGGAATCTGATTCGACGCAGATATCGTCAACCATAGAAATGTTCTGAGCGAGTTGAGCTTGTGCTGCGGAAATTTGGTTTTTTGCAAGAAGGGTCTCTACCAATTCAGTCGGAGGTGGTGCAAGAAACGAGTCAGCAACTTCCGGGCGGGAGAGTTTGGCGAGAATTAAATTCTCGCAGTGTATAGTACCGTCTCTTTCTTCTCGGACTCCAGACAAGCGATACCGAACCAGATTTTCAGTCACATTGAAATAGGCCGAAGCCTCAATTCTTCGAACACCATAGTTGAGGAATAGGTCGATGTTCTCTTTCTCTCTTGGGCCATTGAGCAGATTTACTCCATAGGGAGCGGCATCAGGAATCGCAGCCTGTATAGCTCTAATTGCTCGCTCGACAGCCTCAACTGAGAGGCCACCAGAGCCAAAATAAGAAAGGATACCAGCTTGAGCCATGCGAATGACTAAATCGCTTGAGGCAATACCATGAACCATTGCACCGGCGACGTAGGAAAATTTTGCATTGTGATCTATGCGAAACTCTTCGGAACCAAGTCGGGATGCCTCGAGTGTTGATGATTCGCCGTTTGCAGGAAGAGTGGCAGTTTTGGTCTCGACACCGTTTGTAGCGGAACTCAAGGTCGATTGCGCTGGTTCTTTCTTTGGTTGAGGAGTCCAGGCCGAGCGGATTTTGGTAGTAAGACCACTGAGTACCTGACCGACGCCTACCTCTTCGAATTGACTGACGCCCTGTTCCAACGCGTAGTGTATGGAATCTACCCAGGAGACGGGACTAGTGATCTGGCGGAAAAGCGTTTCTCTTACTTTTCCAGCTTCGTACGGTCTCGCAGTGACGTTGGCGATAACTGGGAGTCGTGGGTCAAAGAAGCTGAACTGTGAGAGAAATTCTTCGAAGGCTTCTGCGGCTTGATGCATCAGTTTCGAGTGAAACGCACCACTCACAGGTAAGGGAATAAAACGACAGTCTTTGGAACTCTCTTCAAAATAGTGCTGGGCAGTACGCACTTGAGCCGCAGCGCCAGAGATGACTATCTGTGTTGGTGCATTGTGATTTGCTATTTCTACCTCTTGCATTGGACTGCTTCGAAGAATTTCTTCGACCTGTTCCTTGGTGAGTCCAACAATTGCGGCCATACCTCCGGCGCTCGCCTTCGACATTAGCTCAGCTCGCTTCTGTACGAGCTGTAACCCTGTCTCAAAATCGAAAGCGCCGGCGGCAAACAAGGCATTGTACTCACCCAGGCTATGTCCGGCCAAGTAATCAATACGCTCGTTGAGTTGACGTTTGCGTTGAAGAAACGACATTGCATTTACTACAAACAGAGTCGGCTGCGTATATTCAGTCTGAGACAGACAGTTATTGGGATTACTCAGACAAATCTCTTTCACCGAATAGCCAAGAATAGAATCGGCTCGAGAACTCAATTCTGGGAACTGTTCGAATAGCTCTGCTCCCATGCCGGTTCGCTGTGAGCCCTGGCCGGGGAACAAATACATCAGCTTTGCAGGCGCTCCTACAACACCGTTGCCGCCCAGGCGCGGTGAGGCAGCAGCAAGCCTCGGCCGTTTTGTCAGTTGAGTAGTATCGTGCGGTGGTTGGGGAGACATCGGGGTATCCATCAATTGGTCTTGTACGGTATTCCACCGTAGAGTTTGGAGCACAGTGTGGTACTCAGAGAGGTCCGTTTTAAAAGGGCTCAGGATAGCATATACTTTGTTCCTAGTATTGCCGAAGTCATTTTCATCAATTTCTCGCTTGAGCGTTCCCGACGGACCTAAGTCGACTGCGATACTCGTTGATGTGGTTGATTCGAACACTCTGGCAAGCGCTGGGCGAAAGTGAATCGCTCCACGGCCAATCGCCCAAAGATCGCTAGGAGTATATTGCGATTTAAGCGCGCCAAAGGAACCAGAATACACTGGAAGTTTTGCGGGTGAAAACATTAACTTCTTCGACTCTTGTCGGAGATGCTCTTCGACTGCATCTATCGCCGGGGAGTGGAACCCATGTGAGACTGGTAACAACAGAGCGTCAATTCCCTCTCTGGAGAGCTCGCGGTAGGCTCGGTCGATAGCTGCCGAATCACCTGACACTACAAACTGTTGTTCGGTCGACGCGCTTACGAAAGTGGTTGTGTCACGAAGCGTAGAGTTTCGTCGGTAGAGTTCCTCGTTCGCTAAGACCGCGAGCATCTTTCCCGGACGGCAGTGTGCCTCGAGAGCTTGGGCACTTCGAATTAAGAATTGCAGCATGTCCTGCGGCGGGACGACTTCCGCTACGGCGAGAGCCGTGTATTCACCGAGGCTTGTTCCCAACAGGCAATCGGGCGCATTTCCTGTCTCGATGAGTGTTTGTGCGAGCGAGTATTGCACCATAAACAGTGCTGGATGAGTGTGAAGCGTGCGAGAAAACTCCAGGCCTTTCGTATGTGTGCTCCGATAGAGCAACTCAACGATAGATGTGCCTATGAGAGCTTTCGGTATTTCGTCGAGTGATTCGAGCTTCTCGCGAAAATGGGGGACGCCTTCATAGAGAGGCAACCCCATCTGGTAATATTGTGAGCCTTGACCAGAGAAGAGAAAAACTACGTTACTTCTAGCCATTGTTAACTACGGTTCTCTAGTGACGAGAGTGAGTGTTACCTTGTTCGAGTGTAAATACACGATCGGCAATATTCCAAAAATGCTCGTCATGAGTCACTGCAATGATAGTTTTCCCTCGCTTTTTGAGGTCGACTAATATGTGCTCATAGAAATATTTTCTGAAATGCGCATCTTGTTCTGCCGCCCATTCGTCAAACATATATATCGGTCGGTCTTCGAGGAGTGCAATCACGAGGGCGAGCCTCTTTCGCTGACCCGTCGAAAGTGCTGTGGTTGAAAAATTCCTCTCGGATATTTGCACTTTATCTTCGAGCGCCATCTCTCGCAGCAATTCTTTCAGGCGCTTCTGATCGACGTTTGGAATGCCATACAATTTCTGAAACAGATGAAAATCCGGAAATATGGTCGAATAGAGTTCGCGCATTTCAAACGTTTGGCTGCTCGATAACGTCTGTCCGTCAATTTTTATAGCGCCAAACTGTGGTTCATATAAACCGGTTAGCAGTTTCATGAAGGTTGATTTACCACTCCCGTTGCCACCGGTGATAAAAACCATTTCGCCGCGTTTCAATTCAAAATCTATCGGGCCGATAGAGAAAACGGGTTCTTTCTCGTCATTGTAATACGTAAATTGAATCTTATCTGCTTGTATGAGTTGGAACTCTTCGAAGCTTTCAGTTCGCTTCACGAGTACGTCTTTCTCGATCGATTTTGACAAAAGTTCGTCGAGTTCCCGCAGGTTCGCTAACGCAGCGTTGGTCTTCCCGTACACTGGAATCACCTGCACGACCCCGGTGAGATATCCGATGATGAAAAGCACAATTGCGGTAATCTCCATTACCTCTTCAGTGAAAGTGTGAATGTATTGAGGCAGTACAAATACAACTATCGCGATTATCGCGTAGAATGCAGCTTGGTTGAGAAGGATTGATGAAATATATTTCTTGCCGACGGCAACCCCTAGATCCGAAGTTGTGTGTACGACTTCGGTGAAGTCATCAAACATCTCAGCACTTGCCCTGCGGTTTATCTTGACCCGCTTGAAGCCTTGAATCATGTCGGCAAAAAGTGCCGATTGTTTTCCCTCGCGCTCGATCAGCATATGGAGCTGTTCGTTATTTAGTTTTTCCCGCGTATGGGTAATGTAGCCGAGAACAAAAATCCCGATTGCAATTACCACGAATGCGGGCGTAGAAATGGTGTACAGATAAAATAAACAAAAAACCACCATTGCTGATGCTTGAAATCCGTACATCACGGAATCTGAGCATTGGAGCACCTGATCGATGCTTTTTGATGTTTTTCCTATTAGATCACTTTGGTTTATTTTCTCTATTTGAACGAGTTTCGACTTTCGAATGGTGTCGTACATGCGAATCCGCAATTTACTCATAGCAGTTTCGATGAGTTCCTGACCGTGAGTTTCGGATATAGACTTTGCCAGCAGGAAAGCGGCAAGCGAAAATATGAACAAAAGAAAATTGTTCGTAGAGATGGTCTGAGAACTGACTGACTCGGCGCCAAGGTTGATTAGAGAGACGAGAAAGCTATTGAGGGCACCGGCAATAATCGTAGTTAGCACGATCAACCGAAATGTCTTTTCGGCCTCACCGCGCATTAACCTGACTAATTCCATAGACTGGGCCTCAATAACCCGATAATTCGTGTGCAAATTTTTAGCTGAACCTACAGGTGCGGCAACTTATCCACAGCTTAGCTCGAACAAGACTATCTGTGTTCTCGTGATTTTGCAGCAATATTTAATACTGCTGTTTTCCAATACCGAATTGAAACAGATCCATCAACTAGGATAGGATTCCGTTCTTCCAGGGAGAAACATATGCAGGCAGTGGCCGAACAACAAGATGTCGCTTTACTTCGCGATGAAGTGAAGAATTTTTTAGAGGACAATTTTCTTTTTGAATTCGATCAGGAGATTACCGACTCCAGCGATCTTTTCCGCAGTGGAATTATTGACTCCTTCGGCTACGTGCGAATGCTTCAACATTTTGAAGAACAGTATCAATTCAAACTCTCCGAGGATGAATACCTAAGCAATATTTTCGTGAGTCTCAAAGATATTGTCGCATTCCTCGAAACGAAAGTTGCGAAGGGTCCTCAATAAACTATGTGCGGTATTACCGGCTTTTATTGCCCCCGTGGGCTCAGTGTTGACCAACCTGAAGACTGTCTCGGGCAAATGCTGGAGCATATCGAACATCGTGGACCCGATGAGCAGGGCAGCTTCGTCGATAGTCATATAGGCTTTGGAACTGCTCGCCTTGCAATTATCGACTTGCAAACTGGCTCACAACCCGTTTGGGATTCCAGCGGACGCTACTGCATTTGTTATAATGGTGAACTCTACAACTATCTGGAGCTGCGCTCGATCCTCGAAGCTGAAGGAGTCGAGTTCTACACCCAATCAGATACCGAGGTAGTGCTTGCGGCGTGGATTCATTGGAAAGAGGAATGTCTTAGCCGTTTCAATGGCGCTTTTGCCTTTGCGGTGTACGATACTTTTGAGCGTTCACTCGTACTGGCCCGGGATCGATTTGGGAAACGCCCCCTGTTTTACCTGCAGAGGAAGGGCACGCTCTTCTTTGCTTCGGAAATGAAAGCATTTCTGGCAGTGCCTGGTTTTGAATTCGAGTTTGACGAAGAAGAACTCTCCTCAATACTCGCCGTCTGGACTCCGTTGCCGAGTCAGAGCGGCTTTAAACATATTCGACAGCTCCCGATGGCTCACTTTCTCGTATCAAGTGAACGTGAGCTACTGCAAGTGAAGCCATATGAGGAACTGAGTTTCTCGTCTTGCGGAAATTTCGTCGATGAAGCTGATGCAATGGACCAGTTGCGCACGTCCCTGACTCGCAGCGTGGAGCTTCGCTTGCGAAGTGATTTTGAAACAGGGGTGTACCTCAGCGGTGGGATAGATTCGAGCATCGTGACGGCGCTTGCGACTCAGTTGTCATCGCGCTCGCTAAGAACTTTTTCGGTAGAGTTTGAGGATCCAGAGTTTGACGAATCTAGCTTTCAGAATGTCGTCGCCTCACATTTTGGCAGTCGGCACAGCTCAGTGAGCGTTTCTAGCCAGTCGATAGTTAACGCCTTTCCTGATGCAGTGTATCATGCCGAGGTGCCGACGTTTCGCACGGCATTTGTGCCGATGTACCTGCTTGCACAACATGTGCAGCAACAAGGTATAAAAGTAGTACTGAGTGGTGAAGGTGCCGATGAAGCCTTCCTTGGCTACAATATCTTTCCCGAAACCTTGCTTCGCCGAGCCTGGCATCAACTAAGCGTTTCTGAGCGTACTGAGAAATTGGCCAAGATGTACCCCTATCTCAAGCACTACGCGGATACGCATCAGCACCGAATGCTTGGACTCTATCAACAGTTCAGCCGAGAAACGATGCCTGGATTGTTTTCACATGAGCTGCGATTTCAGAATGGCAAGTTTGCAGCTCGTCTGCTGAAAACAACAGCGGACCCCTTTGATGCCCTCTATGCGCTCATAGGGAATTCCACAGGCTATGATGGACTTTCACCAACTCAGAAGGCTCAGTGGCTCGAATTCAATACATTGTTGCCGGGGTATCTGCTTTCAACCCAGGGCGAGCGGATGTCACTTTCGCATGGGGTCGAGAACCGCTGTCCATTTTTAGATCCTGACGTCGTACGGCTTTCGGCTTCGATAAACCTTCAGTTCGATGATGGTTTTGAACCTAAGTTGTGTTTGAAAAAGGCGTTTGGCGAGGTACTCCCCCAACAGATTTTGCAGCGAGAGAAGCAGCCGTATCGTGCGCCAGAAAGTGCTCCCTTCATCCGTGAACGACCTGACTATTTAGAGTTGATACTCTCGGAGCGGCAACTCAGTAGAATTGAGGGACTCAACCATAAGTTCGTGGCGGCCTTAAGTAGGAAAGTAATGACGAAAGATCCCTCCGAAATCAGTACGAGAGAAAATCAGGCATTTATTTTTCTGCTCTCCATTTCGCTTTTGCACTATCGGTTTGTTCAGAGACAGTCGCTCACTTCATTTGAGAAGCCAGCAGTGCTTGCCGAGCCCCCTATCGATTCCTTGAGAAGCATTGGCTAATAGAAGTATGAGTTCAAGAGAAGTAGCAATAGTCGGTATCGCAATTCGATTCCCGCAGGCACGAACGCTTGAGCAGTTTTGGACGAATTTATCTGAAGGTCGCTCGGCGATTACCGAGGTCTCACCCCGACGTTGGTCGATTGACCAGTATTTTGGCGATCCGAAGAAGGTCGCTAATACGACGAATAGTATTTGGGGAGGATTTGTCGATGATATTGATTGCTTCGACGCAGAGTTTTTCGGCATTACCCCGAGAGAAGCCCAGACCATGGATCCGCAGCAGCGAATGGCGTTGGAGCTTAGTTGGTCGGTGTTCGAGGATGCGGGTATTGCGCCGAGTGCCTATGCAGGGAAAAACGTTGGAACCTACTTCGGAGTGTGTCACTGGGACTATGCGGAACTGCTAGAAAAACATCAGGTTGATGTCGATGCCTATCAGTCTACAGGGATCGCCTATTCGATACTCTCGAATAGAGTATCCTATTTTTTTGATTTGCGGGGGCCAAGTGTTACCAATGATACCGCATGTGCGAGTTCTTTGGTCGCTCTTCATCAGGCGGTGCAGGCAATTGAGAGTGGTGATTGTCAGGCAGCGCTTGCCGGTGGAATGAACCTCTGTTGGTCCCCGAATCATTTTCTTGCCTTCAGTAAGAACGGCATGTTGTCGAAAGATGGTGCCTGTCGGACCTTTGATTCGAAAGCGAATGGGTATGTGCGAGGCGAAGGTGGGGCTGTTCTTTTGCTAAAACCTCTCGCGCAGGCGCTGCAAGACGGCGATTCAGTATATGCCGTGGTGAAAGGGACTGGAACAAATCACGGTGGCCGCAGCAGTTCATTAACCGTTACCAATCCAGCAGCTCAGGCTCAACTTATTTCGGACGTGTATCGAAAAGCGGAGGTTGCCCCTGAGACAGTTCAATACATCGAGACCCATGGCACGGGCACCCCACTAGGAGATCCGGTTGAAGTTCTTGGGTTAAAGAAAGCCTTTGCTGAGTTATTTGAAGAAAGCGACCAGACACCGCCCACTGGATTTTGCGGGCTTGGATCGGTTAAGACGAATATCGGTCACCTAGAAGGAGCGGCGGGAGTTGCTGGCGTCGTCAAGGTGATTGCGGCTATGCAACATCGCTGGATTCCCCCCACCATAAACTTTGAGCAGCTCAATCCGCTTATCAATTTAACGGATAGTCCGTTTTTTGTAGTGGATAAGGGCATAGAATGGAACAGACTGTACAATACATTATCCCTGGAGATTCCGAGACGCGCGGGTGTGAGTTCTTTTGGTTTTGGTGGTTCTAATGCCCATGCGTTGATCGAGGAGTTTATACCGGCAGAGAATTCGGGAAGTAAAACTCAGTTTCCTCATGAGATACTGCCGCTGTCTGCAAAGACTGCAGATCAATTGAGCGACTTAGCCACTGCACTTCAGGGCTATGTTTTAGAGTTGGGATCGAATAGCAGTGCTGCGAGCTTGGGTGATATTGCTTACACCTTGCAAGTTGGGCGCGATGAGTTTTCAGAGCGGGTTGCCTTTGTCGTTGATTCTCATCAATCATTAATTGATCAGCTAGAAGCCTTTTTAAGCGACGGCATTTCCCAAGTTGAAAACCAAGCGAGCAAGACTCCGGTCGAGAGGATTGCCGATCGATGGATGCGAGGTGAATCTATCGACTGGCGACGTGAGTTTCCTAGAAGCCGTCCCAATCGACTAAGACTTCCGACCTATCCTTTTGCCAGAACCGTTCATTGGTTTCGCGATGGAGATCTGCCGCGAGAGCGGGGAGTGATGCCTTCCAGCAGTATGAGTGGAGCATTATTGAAGCTCGTTTCTTCGGATCCCAGCTCGTCGCGGAAGCGATTTTCGATCCTACTGAGTGTCCCGCCTGCCTTTGTTCGTGCGCATCAAGTTGACGGAGAACCTACCGTTCAAGGTGTGGCGGTGTGCAGGATCTTGTCTGAAGCACTTGAGCTACTCGGAGTCAATCATGCGCACCGCGCACTTCGTATTCGCAATCTGGTTTGGAAGAAGCCGTTACGAGGAGTTCCACTTCCTTCGGCTGAACTCATTCTCGATCCGATTCCTGATTCGGAAGATGCATACACCTTTCGCATCGAGTCCGCTTCGATACCGTATTCCGAGGGAATAGTTTCTCTAGAGGAAGGCTCGGAAGATGTCTGGCACGCGCAGGGCCCTGAGACTGCCATCAGCGAAGCGAGCCTTTCGGCAAATCAGTGCTATCAGTTATTGGAGGAAAGCGGCCTCGTTATTGGGGAATCCATTCGAGCTATTTCCCGCCTCTCCCCCGGAGCGCGACTTGCGAGAGTTGAATTGTCCAACGACCCGAGTTTGGCAGCAGGGCAGCTCGATCCGGTGTTGTTGGATGCAGCCTTGCAAGCAGCAGTTGTCGCGCGACTTTGGCAGCGTGACTCCTCGCTCGAGTCAGCAACTCAGGTGCTCGTTCCATTTGCGGTAACCGAAATGTTGCTGCGGCATACGAACTCCAGGCTTTCGTTTGCGCATATTAGAAATGCGCAAGGGGGTGAGCTCTATCGTGCAAACAAGTTTGATCTCGATATTTTTGACGAAGAGAAGGAACTCTGCGTTCGAATTCTCGGAATTACCTTTCGCCCGATAGATCGCCCGCAACTACTATTTACCACAAACCGCTGGGTCGCCGAGCAAGTTTCGCAATCTGAGTTGCGAGAGAAGCATACCGCTAGCACCCACGGAGAAGAAGCTGATCTGCGGCGATTTTTGGCGTCTCCAAATCCTTCCGATGCTGTCGGGGAAGAGCTCCAGCGAGCCCTTGAGTGGCTGCAATCCTTGCTCCGCGAGCGGAAGTCTCAAAGAACGAAAGTTGCCTTTTTCGTTCATGCTGACGCTGCGGTTGGATTGTTCGACGCATTGAGTGCTTTGAGTAGGACTGTAATGCTGGAGTCGCCGAATCTTGATGTGCGTGTAGTAGAAGTCGCGCATGCGACATTCGCTGATGAGCAGAAGTTGTTGAGCATTCTGCGGCGGGAAGTGAGTCAAGCTGCGCGGGAAATACGGTATCATGCGGATTTGCAGCGCGAGGTGCGTCAGGTACAGATTATTCCTTCACCAACGGGCAAGAGCCGGGCACCGTTTCGTGACGATGGAGTGTATCTGATCTCCGGCGGGCTCGGCGCTCTCGGAAAGCACCTCTGTCAGTATATTTGTGAACAGTCGAACGCGAAGATAGTTTTGCTCGGTCGGTCACCATCCAACTTGAAAGATGCAGGTTTTCCAGCGCGTTTGCTTGATCGAGTCGAGTATATTCAGGCGGATGTCTCAAGTCGATCGCAGCTGGAGGCGGCAATCGAATACATTCTTCATACCTACGGGGGTCTACATGGAATTTTTCATGCAGCCGGTTCCCTTCAGGATGCCTATCTTCAGCAGAAGGATTTGACGACTCTTTCAACCGTATTTCGACCGAAGATTGACGGCACTGTCTTGCTGGACGAACTGAGCAAAGATCTCGAGTTGGATCTGTTTGTATTGTTTTCATCGATTGCAGCTTCTCGAGGTAATGCTGGTCAGTCAGATTATGCGGCAGCGAATGCCTTTATGGATGGTTTTGCCGGCCACCGAAACGCCTTGGTGCAAAAGAATCTGAGGAAAGGGAGAACGGTCGCCATCCAATGGCCACTTTGGGAATCGGGTGGCATGACGATGGCCGCTCCGTACGTAGAAAAGCTTGAGCGCAGCACTGGGCAGAAACCCTTGCCGACTGCATTGGGCATGAAAGCACTCTCCTCAGTCCTTGCGGAGTCAGTGGAGTCAGTCATTGGAGTATGTTTCGGCGATAGACATCGAATCGAACAGTATCTGAGCCAGGAAAAACCGGTTCCAGCAGCGGATGTCGTGGAACCGCTCGGTGATGATAAATCGTTAAAACGGGTAGTGAGTGAATATCTCAAAGATCTTGTAGCGGAGATTACCGGACGTGATCGTGCGACTGTCGCCGCACAACGCAAATTTGAGGAATTTGGCTTTGATTCGATTATGGCTTTGGAGCTTACCGATCGGCTTGAAGAGAAAGTTGGCCCGCTTTCAAAAACACTGCTCTTTGAATACGTAACTATTCATGAGTTGGCCGATTACCTTCGCGCCGAGCACGGTACTGCATTTGTTGAGCCCGATACCGCATCCGAACTTCCAGCGACTGAGAAAGTTGTGAGCGATGTATTTCAGAAACCAAAGTTCGAATCGCTAGCTGAGCGACCGCGGAATTCTCATAGCCAGTACTCCGATCGGGAGTATCACGATATCGCAGTGGTGGGTGTCGCGGGGCGATATCCCAATGCGAATAATATGCAGGAATTTTGGAAGCTATTGAGCCGCGGCGAGCATAGTTTTCAGGATATTCCGGCAGATCGCTGGGATCACCAAGCAATTTACAGTAGTGACCGACTGGAACTCGGCAAAACGACGATTCAAAATGGTGCTTTCTTAGAGGGAATTGATTTATTTGATCCCCGCTATTTCAACATCTCCAAACGAGATGCCGAATTGATGTCGCCCGAGGTCCGCCTGTTTTTGCAAGTCGGAGTCGAGGCGTTTGAAGATGCCGGCTATTCTAAGGAATTACTTCAGCGACGCTATGATGGTGATGTTGCGGTCCTCGTTGGGACAATGAGTAATCACTACAACCTCTACGGTTTTGAGAATATGCTCACCCGGGGTGCGCATGCGAGCGGAAGTTACACGGGCACCTTGCCCAACATGTTGTCGTATTTCTATGGATTTAGCGGCCCATCGTTATTTCTCGACACCATGTGCTCAGCTTCAGCGACCTGCGTTCATGAGGCCGTGCATATGCTGCGCAGTAAACGAGTTCGTATGGCGATCGCTGGCGGCGTAAACCTTCTCTTGCATCCCTACAATTTAATCTCGAGTTCGCAGGAACACTATACGACTGCTACTTCGAAGCGAATTAGAAGTTATGGAGTTGGTGCAGATGGAACGATCTTAGGGGAAGGCGTTGGGGCGGTTGTGCTGAAACCCTTGATTGAGGCCGAACAGGATCGCGATCGCATCTATGCAGTGATAAAGGGAACCGCGGTAAGCAATGCGGGAGTTCGAAATGGATTTACCGTTCCGAACCCCCATATGCAAACAGCCGCAATTAGCAAGGCGTTAGAAGATGCGGATATCAACCCAAGAACTATCAGTTACCTCGAAGGGCATGGCTCCGGAACGGCGCTGGGGGATCCAATTGAGATCAAGGGCCTCAGTGCAGCCTATGCAAAGCATACGCAAGACAAGCAGTTTTGCCCGATCGGCTCAGTTAAATCCAACATTGCCCATCTGTTGGCCGCCTCAGGAGTCGCGGGACTAACAAAAGTCCTTCTACAACTGCAACACAAAGAGCTTGTTCCCTCTTTACATGCTGAGGAGCTAAATCCCAACATCGATTTTTCTGCCACGCCTTTTTGGGTTCAGAACGAACTGACCTCTTGGGATAGACCACGACTTGCAGAGCAAGGGAAGATGGTCGAATACCCACGAAGAGCCGGTATTACTTCAATTGGCGCCGGAGGTATGAACTCGCATATCGTCATTGAAGAATACTCCCTCGCAATGAGTGAGGACCCCAGTCCCCCTGTAGGCAACTTGATATTTCCGTTCTCGGCGATGAACCGTGAGCGGTTGGCAAAAGTACTGGGCCGATTCAAGCAGTTTTTACAGAAGTTCGAACAAGGGCAGGCGGCAAGGGAGCTTTCGAATCTGTCTTATTCACTCCAGGTTGGGAAGAATGCCTTGCCCTGTCGCTTGGTGATATCTGCCAGCACATTCGACGAGCTTACTTTGTTACTGGCAAAAGCCGTTTCGGGACTTGAAGCCTATCCTATTGTTTATTCTGAGGAGTCACTGTTCTTTGTCGATAGTATCTTGGTTCAAGATGTTGAGTTCGATGAAGCCATTTTAGCCGAAGCGCTGAAGACAACTGCTGAAAGTCGGGTTTCTTCAAACACCATTGCAAAGGCCTGGGCCTTTGGAGAAACAATTGCTTGGGAAGATATTTGGATTACGGCACAACCTCGACGCCTTGCGCTCCCAGAGTACCCATTTGCCAAGGTGCGTTGTTGGTATGAACAGTTTAGCGATGCGCCAAGCGTGATTCATCCTGGAGCGGCGCTGTCTGGAGCATCGCCAGTGCCTGACGGGGATTTCTCCGATCGTCATTTGGTTGAAGCTGGCTCAGCCGATACCAAAGAGAGCGATGACCAACTATCTCGTTTGCTTGAGTTCCTGAGAGAGAGTACCGCAGCTCAGCTTAAGTTTCCGCTGGAGGAAATCGAGCCGCATGCTGAATGGTATTCCCTGGGGTTTGATTCCATTGGGCTCGCGACGCTCGCCCAATTGATCAATCAAAAATTTTCGCTCTCACTTCAGCCTTCAATCTTCTTTGACCGACATAACCTGCTTCGTCTCTCCGAGCACCTACTCGAGAAATATGCAGAACAGATCGAGCAGGGATTGGGGAGTAGCGTAAATATGGCGAGTCGTGGGGATACGTCGAGCAGCGGTCTGATTTCTCAACGCGTTGACGTAACGACGAAGCGCTTTGGGCGAACATCGGCAACTGAGGGACGAGTCGCAATTGTCGGTATGGCAGGGAAGTTTCCAGGTGCCGATTCGGTTTCAGAGCTCTGGGCAACACTAGTCAGAGGGGAGGATGCGGTATCGACTCTTCCACTCGACAGATATGACGAAGTGTATCGCCAGAAAATGAGTGATGCCGAGTTCCCAAAATATGGTGGATTTCTCTCGGATATTGCTGCTTTTGATCATAAGTTTTTTGGCATTTCGCCGCTTGAAGCCGAGCTGATGGACCCCCAGCATCGTCTGATGCTGGAAACCGTATGGAGTGCCTTGGAGTTCGCCGGCCAGAATCCGCTTGATTTGCCCCGCGAGACCAGCGTCTACCTTGGCGTTTCAGCTTTTGATTACTCCTTGTTGCAGTCTGCTTACGGTGTGGCACTTGATGCCTTTCGAGCCACTGGTAACTCGCTGGCGATGCTTGCAAATCGCGTGTCGTACTTGCTGGACTTGCGGGGAGCGAGCGAATCGATCGACACAGCCTGTTCGAGTTCTTTAGTCGCGGTGGCAAGAGGATTCGAGAGTATTCGTAGTGGGGCAAGTCCTGTTTCAATTGTTGGTGGTGTCAATATTGCTCTTGGTATTGAAACGTTTGAAGCCGCGAATCGGGCTGGTATGTTGAGCCCAGAGGGGCGCTGCAAGGTTTTCGCGAAAGGAGCAAACGGATATGTGCGTGGGGAAGGCGTAGCTGCGGTTGTCCTAAAAGATTTCGACCAAGCAGTGCGTGACGGGAATACCATCTACGGCGTGCTGCTGGCAGCGGAGACGAATCATGGTGGCAGAGCTCCTTCACTGACCGCACCGAATACGGAGGCCCAAGTTGAGCTGATTAAGTCAGCGATGACTGAAGTTATGCCGAGTTCGATTGGCTACATTGAGGCTCATGGCACTGGCACTGAACTTGGCGACCCGGTAGAGATTAGTGCCTTACAACAGGCGTATAGGGAATTGCATGAAAAAATGGGGGATAGCGCCCCGATTCATTGTGGAGTCGGCTCCCTTAAATCGAACATAGGTCATTTAGAGGCAGCAGCGGGCGTCAGCGGGCTGATTAAAGTGCTTCTGGCGATGCAGAATCAGACCATTCCGGCCACTTTGCACGTGGAAGAGCTAAATCCCTACCTGGCCCTCTCAGAAAGTGACCTATATATAACGACTCGGTCTCAGTTATGGCAGCCGAAACGAGGGGAGGGGGGAGAGGCCCTGCCGCGTCGTGCCGCAGTCAGTAGCTTCGGATTTGGCGGAGCCAATGCTCATGTGGTGGTTGAGGAATATGGCGAAGCAACTCCTGAACAGCGTGAAGAGCCAGCACCTCGGTCTCATGCGATCATTCTCTCGGCGCGGACGGAGAGCCAGCTGATTGAACAAGCGCGAGCGCTCCTATCCCATGTTCGTTCCGAGAAGTTTACGGCTCGGCTTGAGGATCTGAGCTACACGCTGCAAGTCGGACGCTACTCCCTCGCTGTTCGCTTTGCTTGCATAGTTGATTCCATCGCGGATCTAGA
>CBDUGV010000031.1:0-23534 GCA_965366815.1 uncultured Bdellovibrionales bacterium | reverse complement strand
TCGCTTCCAAGACTGACCGTCCCAGCAATTTCACCAGCTCCCGGTACACCACTGACTCGATAGGTCTGGGAACCATCGCTGCTCGACTGGAAAGCAACTTCTATTTCGCTATCAGCCACCAGGTCATTGTTCGTATCAATATAGAAGACGTATTTGCCATCTTCAGCGAATAATGGCGGTGTTTGAGCCGCAGCTACCGGACTGAAAATACCCATAGCAACTGTGAGTCGGGATGGATCGTCTGGACTTTTGAAGGCGTAGACATCCGTAATATCCAAGAACGAACGTTCAGCGCCCATGACACCTGGTGCCTCGGTATGGTCTGCTGCAAAAGCCAGCGACACTGCACCCAAAATACTAAAAACCACATAGAAACCACCCGACCACATGGGACAAACGTTCTTCCTCAACAAAGCTTTCATATACTTCTCCCTTTTTCTCGTTTGCATGATGCCCAAGAATTCAAGTGGACGACGTAGCAAAGTATACCTTTCAGCTCGGTATTTAAGATTCCGTAACCAGGTGTATTTCTTGGACAACTCCACAACAAAAAAAGAGAGCTCTCAGACTGAGGCTCTCTCCTAGGGATTCCGATTAGAGCGTCTCAAAGACGCTTAGTGGACTATTCTTCGGTATCCAGTTCCCCTCCTTCGAGATACAGGCCGAGTTCATAACCATAAGGTAGTCCTCCGCATGCCTTTTTATCAGCTGCATAGATCATAGAATCACTGCGATGTACCGCGAAATAGTACGTACCTGGTTTCAGTTCCTTGGTTTCAAGACTTACTGTCGCCGGGCTGCTGGGGTTTGGGTCAATAGTTCGACCCTCCTTAAGAATCTTTCTCTTGTATTTATCGAACAATTCGATACGAAATCGCTGTTTGCAAACAGCGGTCCGCCCCCATTCCTTCAGCGTCCGCATGTTTGCGACGGCGACAAGCGTCTGACCCTTTCCGACTTCAAAAGTATAGTAGTGAGTCTCTCCCGTTAATATATCTCCTTTGTACTCACCAGCAGAAATGAGCTTTGCATCTTCAAAGCCAGTTCCCGGCTCTACATCCTCTCCAGCTGCGGTATAGGTCCGTTTTGCTCGGGCTGAGAAAATTTCCAGACTCTTAGTTAGTTCCTGCGCATTTCGCGCATCGAGATATTCCCCACCACTCACCTTCGCAATACACTCGAGTTGCGCCTTTGCTTCCGAGTCGACATCAAAGCCAACTGTATTGACTGTCACGCCAAATCCCGAATCGCGAAGCTCCTTCACGGCTTTGCAGGGGTCCCCTCCACAACTCTCCTTGCCATCACTGATTAAAATGACCATTTTCCCAACCTCGGCATTGGCTGGAAAATCGTTCTTTGCCTGGCGTAGTGAATACTCTATCGGCGTATAGCCGTTAGGCGTCAGGCTGCTCAATCGACCAATTATCTTTTCTGGATCTATCATACTGACTGGGAACAGAAGCTCAGTATCTGTGCAGTTGTTCAAATCACGTGAATACTGATGCCCGTAGGCCCGAAACCCGAGTCGGGTATCTTTTGGCATTGCTTGAACCACATCGCCAACAGCCTTCTTCGCAACATCGATCTTGCGCGAGCCAGCAATCGAGCTATTCATACTCCCAGAGACGTCGAGAATAATTTCAACATCATACCCCTTTACGTCACTAGACAATGCCAATGCGGGTAGGAACAAAACACTTGCAACCGCAGGTAGAAACTTTCTCTTCATAAAGGTACTCCTCCACTCTCGAATCCTATCATCAACACTCGAATGCCGTTATGCAGATCAAATATCACTTTTGCACGCTTTTTCCAGCCTTTGTGTGCAAAACTACAACGTAGCTCGAGTCAGCGCCTGGCTCAGAGCACAGCATGCCTGTACTTTGCGGTACAGTTTGCTCGTTAGGCTCATCGCTTTCGTTCTGAAATGCAAGCAATAGGCGGAATTAGACAAGTTTAATTTCCGATGAATTCGAAGCACCGACAGCAAAAGGATTGATGTAACTCTGTCCAGGCAGTTGAAAGAATCAAGCCGGACGAGCAAGAGGTTTGCCTTTCTTGCCTTATTTTAGCCGCTTTTAGTGAAGGCGCTGCGACATTTTCCCATCGAAAAAAGGGGTAGTCGTCGAAGCAAAGAGCGCATCTAATCAGGAGCAGAGTCGTTTGGCACTACCTGCAACGTTTAACGGAGGATAAAGAATGAAAGCAATCAAACTAGGCTTTGCCATAGCAGCAGGAGCGCTCATTACCAACGGCTGTGTGACCTTGGATAAATCTAGCGTTCGTGCATCAGCCGGTGCACCAGAATCAGCCCAAGTCGCGGAAGTCGATATTCCTTATAACGACACACTTCCACGTTATGTCATGGCGGTGGAACTCGTTCGCTTTACTAGTGCGGCACGTGAGCGAATCACTAGAACGACTACGACTCGAGAGTCAGAAGCTGCACAACGGAGCAGAGAGAACTATCGCTTAAATAAATCATTCGACGAGAACTACAATAGAAACGACAAGTCTCAGGGCGCAGGATGGTCAAGAGAAGGAAGACGCTCACAGAACGAACCACAAGCTCAGACGGATCCGCCTCGGACCCAAGTAGACGGGAGGCCCGGGGTCTATGCGGTAGCCAATGCCAATAGCCGAAATCAGAACCCATCGGGCTCAGTAACCGTTCGTGACGGCAAGTCGAATTCAAATAACCAGCGGAACTCCAATCTCAAACGTCAAGCAACAATTGACTACGCTGGGCAACGCTCTGGTGAGCAAAATAGGACCGCCGAAGTCGTAGTTGAGCGTTATGACGCAAGTCGAACGAGTGGTCTCGCAAGCAATCAAAGACAAATTGCCGCACAATTCACATCAGCCCTCACTTCGGTTGGGAATTTTTCTGTGCTCGATTTTAGTTCAGTCAACAAGATTGCTGGTGGAAGATACAGTGCAGAAATTAATGACGGCGAAGTAGGCCCGTTTATAGTCCGAGCACAAATAACTGAATATGAAGCTCGAGTAGAAGAGGAGAAGTCCAAAGTAAATGTTCTCCTCGCAAAACGAGGCAATCAGATTCGAAAGGGAATTGTCGCGCTCGATGTGTCAATACTAGATGGACGCTCGGGACGTATTGTTCGCTCTTTTCCAGTTCGTGGAACTTTTGCGAAGCAGGACAAGAGTGGAGAAGTCGGATTTGGTCTCTACGAGAAAGACGTAATGGCAAAAAGTGTCCTGGATCAAGCGCTCAGAGTCGCCCTGAACGAAGCTGCCGAGAAGGCATATGAGGCGCTTAGCACACGATATCGATAGGAGCGGAGCATGAAGCAAATACTAGGAATTGCGCTGCTCGCCAGCATGACTGTGCTGGCTGGCAGTGCGAGGGCTGAGGAGGATGCGCCACTTTCGATTCCATTGGATTCGTCGCTTCCGACTTTCGTGATGGTGGTAGAACCGGTACGGGTCGTTCCGATTACCGAATACCGCTTTCACGACCAGTTGTGCGGCAAAGAATGGCAAGTGGTAAAACGGAATGGTCAATACACCACCGAACGTCCCGCATGGGGTCGTATGAATTGCGGTGGTCAATACCGAACTGTTCCGGCTCCCAGTTCACCAACTGGTTCGGCCTACTATTACGTCGGCGAACAGAGTTTCCCACACCTCAATAAGCAGACCTTGGCAGCTCAGTTTACCTCAGCGCTATCGGGCATTGCCAATGTACGAATAGCTGATGCAGACAGTATTCGTCGGCAGCGCAATGGAAGCCTCTCCGTCCCATTGGGCGAGAACGAGCAAGGTCCCTTTCTTGTGCGGGCAGTTGTCTCTGAACTAAGCCGCTCAGGTGACACCGGAGAAACCGGCTCTGGTATTACCCCGCTCACCGTATTGCTCGGTGGAATAACCCGCAAGGAGGTCAACGCCTTTCTTCGGTTGGAGGTACAGCTAATCTCTGGAAGTAACGGGCAGGTGGTAGCATCGTTTCCGGCGATTGGAACTTCGACCACCAGCAAAATTGCTTTTACGCTGTTCACTGGCGGATTTGCGTTTGACGATTGGGATAAAACCCACGGTATCACTGCTGGAGCATCTCGCGAGGCGGTTGAGCAAGCCTCACGGCAAATCTTTATTGAACTGAAGAATTTCAGTTCGCAGTCGATGGAGTCCTAGTAGAAATGAACGTCCGAAAAATTACAGTCCTCTGCCTGAGCTTGATCTACCTCTCTCTATCCACGGCATGTAGCAACTCAAGCTCAAAGATCAGCAGTGGTCAACTGAAGGAAGAGTTTGTAGTGCCGTATGACGCTGCGAAATCCCGATATGTCCTTGTCGTCGATGCCATTGCGTTCTCGAGAAAGTTTACCGACAACGATAAAAACTTAACTAAAAACGACTATGCACTTCACAATGATGTGCTTGACCCACTACTTATCTCATCCCTTGCCGGAGTCGAAAACCTAATCATAGTTGATAAGAGTTTTGCTAAGATAAGTAAGCAAAACCGAGTTCGAGTTCCGGGCTCTTTTAAGAATGCCCGTGGACCCTATCTCGTCCGCGTTGCCGTCACTGAGATCAATCAGGAAGTAGACAGTAAGAAAGGTGGTATCGACGCTAGCTTTAGCGATATGGCCGATCCGAGTAACGACGATTCAGCCCTTATGCTGTTGGCAAAATTTCCGCTTGCACTCACCAGTTTCTGGTTTACCACTGTTACCAGCCTTCCTTCGAGCTATCGCGATGCCGAGATTCGAGGAGTTGCGGGGCTCGACGTACAGATCATCGATGGCACCACTGGCAGAATTGTCAACTCATTCCCCGTCCAAGGAACACATGTGCTAAAGGTTCGTCAGATTGGAAATGAGTATGCCGGCGGGTTCTACTCGAAGCGTACTCTCTCGAGCACTTCAACCCAAGCTGTCGCCGCGGCACTCAACGCCGCGGCCAAACGAGTGCTTGAGGAGCTCTCGAAGAGCCAATAAGGGAACAATGGATTCACCCGAAAACTCAAATACTGAGGACACCTCTGAAGGTCATTTGCTTGATGGCAAATATCGAGTTATCTCGAGACTTGGCGGCGGTGGTATGGGTGCTGTCTACAAGGCCCGGCACGAGCTCATGGATCGACTAGTCGCGATAAAGGTCATACATTCTCATTTGGTAGATCCGGAAAATGATGAATTTCTGAAGCGGTTTACTAGAGAGGCTAAAACGACCAGTAAAATTCGACATCCCAATGCGATCATTGTCCACGATTTCGGCATTGCAGATGCCCGTCCCTACATCGTGATGGAGTATATCGATGGCAGAGCCCTCGAGGAGGTTCTCATACAACAGGGTCCCTTTGACGTTCCCTCAACTATTGAGTTAATGCAGCAAGTCTGTGGTGCACTTGCTGCTGCTCATGCGGTGGGAGTGATTCACCGGGATCTGAAACCCGCCAACATAATGCTCGCCGACGGAATCGATAGCTGCTCAGCGGTACGGGTCGTTGATTTCGGTATAGCCAAAGTGCTGGGACAATCTGATTCGGACGATCCAACCGTTATGACCAAAACAGGTGGTATTTTGGGAACACCTTCCTACATGTCACCGGAGCAAGCCCGCGGCCGCAAACTTGACGCGAGAAGCGACATTTACTCATTGGGAATTGTGATCTACGAGCTTCTCACTGGTGAGGTCCCCTTTCAGGCAGATTCTTCGATGGATGTCATATTGCAACACATTAACGACACTCCCGGTTCTTTGCGAGAATTGAAGCCCGAGCTGAAGATTCCGGAAGCAGTTGAGCGGGTTGTCCTAAAAGCACTGGCAAAGAAACCGAACAATCGCCAACAGTCAGTTGAAGAGCTACTGCGCGAATTGCAGGCTGCCGCCGAAGAAACGCTCGTCACGCCAGGCAATGGGGCCGCAGGAATGAGAGCGACCGCAAAAGCTGATCGACCGAGTCGCAGCACCGGTTCAAGTCTCCAGTTAGTAGCTGGATTTATAGTTTTCCTGATCGTTCTTGGTATCATGGTTTGGGCGCAAAACTTCCTTGTGCCTGGAGACCTAGCCTCTGTTTCAAGCGCAGGAACCGCGTTGCGAACTCTCCCAGGCGTAAACTCAGAGTCGAACCTCAGAACCGAACCTCTGAGAGAGTCCCTCGCCGAGCAGGATATCCCGTTTCCCGAGAATGAACTCAGCGAACTTGAGGGTCAACTACAGAGTAGAAGTGCGAATCCCGAAGTTTCTAATGTACCTGCCCCCGCTCCAACCCTTCGGCAACCGGCGCCAGAAGCTGCACAACCCGCTCCTACAGAGTCACAGTGGACCTTTATCCCCGAGTTGGCCCTCCATGTCGAGGAAAGTGAAAGCGGGGTAGTTATCAGAAGAATTGATTCGAAGCTGGAGGCGGCAAAAGCGCTCCAACCAGGTGACATCGTCATAGAGGTCGACAACCAGGTAATCAGCAATACAAATGAGTTCTTACAAGCAACAATGTTCGGGCAATTTTTCGAAACAAACAGCTCCACCCGCACAATGCTCGTGGTTTCTCGAGGTGCTCGACTACTGACCGTATCCTTGCCGAGGTAGCGAATCACTTCACATTCGCAGACGCAAATGCAGGGCTGATTATTTTTTCTCCCTTAGGAACTTCAGTTGTGCTTGATGCTGACGAATCTGCACCGATAGACTTTGCGCCTCCCGCTGATTGATGCCAGCTTTCACCCAAGCATCACGAATCGCAGTAAGGTCTTTGATCGTCTGTGCGTATACCGGGATCTCTCGTTTCGTAGCATCAGCCTCCGGCCGCACTTTTGCTCGCAGTGCACTATGATCCACTTGAACATGTCTCAGCTCGTGAGTGAATAGTTCCAAGGCCCGACCCCTATCTTCTAAGTCTTTTTGCCCTATTAAGATAAGCGATTGAGGCTCTCCTGTGACTTTGTCGGCCAAAACAATAGTAACCGCCGCGGTCGTAGGACTTATTTCCATTTGGGCAAGTTTCGGCAGTTGTCGCGAGAGTTGACGAACTGCAAGTGGTACATGTGGCACCACTAAGATTTGCGTCACTTCTTTCTTATCGACAAACGGCTCTAGCTCCGGGAGTTCTTGCTCAATGGTATCCAGTGCAAAGTCTACATTCTCTTGAATCAGCTTTGCCTGCACCTCGGTCACACGTACGTTGTTCAACAAGAGTGGCGGGCGTACAAAATGTTCACGAATCTCTTCCGCTCGCTGAGCGTCATGGAGGGTTGGATCTGGCCCGTCACGCACAATCCATTGAATCTCCTTAAGCGCGGGAGTCAGGAGCGGCTCGGATAGCCCCTCCTCGACGCTTAGCTCGAGCGTCTTGCGTGCCTCCGCAATTTTTCCTTCTGCAAGTTCCGCCATTCCAATATTGAATCTGGTTGAAGCCCAAAGGGGAAACTTCTTTGCAGCATCAACACCCATTTCAGCCTTGAGTAACTCGAGCGCTTTGTTTCCAACTTCGACGGCCTTCGCTGGGTTGCCACTATTCCTATACGTAATAACCAACTGGGTCATCAATCCGAAATCGGCGGGTTTTACTTTCAATCCCTGTTCAAATGCGGCTGTCGCTGTTTTGTATTCTCCCTGCTGAATCAAGGCAGTGCCTTGGATTACGTATGCTTCAGCCAGCATCGCCTTGCTCTCGTCTGTTTTTGCGTCTTGTACGAGCGAGATGACCTTCTTTGTGTCGGCAATTGCCAATTCCGTTCTCTCTAGCTGGACGCGAATAACCGAACGATCGAGATAGGCCGCGGCATCGTTCGGATTTGCCTTTATCCGAGTAGTCAGAGCTTGTTCCTGGGCTTGCAGCTGTAGTGCTGCGCGTGGATCTTTCGAGAACTGCGCAAAGGACACATCTCGGATCTTCTTCTCTGCGGCCAATGCGTTCTCGACTCGTGTAGCAAGCTGCTCTTGAGCTTTCGCTTTCTGGCGTTCAGCACTCTCGGGAAGCTTGCCTTCTTGCGATGCCTGAGAATCTCTACCGCTCGGTTCTTGAGTTTGTGTATTCTGATTCAGCATCTACCACCTCATGCTACAGAATCCATATAAGAGTAGTCTTCCCCTACTACATTATTCAGCTCCAAACGCTTTGTGTGCTAGAAATTGCGACAGGCACTGAGGCAGAGTGGAATTCGCTTAAAAGACAGTAATCACTACACATTTTTCAGTTGCTGCCACAGCCCGGCTAAAGTTATTGAATATCCTGCCGACTTTTTAATCTAAGTATCTACGTTCCTTCTTTCTTGAGTGACTCAAATGAAAACAAAACTTCTCTTAGCCTTTCTTCTACTATTGGTTGCGCTATTCATTTCAAATCCCGCCCTGGCCTGCGTAAACGCAATGGAGGGACACGAAACTGCCGAAAACAAGCGGCTTAGAAAAGTTGATACAGTACACATCGAGGCTGAGCCATTGGTTCTGGATACTCGAGAGCGTCCTAAAGCGAAAAGAGAAGCCAAAGCCGCCAGTACAGAAACAGAACAAACGGCCAAAACGAGAAAATCATCTCCAAACCGCAAATCCCGGGCTCGGCAGGTTGAGACTGAGTAACACAGGAATTGCTAAATATTTCTTACCTGGCGCGTGAATAATGCTAAATAGTTTCAATAGACTTTTTGGCATTTGTTCAACAGTGAACGTTTCATGCGAAGGTTAATTAAACAACGGACAAGCTATAGAATTCGCCCTAGACTTCTCAGTGGCTTCCTAGCCACTCTCATCTGTACTTGGCTTCCGCTTGAGGATTGCACTGCCCAGACAAGACTAGATGTTGAACCAACCGCAAGCGCAAAGAACACGGTCGAAAAATTTCAATGTCACCGCTGCCACACGATTTCAGATACCTTGAAAGAGATCCCCTTCGAGCAAAACTGCGTAAACTGCCATCAACAAATTCTTCTAGGTAAACTCGATTCTCAGTATACCGAAGATGCCACAACGCGGTGGAAAAAACATATTCGGCATTTTATAGAAACTCCGACCCTCGAGGGGCTTTCTTCGAGAATGCGAAGAGATTGGTTTATTCAATTTGTTCAAAAACCTCATGTGGTTCGCCCAAGATATCTTTCGACAATGCCGCGGATGAATATCTCATTTACAGATGCAACGCTCCTTGCCGATTTTTGGTTTCCTTCGGTCCATGAGATAGATACGACACCGCTGGATGTTTCATTAGTTCCAAAGGGACGCAAACTCTACCTGCAGCACAACTGCGGGACCTGTCATCTATTCACTGGCGTTGATGCAAGCAACTTCGAGCCTCCCGTTTTTACAACTCGACTTCCCGTAGATCCCGTTCTTCGAAATGCACCAGATCTGATCTTTACTCGATCGAGAATGACGGTTCAGCAATTTCACGCTTGGATGCGCAACCCGCAAGCCGTCAAAAAAGATGCGCTCATGCCTAGAATCACGCTCTCGGAAGAAGATATCAGTGCGCTTGCATCCTTTGTACTCTCAGAACCCCCCTCACCGTCGAAGGCTCCAGCTGAGCTAGCGATTCCTCCGGTGCTCGATCGTCAAGTCCGGTACCAAGAAGTTGAGACGAAAGTATTCAAGGCAGTGTGTTGGCATTGTCACTCAGACCCAGCTAAAAATGGAGATGGGGGACCTGGCAACACCGGGGGATTTGGGTATGCTGGAAAAGGACTCGATCTTGGCAGCTATCAAAGCGTCCTCCGTGGCTCTCTACAGAAGGACGGAACATACCGATCACTACTTTCTCAAAACTCGGAGGGCGTGCCTATACTTCTGTCTCATGTACTTGCACGTCATAATGAGGTTCGAAACGGAGAATTCACTCAAGTGCTCGGCATGCCCTTGGGACTCCCTCCCCTTTCGATTGAACAAATTCAAATTCTTCGTACATGGATCGCTCAGGGCGCTAAGAATTAGCGGATTTCCTTCATGGATGGAATCGACTGGATCGCACGGGCTCCCGAAATAACAGTAATCTTATTTACAAATTACCTAATCTACCGTATTCCCTCTATTCATTACTCAAATTGTTTGAGGCACTCTCCGCACGTTTGCTGCTCTGAATGCCGAAAGAAACCGACAATTATACATTCAGGATGGATACAGTAAGATGAGAGGAATATTTTTCCAACAGCCACTTGAATATCGCTTAGAAGTAGAAGGCGATGAATGGCTTCAAGGGGACGAAGTCATCTGTAAGCTCACCTTAAAGAATCGTGGCAGTACGAAAGTTACAGTTCAACAAGCGTTCCTTCACCTCGCCTTGGCACCGCTCAAGAAGGTCAAAGAAAAGTCTGCCGACGCATTCGAGATACTTGCTTCAGCTGAAATCCCCGAATCCATCGAAATCGATGCAGCGAGCGAAGTCATCACTGACTGGACTTTTCCACTCGATGTAAACTGCTTTATTACTGAGAAGGCCAAAAGCCTTTTTCTCGTCTGCGGAACCGAATCTCTAGACTCTATCGCCGGGCATCTTCAACTTACCATACGACCCCATGTCCACGTGGATGCAGTGACATCTTTATTTGAAACATATTTCTCTTTCGTGCTCAAAGGCCAAAAATCTAAGAAGGATTGGGTCGAGTCCAAATTGATCCCACCGAGCGGCTCGCGATTTGCCAGTTTAGAGCAGGTGCTGCTGCACACTCGATTCGAAGGCGACAAGCTCCAGCTAAAATATATCTTTAAAAGAAACAAGCTTGGCGCAACTGCGGACTCAATGAGCATCACCAAAACGAAAAAAGAACTGATGCAAGAGTTCGAGAGAAACCAATACATACTGCCCGGTAATTTCGTTGACAATGATTTGATTCAAAACGCGATCGGTACTGCTCTAGAAACCGTTGCCTCTACATTGTAGAGGACTGCGAGGTAAAAGACTACGAGTAGAATTCTCTACGAACTATTTGCCACTCGCTTTGGAATCTTCAGAAACGTCTGGCTCGTCTTTTCGGGCGATCAGTCGGATAAAAAGCAGTAACACCGCAGCACCAAGCACCCAAGGGGCATATTGCAATAGGCTTTGACTACTTTCGTTCAAGTCAGAGGAGAAACTTTGTGCATCACGAATTCCGAACTTTTCTTTTGCCCAGTAGACAGCAGCGAGTACTACCAAGACTGGCCATGCTTTCATAGATTTGCGTCGTCCCATCTGCCTAGCTTATCACATTATCGCAAACAATCTAACTACAAGGCCTTGCTACCGGTCCTCGAGATAGGACTACGAGACAGAACCTCGAGACTCGGCTGCCACTAGATCGCTTGGGCCACAGGCGTTCTACACTGAAAGACTCTATTTCCCCGAATAGATTAGGAATAGCAGTGGACCGCCGAGTGAAAGCAGCGGAAAGAGCAGTACTAGACCAGCCATTAGATAGCTGCGGAGGCCAATGGTAATTCGCTTGCTCTCACCCACTTCCACATCATTCGGAAGGTAATACAGAGTCTCAGCAAGCGCCTGGGGGTCGGTTTCACTGCGCAGTATCGCCATTTTCTTCCGCCCGGCTTGGAGTGCTGAAACGACCACTACGTACAATGCAACCGGTAGTAAAAATACATAAAATAGAATCGTACGCTCATCGAGGTCCGTACTTCTAAAATTGACGATACGAGATACCTCTGGGTTGTCTTTGACATACTCGACTGATACGCGATCGCCCTTCGCTGGCGCACCTTCGGTGGAATACGAAATACCAGAGTACATCTTCCCGCCTACTTCAAATCTATACTGAGTAGCATAATTCAAACCGAAATCCTCCGAGCGGCCATCCTCTTCATCGGGCTCGTAGTCTACGGCTGTCCCTGTTGTTCCAGATTGAACAACGGTTCCTTCAATAGTCGTCAACTCTTGCTGGAAGTGAACAAAATAAGCAGCTGCCTTCAGGAAATCGGAATACAAGATTGCTGCCAGACACACACAGAACACAATCGAGCCAAGCTGAACTCCCGTATTGGAAAAATAACAGAGTATCCTGACGGGAAACGGAATATCTCGAATCAATTCTCTAGACACGATTTATCACTCGACTTTGCTGGCCATTCGCTCGATCGCCTGTTTGACCAAATACCGTACGTACTCGCATTCCTCGGAATTCCGACCTCGAAAAAATGGATAGCCCGCAGTACGTGAGCGCACAACCGCGCTCACCCCCGGCCTCAATACTGACAGACAGTCGGGATAGTAACTAGAACCATCGTCCCGCACCATTCTCTCGTCGATCAGTAATTCTTCTATTTCAGCAATGACAACGGACTGCGGCGCCACTAAACCACGAAAACTCAGCGTCTCTGAAGTAATCTCGATGGATTGAGCATCGGAAGAACCAAAAAGGAACAGGAAACAAAAAACGAGAAAAACGAGACCACAGCCAAGTAGGCAAAACACAAGAAAAGCCAGTCCTTCATTCGGATCAGCCCACACGGAACTCGCCCAGTAGCAATAGACTGCGAATCCAACAAACAGCGGGAACAGAACAACAATAGCCTTCATGAGCTTCTCAGCTAGAGTTAACGGCTGCGGTGCTATTCTAATACTGATCTGCTGCTCAGTCTCGACTTGCTCGACAGGGAAATGAGGCGGCTTCTCAACTGCCGGTATAGACTCCGATGCGTCTTCCAGCAGTGTACCAACAGCTGCAGCGCTACGAGCTTCTGGTGCTCCTTGAGAAAAGGTATGGTCGACGTAGGGAATCTCGAGAAACTGCGATATTCGCTCAGTAATTGCCTTCGCGTAGGAATATGCTTTGGAAACTCTCGTTACCACAAAGTAATCGAGAGGATCATTCGTGCAAAACTGCACTTCATGTGTTCGAAAGCCTCCGCTGTCGAGACTCGTTTGGAAGCCCCGTAGCTCAACTCGCTGAAAGTCAGAGAGAGGTCTCTTCGACACTCGAACCGGAAAGAATAATAGAGAGCTGTATGTCCGAAATTGGTTAAACTCCCGATCGAATGCAATCTTTCGAACATGGTGCCCCAACATATAGGAAACCAGCAGTCCAAAACATGCCGGAACATATGCATACCTCGGCGTTTGTCCATGCCACTCCGCCGGAATTATCTCCATTGCAATGAGCAGCGAGGGAAGAGTCAGAACCAAAAGTGTGAGAATCGAGAGTACTATTTGGGTTCGGGATTCCGTCTCAAGCCAGAGGGTTAAGACTTTTTCGCTAGATTCGAATCTCGCTTCGCTCACTGCATGAATGCCTACATATCGTGCAACTAGCTCTTTCGAACTAGGGTCAATAGACTCCTAGTAATTTTCTACCGCAAGTGCCTGACACTGGCTAGTTTTGTTATCGCGGTTGTCGAGACCCAAGCAAACGGTTCTCACATATAGTAGTGCCAACCGATAACGAGCAATTCACTCAAAAAATCTACGGAAATATGAGACTTACCTTTCTGACTTTTTCTTCTGAGTAACTCTCGGTATAAGTTCTCATGGTCTTCTCGTCGTTCACATTCGTATTTGGCTTTTTACCCATATTTCTAGCCGTATACTATCTAACACCGCGAATTGGAAAAAACGTGATCGTGCTCCTTGCGAGCTATCTGTTCTATGCCTGGGGTGCGCCTAAAATTGTCCCCTTACTCCTGCTCAGTTCCATTGCCGACTACCTTATCTCGAAAAAGCTTTCAGTCCGATCTGATAGAACCCGGAAGTTTTGGTTGACGATAGGCATTCTCTGCAACACTGCTCTGCTGATCTATTTCAAGTACAGCAATTTTTTCTTCAACGAACTCAATAGCGCCTTTCTAGCAGCTGGCATCTCGCCAATTCTCTGGACAGAGGTTGCCTTACCAATAGGTATCTCCTTTTTTACCTTTCAAAAGATTAGCTATCTGGTTGACGTATACCGAAGAAGCGTTGCTCCTGCGCGGTCGATTGTAAACTATTTGCTGTATGTCGTGTCTTTTCCGCAACTAATTGCCGGGCCGATAGTCCGCTACCGAGATGTAAGTCAGCAAATAGAAGAACGAGTTCACGATTTGAAATCGATCCATGATGGCGCATATCGATTCTGCGTCGGTTTGGCCAAGAAAGTTTTGATCGCTGACACAATGGGAGCGGTTGCCTCTAATGTTTTTTCGCTCTCTGAGGCACAGCTCTCTACACCCTACGCCTGGCTCGGCATCATCTGCTATGCCTATCAGATTTACTTCGATTTCTCTGGCTACTCGGATATGGCGATCGGTTTGGGAAAACTCATGGGATTTCATTTTCTTGAAAATTTCGACCGGCCCTATACGTCACAAAACTTCAGTGACTTCTGGCGTCGGTGGCATATCTCACTCTCCCGATGGATGCGCGATTATCTCTATATACCCTTGGGTGGCAACCGCGTAGATGGACTTCGCCGATATGCGAATCTGTGGATAGTGTTTTTAATTTCTGGACTTTGGCATGGAGCGTCCACAAATTTCATCGTTTGGGGTGCTTTTCACGGATTCTTTCTCACCCTTGATAAACTGTTTTGGATAGATTTCTCAAAACGATTCGGTCGGGTTTTCAATACTGGCCTCACGTTCATACTCGTCTGTGTGGGATGGGTGTTTTTCCGCTGCGAAACCTTTGGTGAAGCACTCTTCTATCTCGATCGGATGTTCAGTGTGGCACAGTATTGGACCGTAAGCGAGTATATGGTCCCAGCGCTTGTAATCCACAACGCAGGAGTTTTTATATTCGTTCTCGCTAGCCTGTTGTGCTTTGTCCCTTCCTGGCCTCGTCTGCCTGAGATCCTCAATCGCCGGCAAGAGAACGCTTCTGAGATACCGCTTACTCTGTTTCGATTTTCGACCAGCGCTATCTGCTTGCTTCTCTCGGTGCTTGCACTGGCGACTTCGAATTTCGCTCCGTTTATATACTTTAGGTTCTAGGAACGGTCTCGATGCGAACTGGTTCGAAAAACTCAATCTCAAGCAACACGGTCTCTCCCATTGAGCCTCGAAGTGACGCCGATCAACAGGAGTTCGACTCGCCAGCGGCGGTTCTACAAAACCACAACTCGTTGATTTCAAACGCCGTCAGTTTCGTTCTACGTCTCATATGCTTGACCCTACTGTTCTTACTGTTGATCGCCCCACTCTATCAACTTGCCTATGAGCCCATACCGAGAATGGCAATACATGCAGTCAATGTCCCAGGCACTCACCCACCCCAGTTCTCTTGGTCCTCTTTTGTCAAAGGCAAATTTCAGGCCCGTTTCGAAGACTGGTTCTTAAAACGCCATGGCCTGTACGGCTACCTGCTCAGGCTTAGCAACGAATTTACCTATCAGATCTTTAATCAAGTCTCCTTGAACTATGGCACGACGGTGTACGTCGGTAAGGAAAAGCAACTTTTTCAGCCTATGTATCTCAGTTCCCTCAACAAGCAAGGTGTCGAAGCGGATGCCGTTTTCGAGAAGAGAGCAAAGGATATTAAGCGACTTCAGTCGCTACTTGAGAAGCGTGGTATCGCTTCAACACTATTGATTAGCACGAACCTTTTAGAATTCTACCCAGAACTCGTTCCTGCGAACTTCAAGGATCCAACTAGAGCAATGCGAAAGAGTAGTTATGAAAAAATCAGACCGTTGCTCGATCGCTACAAGTTAAACTACATCGATGGACACGAACTGCTGACCGCACGCAAAAACGACTACCCGTATCGATTCTTTCAGCCATCCGCTTCTCATTGGAACCACGTCGCGTCTTGCTTAGTAACGCAATCGCTCGTATCTCAGATTGCTCAGCTGACGAAAAAAAGTCTCCCAAGAGTGCAATGCCAGCCGATAGAGATGTCGCATCGAGCGCTCGGCAGAGACCATGATCTGCTCGACGTAACGAACCTCTACTTTATCACAGCGACCAACCGACCAGCGCCGTACGTTCACCCAGAGAAACGGACGCTCGATCCAGGGCGCTACAAACCGCGTATTCTCTTTGTTGGAACTAGTTTTTCGATGACCATCACAGAAGAGCTCTTAGCCCAAGGAGTAACCAAGGACGTTATGCACTTTTTTTACTATAAGAAATTTCGCCCGGGGAACGGAGGTTTCTTCCCAATCGACCATGCAAACATCGATTGGGAAAAACAGGTGCTGAGTTACGATGCCATCGTCATTGAGGCAAATGTCGCGAACATTTCTGGCGCCGGCTACAAGTTTCCAGCAGAACTCCTTGCCTATCTCGATTCAACTCGCTAGCGCTGTCACTACCCAACCTCCTGGGTAATGTGGAACTTCTCAACTGCCTCCTTAACCAATGTGCGCAAGCGCTTATCTTCACGGTCGTGCAGGGCCAACTCTGCTCCATATTTCATCGCACTCATTGCCAAGCTGACACAGATTTTTAGAACAGTAAGAACAATCGCCCAGGCAAAAAAGTAGGACAAATTGAGTGCCTTAACGGCTGGTGCATCACTTACTTGTGTTGGCCCAGCTACAGGTGCAGCGTCAGGAGCGCCTTGCGTTGGTTTCGCTGACGTTTCAGAGCTTATATGAGGCTTCACGTTAGCGTAGAGGTCATCACTAAAGGCACCCAAGTTCGAGTGGGTATCAATGTCAACTGAGAGCTTTGAGATTAGTTTGGGATCGTCGAGTAAACTCCAAGCGCGAGTAAAGAGATCGCAGATCAGCACTAAACCGACTACCAAGGCTATCAAGCCCGCACTGCGCACAATGATCTTCAAAAGATCACCGGCTTCCATCGACGTTTTCTGTTCTACTGGTCTCATTTCAAAACCTCAGTTCTAGGCTCCCATGGATCTGGAAGGCAAAATACTTATATACTTCCAGCATACACAGGTATGTGTATAACCGCAAGATCTATGTGTATATGTCGAGATTTCATCAGTTAGGCCAGGAGGTTAGCATAATCGATTGTTTGAGCGCTTGCTTTTCTTCTTCTCCGAACTCAGCTAAAGAACAGCGGGAACGCTAAACTATCTACATTCGACATAGGCGAGCCACATGAACTTCTGCACTTCTCGATTTTGCATCTTCTTATTGAGCGGACTTATCGTTCTTACTCTCGTTGCTTGCGATACCAGCACAGAAGAGATGCTAGATGAGAGTTCAATGACTCCACTGCAATCGTGCAGCGGAGCTGTGGACACCGAGTGTGGACCAGGAGAGTTTTGCCGCTTTCCCGACGCCTCCTGTGGCGCATTGGGAGAGCCTGGCACCTGTGAGCTCGCTCCAACTATCTGCACCCTTGAAGTTCAGCCAGTTTGCGGTTGCAACGGTGTTACCTTCGCCAATTTCTGTGCTGCGCTGGGCAATAGCGTTTCCGTTTTTTCAAACAACAGTTGCGAAAGCGTTCTGCAGGGATTGGGGCAAATCTGCGGTGGTGCCGGAGACCTACCCTGCCAATCTGGTCTATTTTGCGAATATGAAGTCGGGAGTTGTGGTGGACCGGGTTCTTTTGGTACTTGCCAGGAGGTTCCGATAAACTGTCCACTGACTGCGGATTTTGTCTGCGGCTGCGATGGCAATACCTATCAAAATGGCTGTTTCGCAAGCGCAGCTGGCACGACGATTGAGACCTTTGGCAGCTGCCAGTAATTGCCGATTCTCCGCCCAACTGGCCCAGGATGAACCTGGGATGGCCTGTTTTCCAAAAAGCCAGCATTTTGCTAGTAATATGCTGGTTCTTTATTGCAATTGTTTGAGTCATAGCAACCCTTCGGCTTTTCCAGTGACAGCACTGGGACAGCTGGGGGGCCGTTAGAGTTTTGAAAACATTGGGTTTTCAGACGGCACCTGCTGCTTCATTTTGGAGAGTCGACCATGACCGCTATTTTCCGGCGAGATTGGCAGAAACTCCAGGAATGGAGCCCGCCAGTCATCGCCCTTCGAGAGTTGCTATTGAAAATCGCTGACGTTGATATTCGAAGCAGAGCACTCGCCTGCTTGGATCTTTGGGGTTCAGCTTTGCTCAATCAGCAACTCACCGCAGCCGCACAGGACCTACGTTGGTCAAGCGCCCGCCGCGACTTTTGCTATGCTGCCATGGCAGTGCAAGCGAGAAGTCGAGAGCAGGGTGAAGAGTTCGACCTTCGTTTCTACGAAGAACTGTCGAAGCGGGAGCCAAGCCCACCGAGTTGGGAGGCTCCCCCATTCGTTCGTGTTTTGAGAACACTGAGCTATCCGCTCGAATCGAATGCCGCCATTCGCACCTCGATTGAAAGTGCTGTACGCGATCTGCAACGGCATTGCCAAGCAGAACAGCGAATCGCACAGCGAATCGCGGCACTTGAGCAAGCATTCACTACGCTCGAAGCCGAATTCAATTCTACGTACCCTGGAGAAAGTCTTAGGACTATCGAAGCCTAATTCGTGGGGAAGTTTGTTTTAAAAACGGCCTCCCCGCGATGTTTTCAGTAAACGGAGTCGGTCAACGGGAATTTTTTAGAGAAGTGAAACTGGAGTAGGCGTGGCCTACTCCAGTGTTCGTTCATACAAACGCTCTCTCAGTTGTTCTCCAACGGTTTACGAGTTTTGGACGGCGCCAAAGTAGGTCTTCAACAATGCGACTGTTGGGTCGTATGTCGTAGACTTACTCGAACCGGCGATGTTCACGACTTGGATGTTGTTGCTCTCAACCCACTCCCGAAAAGCTTCTGCATCCGGGGGATCGTCGAGATCAACTCTGAAGACAGGTTTGTTGTGATCATCCGCAAATTGAATCGTGAGCTGCGTGCCACGGCCCAATTTCTCTGAATACACCACAACGGTCCCGTCTGAGTCGCGAACATTCCCTTCCGTCCTTATCGGGTAGCCACCGAAACTGGCGACCTTGAGCGAACAACCGTTGTTGGTAAAGTAGAGGTCCGGAATGGTACCCTCACCTTCATCAACCTTCATTCGCTTGCCCCTTGGTGCCCAACCGCCCCAAGGAATACCCAATTCTCTAGCGGCGTCGAGACCAGCCTGGTCGACGCCTCGTTGGCAACCCGAAATCACCACGAATGGCGCCTCGGGCAAAACAAGTGAGGGGAGCCGAAGCGGCTTTCCCATACAAACCTCCAATCTTTTGGACCACTTACTTCGGTTCTGGCGGAACGAAGCCAAAACACCCGCGAATTCTAGCATAATTTTACTCAGTTAGAAACGTTGCTCTGAGATCTTACCGTACGACCGAATGAGATTGCCAAAACGTCGTTTGGCAGGAGTCGCTCGCGGCCAACATTGAGGGTCACATCGTAGGTGGAGTTATCATCAATCAAAATAACTACTGTATTCTCTGCTAAACTTTCCCCATCTGCATTTAGCGCATAGGTGTTTCCTGAGTTACGCATTCGCCTGGTTCTCGTTTTCTGTGTCTTCTGTGGTTTCGTTTCAACTCGACTCTGGCGATCGCTGTTTCTACCTCGAGTATGTCTCTCTGAGCGTCTGTCGAGGAGCTGTTGATGATCGTAGCCAAGCTCTTCGGCTACAGCTTCTGCGAGTGCTGCTGAAGCGGATTGCGCACCACTCGAGCCCGGCATAGAGACGACAACCACCGGCCTGCCATCAAGCAATTCTGCATGCTCTGCGAGAAAGGCATTGAGCGCTTCTCGATTCTCCTGCACCATTTCAGTAGCATGCGTCGCGAGGTCATCCATACGACCCTCTTCTGCATCTTTCTTTAACTCCCACATTCTTCGGCTGAATTCGTTGACCGGACGATTCTCTCCCTCACGACCTTTCGGATAGAAGTCATTAAAGAATGCTCGACGCGGATGCTCCTGACCTTGAGTGCTACCCTCGCGGAGATTGGGATCAAAGACGCTGACACCATTCTCCCAAAGCTGATCCCGTACAAAGCTATCGACGAATATGTCTACTCTGGCAACATCAGTCTGCCCGTTGAACACAGTCGGCTCGGCTACGATTTCCGGGAAACTTCTCCAACTATACGCTGCATTCTGAGCAGCTTGGCGGGCAGTGCCAATTTGCACCAAGTCAACTCCTGTTTGACGATACACTTCGATAAGAAACTGCTGGGCAGTAGCGGCGTTCTCAGCACTGAGTTCCCCACCGACTAGGCTCTGCTCCATCTGTTGTAGGAAGGTGTCGAGATTCTGCCCCGGAGCCACCTCCTGGAGAATGCTATTTAATCTCTCATATCGACGAGCAGCCACTCCTTCGCGTGGTCGATTCGCAAACTGTTGATGCAAATCACCCATCGAGAACCAAAGGGCAGCATTTTCTACAGTGATCCCCCTATCGACAAGAGCCTGATTGCTCAATGCGACGTCGTTTCTCCAATCAGCAAAGCGCAGGTTGCTATCAGGCTGAATTGTTATAATTCTTCTGGGTGGACGCCGTTGTGAGCCATCGACTGGATTCCTTCCGGCAATCTGATCAGCAGTCAGGGGGGTTCGCGGCTTCTTCTCGAAACGAATAACTTCCAGCGCACCGTCAGCAGTTCGACCAACAACTTGAATCCAGCCATAGCGATCGCTGAGATAGAGCCCATCTTGCTCTAACTCTGAATGTGTTTCAAACCGCACCGGCGGTTGCCCGAGTTGATCGACAATAGCCTCTCGTACATTCCCCGATTCAGGCACAGCTGGGGACATCACGTCGACTCGCCGATGAGGAATGCCGAGATCATGAGACCGTATTGCACGTCGAACGAGCTCAGCCGTATCAGTACCTGGAACTTGCAGACCGCTCCCGGAGTATCCCAAGCGAGAAGTTAAATTCTCCCGGTATCGTTGTATTCCCGCCATAATTTCAGTGTAGTGACGCAGTTCAGAATAGACTTGCGGATCGATCTCCTTGCCCTCTGCTCTTGCCTCTCGAGCGAGGTCTAGTAAGGTGTCCAATTCACTTTGTGTTACTTGCTCCAGCGCAGTAACAAGATTATCCGCGTCACCATTCTCAACTAGCTTCTCAGCCTGTATGAGCAACCCGTTATTGTTAAGACCACTTAGCAGTAAACGACGTCCCAGTGTATCATCACTGAAGCCTCCCAAAGAATCGCCAAGATAGTAATTCTCTTTCTCTAGCGCATCGAACACTCCTTCAAGCTGGGTACTGAGTTCATCAGTAGTAAGCTGCGGCACCGTGGTTGCACGAGCACGGCTTGCCCGAAACTGCTCGACTGATGCGGTAAGCTGCTGCTCTATTTGCCCAAGCGCATCGCGCCCACGCGTTCCATCCAAGTTGAGTGTTCCGGCGTACCCACCTACCACCATCAGCTGCACGTCGTTTTCAACAACTGCACGTGCAAAATCGGCATCATTCTCAAGTCTATGCAAAATCGCTTGGTCGACAATCAATACATCTGCTTCGGTGATATCCGAGGTTGTGTTCAATCGCGCATGGTTTCGACCAAGCGGCATGGCGGCCAGCTGGTCGGCGACGGTATCGCCCCCTGGAATAAAGATAACTGCATTCGTATCCTCAGCACCTCTCTTGAGCATTCCGCGCTCACGTAACTGAGCTCGTATATGTTCGACCCCTTCTCTAGTAATCGAGCCGTGCTGTCCCGCATAGAGAGACATGTCATGAAGCACCTGCTCCACTGTCTCAACGCTCTCACCTGTTTGTGCTGCCACTCGTTCAACAAGCTCACCCAAATCCTGTCCGTCAATTCTCGATAGGTTCTCCGCCAGACGATGGTATTGCGGATGAGTCGATGGGAGATACGCCTCTAAAGGTCGCTGTTCTTGCCTCATCAAAGCTCGCAGTGAGGCTGCGAAATCTACAAATTCGCTTTCGCCAACGATATCCCCTTCAGCCACAGTCGTCAGCTGTAATTCGAAATCCACGGCCGAATCGAGTTGCCCACGAAGCTCCGCCGATTGTTGTCCTAGCATTCCAAGCACAGACAGTTGATGCTCGAGCTCAAGCAACTGACGATGGCTAGCTGCACTGAGATCCGCTTCTATTTGATACGCAGTATCTTGCGCTATTTCTTGCGCACTTTGCTTCAACGCGTCGGCGGCGGGGTCGCCCGCAATCTCACCCCGCTCATGAAGCGCCCAGTACAGTTCACCACGACGTTCCCGCGTCATGCTCGCGGGATCAGCTCGGTATTCTCTGCGAAGCGCATCTATCTCAACTGCTCGCGCAAGGGTCTGCTTAACTCCCCCGTCCTGCATCTCGAGCATATCGAGGTCAGTCAACTGTTGCTGTAGCACCGCTTGCTCGCGAATACTAAGGCTTCGGGTATTGACCCGCAGCTGATCCGCTTCAGATTGCAAATGCGCTCGCACCGTGGATTCAAGCGCGGCCAGATCATCAATGCGGGCGGTCTCATTTTGACGACGCGCTGCAAAGAAAAGCTCTGTCGCATCAGATGCTGTGAGGCTGCTAGGATCTGCATTGTAGCTTTCGGCCAGCGAGACAATCGAGACAGCATCAACTAACTGCTGCTGCACCGCCTCTGGCGCTGTTTCAAGCAAGCCCATCGCCTCAGCTCGTCTCGCGGTGAGGTCTCGCTCCTCGATCGACATCGCATCGGTTAAGCCAAGCTCAGCCACTAGACGCTCTCGCGCCGCTGTTTCAAGCAGCTCTACATTCTCAGCGAGGCCCAGCATTTCTTGACCACGAAGTGCCCAGTATAAGTCGCTTCGCTCATCAGGGTTAAGGGCAGCTTGATCTTCATCCCAAAATTCGAGGAGATCAGCGGCTTCTTGAGAAGTTACTGTGCTCAGTTCGCCACTAGTAGAAGTGTTCCGAGCCGCCATTACCTGCGGAAGTGTTCCCTGCTCACCTCTATCTCTTGCGCTGTAATTCGCCGCCAAATATTCTTCTATATGGCTATCGGGGGTGTGAACGACCACGTCACCGCTCGCAGCTCGAATAATTGGTTGACCATTACTAAATTCGAGCTGCAAACCGTTTCGCTCTAAGTAGTCGGCCTGCGCGCGCCAGGCATCGAATTCAGGCTTTCCTTCTAGGTGGGCATTTTCATGTGCCATAAAGGAGGCTGCGATGATTCTCTGCTGCCGGTCCGCCCCTCGAGTTTCGGGCACGACCATTCGACCGGTATTGCGCTCGGCAAAAGCAACAACACCTTGACTCTCGGTCCGAGCAATCTCTACTAACTGTTCTTGAGTCATTCCCTGATGATCACTCGAGGTTTCAAGATCTTTCACCCGAGACTGAACGTAGAGCTCGGCAACGAGATCTTGATTGCTGACAAACAACGCTTGCCCATTGCCAGAGAATCGAACATCACCAACGACGTCGTTTAGATTGAAGTTCTCAATCACTTGCGGAGCCGAATCCGTCGGGCCTGTAACATTTCCCGCATTCGAAGATTTCCAATCAACCGTATCCCAAAGTGACATGCCAAATCGGGCAGCCAATGCGGCAAGATGTTCAGGATTATTGTAGTCGATGTCATCTACGAGCGCGAAAGCACCGGACATGTCTGAGAGACCATCTGCCGCATCTATGACCTCACCAATCATTTGACCTTGCTTGAGGGTGCGACTCAGTTTTTCAAAGCGCAGTGGATCGCTCACCCGTAGGGCCTCGAGTTCCGCGCCAACAGGCACTTTCCCAAATCGCAAGCGAACATAGACATTACTCATCATCGTAGTGCCCGCCATGAACAGCATGCTGTTGCTCGTTCCT
>CBDUGV010000030.1:0-23864 GCA_965366815.1 uncultured Bdellovibrionales bacterium | reverse complement strand
CGTTGGATGCTTCAGGGAGTTGAGGCAGTCGATAGCATCGTCGTGAACCCGCACAAATGGCTGCTAACGAATCTCAACTGCTCGGTTTTGTTCGTAAGAAACGCTGTGGCACTCGTTAAAACATTTGAGATACTGCCGGAGTATCTGAAGACCCCAAAACAAGATCAAACCGTAGAATACCGCAATTGGGGAATTCAATTGGGGAGACCGTTTCGCTCCTTGAAACTCTGGTTTGTGCTCCGCGCCTACGGCCTCGACGGGCTACGTAAAAAATTGAAATCTGATATCTCACTTGCTTGGGAGTTTGCGCGATGTATCGTGCAAAGCGATTGCTTCGAACTCATGGCACCGGTGCCCCTCAATACCGTCTGTTTTCGATACAAGCCGGCGACAGCAAAAGATGAAAACGAAATCGATCGACTGAACCAACGGCTGATCGAGAATTTAAATCGCAGTGGGAAGCTGTATCTTTCGCACACGAAATTAAGCGGATCATTTGTGCTTCGCCTCTGTGTCGGACAGACCAGCACGACAAAGAAGCACGTCAGAGCCGCCTGGAAACTAATTCAAGAGCAAGCTAACTGTCTCGGGGAAATCGAACTTTCAGAATCTTATCACCGGGTCGAAGACGATCTACATTCTCCATGCCACGAATGACAACACCAAATGCAGTATAGAAACCGTCCAATCTCGGTTGCGGAGTAAGACAAATATAGAACTGGCTACCGTTTGACTTGCGCTCAGGATTTGACTGAGCCGGTCGACGGGCCCAGCCAATTGTGCCACGCACATGAGAAACATCAGGGTCAATTTCTTGCGGCAAACTCCAACCGGGGCCTCCTCGCGTGGTTCCTGTTGGATCTCCACCCTGGATCACAAAGTTCGGAATGTAGCGATGAAAGGCAACCCCTTCGTAGATTCCTTTTTTACCCAAATGTTGAAAATTAGCGATTGAGATTGGTGTACGGTTGCGAAAGAGTTTCACTTCAAACGGGCCCTTGGTAGTGATTACCAATGCAGTATCAGGCAACTTGTTCGGATCATCAGGCACGGCAAACGGCAGTTGCTTAAGTTCAGCGTCTCTCGGATCCTCAGTTCCCAGCAATGACTCGAGGTTGAGTTCTTCTTTCTTCCGATACTGAGCATGGGAGTCGTTCACTCCGAGAGTTCCACATAGCAGAATCAGCGCGCACAGAGCTGCTAAAGAGGGGGCTGCCCCGGAAAAAGCTCCCACAGTAAAAGCTCCCACAGAAGGAGTGGCTCGAAACAAGATGTCCAAAAATCGTATAACCATATCTACCGTATCCTACTATACCGAACGGGCAGTCCGGCAAAACTCTTAAATTTAGACTACAATGGCTGTTGAAAAGACGATACACTGACAAGCAGACCTCTTTATGCTCGAAATAGTTAAGCTTTTCAATAGAATAGACGACTAACTCTGCAGAGAATGCAAACCTCACGTCGGTACCCTATGCGAATGCTCACAAAGGACAGAAACCGTGGTGTTGCCATGGTTGAATTCGCAATACTCCTCGTCGTGTTCATACCGCTCATAATTGCCGCAATCGATTGGACTGTTCGCTTCTCAGAACGCTCGGATGAAACAATGAGAGCGCTTGCGGCAATTTCTGCCTGTCTCATCGATCCAGTGCTGATCTACGAATACCAAGGGGGCAAACTCGTTGTTCGACAAGATGCAGCTTCGCTCTTGAACGAAATCTTAAGTTCATGCTCGGCAGCGAGTGAGGGACTGACCACTTGTGGATTTCTCATCGATCCTTCAGGGGATATGGTACTCAACGATGCAACCAATGATCCGGCGGACGAATGCTCGACACTCGACATTGCCGCCTGCTACGGCACGGCAAATCCCCCGCCAGGGGTGCTAGTCGCTATGATTCCCAAGGAAGGCGAACCAGTTTGCCAGCACTACTCTGAGCTCGATCCCGGTGGAGACGTAGAGGAAGCCGAAGAGACGGTGCCGGAAGACTTTGGTATCTGCTATTGGGGTGAGTACTACAACGTCGGTGCTAGCAACGATAATGGCGAGGGAACTGCAACAGTCCATTGCTGCGCGCCCAACACCAAGTGGAATAACGTCACCGAGAAATGTGAGGGCTGCGCAAATTATATGGGCGGCATAGAGTGCGATATGGGAGGAAACTTGGTTTGTATGGATTACGGATATTCTCCGACTGGAGAATGTTGCAGCCTTACCGAGGCCAGTCCAGGACAGAATTGCTATGCCAATACACAATCAGTCTGCGATGGCCTCTGCTGCACTACGGCCAGCTGTCCGGCGCAGCCCTGGTACGAATATGGAAACACTTGTTTTGATCCAACACCGATTGGAAGTTGTGGATGTAATCCCGAAGAAAGTCATGGCGCAGTGGCGGGTATCGCCAATTGTATCAATTCGGACTCTGAAGTGGTGCGGTTTAGTCCTCGGCCAGATCCAAATGACCCCTATGGGTATGAAGAAGTAACACCGGACGCACTGTACGAATGCCCCGAAAGTTTACCGGTAGACCCCCCACCACCCGGTATGTGTTAAGCCGCAAGTTACTCTGCATCTAGTTTAATTCTTCAGAACGCTCATTCTGCTCTAGATTCACGAGCGTTCTGAGGTGATTAGCCTGCGAGCCAAGGCGACTAACTCTAGATAAACCGTTAAAATACTTAAGATTTCCTCTAAATCTGACGACTTAATGAGAGCTGGGGTGCGATAGAGTGGCTTCTATTCTGCGAACGAGAGAGGCACAACCAACTTCAAACAGGCATGATACATCAACTGGCAACAAATGAACGGGGAAGCACCTTCACAGAGTTCGCGCTGATAGTGCCGATCGTACTTATCATTCTCTTGATGGGAATGTGGCTCTCTTTATTTGTTCATGCGAAAGCAAGCGTCACCTCGGCGGTAAATCAAGCTGTTCGTTTAGGAATAACACGCTCAGACAGCGCAGGAATCGGCAGAGAAATGATCGCTCGCCTCCACACCACCCCTTTTTGGACTACTGCAAACTACGAGCTGTTCTGCCACAACGTTGACAATACCGATTGTAAAAATTTTTACGACAACTGGGCCCAGACGAACTTCGCCGTCGACTTTGATCAACTACCGATAAGCCACAGATACGTGCTAGTCTACGCCCATGAGGCAGTTAGGATTAGTATAGGAAATACCATTCGGTATCCGTGCGAACCGGATACCGTGGGTGGTGGGCGTTGCCTTGCGTGCAGAATGTTACCACCCAATAGCCTGGGAGCCTTGCCGGATAGCAAAACAAGAACTGTACTTCGATGTGACTATAATGTGGAAACTGCGTTTGATCGCCCAATAACAGCCTTATTTGCCGCGACAGCAAGCCCAAGGGATGAGCCAAGGTATGTCATTTCGCGAACGATGTTCTTCGATACAGCACTCTTTGATTTCTAGTATGGAAAAGACACCTACATCGAGCAAAGAATCTGGGATCGTCATTCTCATTGTTGCGCTTTTTATCGCGTCTATTGGCGGCATCTATGCACTGCTGGCAATTGATACGATGACCATCCGGGTGGCAAATCAAGAGCTGCGGTCGAGGCTCGAGATTATCTGTAAAGACGTTGCTGACAATACCGTGATTCAGCGCTCAGCTGTGCTAAAATATCGTGAATGGATGAACGATATGGTCGTCCGCGGCTTTCCTCGATACTCCGAGATCACCTCAGCACGTCTTCTGATCCCAACTATGCCTGCCTCAGGTGACTTCCAATTTCCTGGTGAAACAGAAACAGTCGACACTTCCGGCACCGGTTCCGGCTATCCTGAGATTAACACAATCCAAACCTTTAACGATTTGATTGGCGCAAAGTGCGATCTCCCAGGCGGTGTTGATTGTCAATTTGTCGGTGATGTTCGCCCGACCAATGTTGAGGATCAGTATCCCAAGACACTCTGGCACAACTTTAGTGACGCTGGTGCGAAAGTAGGCTGTGAGATCGAGGCGAAGGTCACTGGAACGGTCCTCGATCTACTGATTGACACCAAAATAGTCGCGCGCTCGGTATGGCATCGGCCACCGAGAGCGGCCCTCCCAGTGTTCAACCCGGCCTCGCCTGTAGATAGCAGTCCAGGTCTTTCAATTATTGTCTCACCTGAGTTTTCTACCTTCGCTCATGATCCACGATTCCGATTTTTTGGTGGACCCAGTGGCTACAGCGACGCGTTTCGCCAAGCCTACGATCCCCTGTTTGAGTACGACACCAAACCAAACAGCAATTTGAAGGCATTTAGTGCGGAAACAGATGCACATACCATCGGCGGATCTACTACAGCAAAAGCTCAGGCAGTATCCGAAGCTCGGCGCTGGGACGATCTCGGGGCTGGCGTAAACGCTGTCGATGCAGAGTACGAGGATAAGTTTGGCCCACCCTTTCTCACATGGAATGATCCGGCCGGAATGCTTGTGAGCGACCGGGAGGAACTGCTGGTCGCTTGTATGAATCCGGCAATTCTCATGCGAAACGCCTTCATGTCTTCGATAATGGAACTCGCATCGCGCCATGGCCACCTTCGCCATATGACCGAATTACTTATCACCAACCCGGCTCACGAAGCCGAAGCCTTTCCCAATTCGCCGGTTAAAGTAATTAGTTTTGGTGATGACATCGCTGAGAAGCGTTATCAACTTCCGTATCTCTTCTATGACTCCGCCGACAAACAAGGTCCGATAAACCCCTTTCCAGGTGGATGGTCCGATCCGAATAACGCACCCGATTTGACCTGGCGGCAGCATCATTCTTTGATCAGCAACCAATTGCGCATGTGCTACCACCTCTACGCTTCCGCGGCAAAACAAGGAATTGACCGATTCAAGCTCAGTCAAACTCGCGCAATTTTGGAAAATTCCAATTTTGAGCCTTCATCCTATTCGTATGAAGAAGCTTTGAGAAGCAAGCCGTACAATCCGCCAGACTCTTGGGATCAAGCCTGTCCTGAGACCCCTACTGCTTGCGCGTCTCCAGGAGAAACGCGACCGCTGAATGCGGCAGAACTTGTTTCGATCATAGGCAGCACCCAGCGCTGCCCCTATGAGCAACAACTCGATATCTTTCCGCAAAACGGACATCCAACGTACCCGGCGAATATTCGGATCTGCAATAAACCGGAATCACTCTGCTTTCACAATGATTACACGCCGGACTACAAAGGGGTCTTACACTTCGTTACCGGCACCCAACCATCGGGAGCCGGCGCGGTATTTCCTTCAGCGTATGTCCCGAGCATTCTCTCTCCCGGCCTATTTCCTATAGTTGACGACAACGGACCACTGTACTTCGACGGCAGCAATTATTCGGGTCGGGACTCGGTACAATCAGCATTGCTGATAATCACTCACCGACCAATTCCCGACGACAATGCACTGATAACTGCCATTCGAACTATGGTAACCAACGAATTATCTGGTCGGCCAATCACCATTGTCTACTTCCCCACAACTGGCCTTGATTCGCAGCCCGAGGCGATAAACAGGTTTATCAGAGCTTTTGGAATGGACGTCGAGCGAGAGAATATCCTGCATGTCTTCAGTCCGTATCATCGGCGGTATCATCCTGTCCCGCCGACTGCGACTAATCCAGAAATGTTTCCAACGGCTGACCCGGCGTGGAAAAATTTTCGAGAATACTGGCGCTATATGCTGACCAACAACGATCAAGACCTCCACGATGGGGAGAATATCGTCAAGGCAGCAGAAAGTATCTTCTTGCGTCGAATCTTGAGGTACGTACTGCGGTTATGATCGACGCGCTTAAAAGTATATTTCGAGAACCGCTCCCCGACAACGAACGTGGGAGTAATATGATCGAATATGCATTGCTCGCGGCGATATTAATTGTTTTGCTATCTCAGATACCTGAGCTCCTCTATGCCGCGGCAGAAAGAAAAGCCGTCTCGACTGCTGAGATGCACGAAGAGATGTCCCCTTGCGGGGGAAGCCTCTCGGGTGATGAATGCATGTAGGGTACTACCGATAAAAAAGCGCGACATTGGTTGGGCGCGCAGTTGTGTGGTCATTAGTTAATACATGGGAAAAGAGCTGCAAAAAGGCGAACTCATCGCCAAACGCTATACGGTGGATCGGCATATAGGGGCCGGTGGCGTCGGAAGCGTGTACCTGGTCAACGACAATGAGCTCGGTGGTCGGCCCGTGGCTCTGAAAGTGTTGTCATCTTCTTTCGCCCGAGACACGTCAATGTATCGCCGATTCCAAGACGAGGTCTCGCTGACCAGAGAGCTCAGTCATCCCAATATCATTCGTATTTACGATATCGGAAGAGATGAGAACGATCTTGTATTCTTGACCATGGAGTATGTCGAAGGAAAAAGTCTAGCGAAACTCATACGGGCGTTTAGTGAAAACAACCTTCCCTTCGAAGATGTCGTTTGGATACTGACAGAGATATGTCAGGGTCTTCAGATTGCCCATAAAAAAGGAGTCACGCACCGAGATCTCAAACCGGAGAACGTACTCATTTCAACGGAAGGAGAGCTACGGCTACTCGACTTCGGCCTTGCCCGCTGGCGGGGAACGAAACGAAGGACTGCAATCGGCGAAACAGTTGGAACGCCACTCTACATGGCACCCGAGCAATTTCGCGGTAAGGACGTTGATGGACGATGCGATATTTATACCCTAGGCATATTGGCCTATGAAATTGTAGTAGGGGAACCTCCCTTCTTCAGCAAAAAAGTCGAGACCCTCGCAGAAATGCACAGCAAGGCTCCCTTTCCCAACATTCGCGATAAGCGAGCCGATGTGCCTGTCTGGTATCAACACTTTACAAAGAAGTGTTCGGCAAAGCGACCGATGGATAGATTCCAATCGTGCAATGAGGCGATCGCCTACATTAAAGAATATCACAAAGTCCCCACGTCAGATTCGCGCACAAATATAGAACTGAGCCAACGCGTCACTACGATTAAACAATCAGTGCAACAAGCACGTTCAAAGGCAAAAAGCCAAGAAAAGGCAGCAGCAGCACAGACACAGACACAGACACAGACACAGTTCAATCCACAGCGTATTCCGCAAAAGTTTCACCGGCGTCATCTCAAGGTAACTAGAAAATCCAAAAGCTCTAAGTTCTCCCGCTATTTGGCATTTGCTTTTGTCCTCGCAATGGCAGCAATCATCTTTATCGGTTCAAAATAGGTCGAGTTGAGCAACTGGCCGGCGAAAGGTGTTGAGTCTATCTGGTCTCTGATCAACACAGACCCGCTCCTCTTTGTACGCCTCGAGTCCTAATTTTTTGCAGTGAGATCGAAACAACCACTCGAGGGCTTCCCAACGTGACCCTTCGCCCGTTAGACGACTGCCGAAACGGCTTCGATTTAACACCCCTCCTTTCATCTCGCGAATTCCATTCAATACTTTCTTTGCTCGCTCGGGAAAGGCTTCCTTGAGTCGGGCAACGAAGACCTCTTCAACTTCTGCTGGCAACCGTAGTAACGTCATAAATGCCGAACAAGCACCGTGCTCCGCCGCACGACTGAGTAAGGTGGGAAGATCGCTTTCGTTGAGTCCTGGAATCATTGGTGAAGTGGCGATGCCGACTGAAATGCCCGCATCACGCAGCGCGGCCATCGCACGAAATCGCGTGCTGGGACGTGGGGCATGCGGCTCAAGCAGCTTTGAAACGGTATCGTCGGCAAAAGCGATACTAAATATCACATGCACATGGGTCACCTCATTGAGCCCTTGCAAGACATCAATATCTCTGCTGACGAGAGCTCCCTTGGTGATAATACTCACCGGGTTGCGATATCGCGTGCATACTTGAAGGCAGCGCCGCGTTAATTCGTACGAGGCTTCTAGGGGTTGGTAGCAATCAGTTACGCCCGAGAATACCAAGAGATCACCTTGCCACGATGGTTTGTTGAACGCGGTCTCGAGCAGTTCTGCGGCATTGTGCTTTACGACAAGCTTTCGTTCGAAATCACTTCCCGCACCATAGTCGAGATACTGATGCGTCGGCCGTGCATAGCAATAGGCGCAGGCGTGAAAGCAGCCCCGGTAGGGGTTGATACTATATTTGAACCCAAGATCGGGACTCTTGTTTGTCGAAAGTATCGACTTGGCTCTTTCTTTATAGACCTCGAGTTTTGCGGCAGGAGGTTCACAGTCGATCCACTCGATATGTTTCGTATTGAAAGGATTAGGAGGATTGGCGACCAGCTTCAGCACGAGACCAAACCCCGCTCTTACTGACGCAATTGCACCAGTTGTTCATAGAGTTCCGCATAGAGGTAATGACCATGCTCGGAGAACTGTTCGAAATAGCCTGTATACCACTGAACGAGAGAGGCGCCAGCGGCAAGTGAGTGCTGAACATCTTCGGCAGACTCTACCCCACCCGTGCGAACAAGATGAAATTCCTGACTTGGTGGATGCTCAGCAACGTAGCTTTTAGCAGCTTCAACAAGGCGAAGTGATTTTTGCTTCAATACAGAGCCACCGAGGCCACCACCATAGGTCGAGGTAAAGAACTCATACAAAGAACGATCTGCTGCCGCAATCCCATCCCGATGCTCGTCATACTTCGTGGAAGTGTTTCCAAAGTTGACCCCATCAAAGCCGAGCTCAATAACGAGAGACATCAAATCAGCGACTTGCTCAAGCTCTGTATCGTTGGAAAATTTGACCACCACCGGAAGGGTTCGCTGCCGGTGCACCAAAAACTCGTTCTTGATGTACTCGAGACGCCCACGAAGGTCGTCGTTCTGAGGACTGCCGTGGGCAGTATTCGGGCAGCTTTCGTTTATCTCTAGCAGATCAACGCCTACCTCTTCATATCGCTTTAGTCCGCGAACCAAAGCCGCCACTTTCTCTTGACCTTCCAAATCAGGCGAGCCCATCGAACTCATACACAGAGGACAACCGTCTACCCGTTGTACATGTTGCAATCGAGCGGCAATCGCTTCGTCACCATCGTTGGGCAAGCCGAGCCAGTTCGAAGAAGAATGCGAATTGGGATAGGGGGCAAACGCTAGATCAACACCATCTTTACTATTTCCTTTTCGAGGATTCGCGGTGGACGTGCCAGCCATGAATGCACCTGCACCCTGTGCTGCAACGAAAGAATATCCCTCGCCATTCTTAAACATCCCGGCGGCATTCAATACGGGAGAGCGAAAGGGAATGCCCCATAACGTCACTGCCAAGGAGCGCGGGGGGGCATAGGGCGGCGGCGGCGAAGCTATCAGCTTCGACATAAAATGGGATCGACCAGTGGAATAGAGTTTTACTGTTGCTTTCGGGGGCAGCGTCCTCACAAGCAATGGACGAAGTTTACTCTCTAATTTAGCTAGAAACGCTGTGCTCATAGATTCCTCCCCGGGCGGCGGCTCGCTGTTCACGCTCAACTTCCTCAGCTGCATATCGCGAGAGAAGTTCTATATCGTCGAACAAAACTTTTCGTGGACGTCCGACAAAAAATGAAAAAAGCGGTGGAAACTGCTGACACACACCAGACAACTCATCGAGTTCCAGAAGAAACTGAACACTTTCGTCGGCGATTCGCATACCTTCAACGAACAACTCGTGGTTGTTATGCATTATTTGATAGGCAATCCCGCCGTTCAAATCTTTCCGTTCGACGGGATAAAAGAAGCGTTCAAACAGCGGCAGGATTAGCTCGGCGTGAATAGCTTCTGTGGGATCTTGCCGAACCATCTCATACATATCAGGGTAGTGAAGTGGATCTTTTCGAAAACCCGATGGCAAAGCGGCATTAATTCGCAGCATGTCGCCGAATTGCTTTTGACCATACTGATTGCGGTGCGGTCCGACATAGTCGAAATTCAAGAACAAACCATCAGGGGTCAGACAGTTCGCAATCATGCAATGCATGCGATTTATCCACTGCACATGGTGCATTGCGGCAACATTGACTACGAGATCGAAGGAATCCTCGGGGAACCAAACCGAATTACAATCGGCTTGAAGATACGTAAAGTTGCGATCTCCTCCCAATTCGCGGGCCTGTACGAGCAGATCTTCCGAATAGTCAAAGGCTACAAATTCTTTGGCAATACCGAAATCGTATAACTCTCGTTCAACCCAGCCATTTCCACAGTTGAGCACCAACGCTCTTTCAAACGGTTTGTTTTGCGCGTACCGATTGCGAAAATACTCTGGCCACCAACAACTCTGCTCCTGTAAGCCGAGATTTACCAAACGAGTCAGATACTCGAGCGTTCGATCATGGTCGTTCCAATAGATATCTCGGTAATAGACTTCGGCAGAAACTGGCTGGCTCGACATGCTACGTTCTCCTTGCAAGAATGTAATCAATACTCGAAGCGCTATCGATCCCCGACGTTCTGTTGGAGCCTTCACCAAGTGATTCAACCCGAGCTACTCCTTGTAACTCAATCGCAAACCCCGTTTCGGTTAAACGGTGCGCTACGTTCCAGCCCGCTTGTTCCATATCTTCCGTGCTATAGGGACAGAGGAAGAGGAACCGGCCTTTCGATTCAGCCAACAAGTCGGCCGAATGCTGAAACAGCAATTCAGCATCTACCATCGACCATCGATCCGCCTCCATGGCGAGAATCACAAGATCTGTGGTTGTCTGCTGGCGTTGACGAATACTCTCCAAAGAAAACTCGTTAAAGCTACCCGCTTCATCGCGGTGATAGTCGCGAGCCGTTTCAATCAATGTCGGGGAAGGATCAAACCCTTCGTAGGTAGCATCAGTATCGACGACTGCCTGCAAGGCTTTGCCAAGTCCGCACTGCAATTCAACGACACGCAGTCCGCCTTGTAAGAGCTGAGACTGAGCTTGAATCTGTTCAAAAGCCTTGCTCCAAGCGGCAAAATAGCTATCAGGTACGGTGAAATGTTCGAGCGGCACCAGAGAGGTCTTGGCGTATACCGGAGCCGCCGCCGCTAAAAAGGCTGCGCGAGTTTTTTCTAGTTGCAGCAAGCGTTGCTCATAGGCAGCGATTGTTTGATGCTGGGACGCAGTGAGTTCAGCAATTTGCTGCTGTGCCCAGGTTTCAACATTTTTCAAATGTGTTCCAATATGGTCGACCTCTCGTTGAGCACGAGCGACACCGGTCAGTCGACGAACAACATTCTTAGTTGTGTGGGCAATTTTACTAGCGGTGGAATTCATTGTGGGGACAGTGTAGCCGACACTGGGTTTAAGTCAACGAGCGGCTGGAGAGACAGCTATGCGGCTAAATTTACTTATGTTTTGCAAGAATGCGGAGGTGCAAACTAACACTCGTTAGAAGTCATCGCTCTCGAGGTAATCTCGTGGAATTTCTATCTCCCGCCGCCCGAGTCGAGGTTCGGTTCCGCTTTTAAAGTACTCAACAAAGGCTGTAGGATCTGATTCATCTGCGAGGCGACCAGTCTGTAAATTTACATTCACTGGATTGACCCCGTCGGGAATATTGAAATCGAGCTCGGGAGTATCGCGAAGAAACTCTTGCATGAAATACAGAAAGGCCGGTGCTGCTGCTTTTCCGCCAGTCTCAAATCGGCCTAAGGTAATCTTCTCGTTAAACCCGACCCAAACACCCGAGACCCACTCTGGCGTATATCCGACAAACCATGCGTCCATCTGATCGTTTGTGGTCCCGGTTTTACCGGCCACTGGTCGCTCAAGAGCCTTAATTCGCTGTGCGGTCCCGCGCTCGACCACCCCTTTCATCATGTTCGCCATAATAAAAGCATCTTCATCAGCAATTACCTTCTCTTGTTTCGGCTTCTGCTGGTAGATAATATTACCTTCTCGATCCTTAATTTCCTTGATAATCAAGGAATCTGCCAACCAACCTTCAGCGGCAAATGCGCCATACGCTCGAGTCAGTTCGATGAGGTGCAGTTCGGGAGTTCCAAGCGCAATCGACATATTTGGCTCGATCGGAGTAGTGATTCCGAGCTTGCGGGCCGAACTGATTCCCCGCCGCACACCCAATCGATCCAGCAAATAGACCGATACAACGTTTCTCGATCTCTGTAGGGCAGTTCGCAGGGTTATCGGACCGAGAAACTTCCGATCGTAATTCTGCGGACACCAATTGGTCCCGTCGCCGGCGGGCAAACATATTGGTGAATCTGGTACTATGGTAGATGGGGTGTATTCGAGTTCTTCAAGCGCTGCCAGGTAGATAAACGGCTTGAATGCAGATCCAGGCTGAAGTTTCCCCTGGGTAGCTCGATTGAACGGACTCCTTGAATAGTCGTAGCCGCCAATTATCACTTTGACTTCACCAGTCAGCGCGTTGATGACCGCCATTGCACCTTCAACTTCTGGGGTCTGGTCGAGCTGCATGACAACAGCCCCGCCTTCTAAGACATTCGGTTCCTCGTCTTTTTCAGAGAGTCGCAATGATACCTCGACAATATCACCGCGATTGAGGTAGCGAGCGGGATTGACGTTGACGACACCGTTCTTCTTCTTTAATCGTCGAGCCCACGTCGCCTTCTTGAGATTTATTACTCCCACGACATCGTCAACTTGGACAACAGCCGTTCCTCTGCTCGAATCTACCTTGGTAACGATCGCCCGATAGATATCGTGCAAATTGATGTCAGAAAGTTCCGCTACGCGTTTGTATTTCGACAGCTTGATATCAGTTGCTGGGTCTCGTCGATTGAGTGCCCCACGCCACCCTTGACGCTTGTCGAGTTCGCGTAGCGCCCGACGTATTGATTGTTGCGCTAATTCATTGGCGGCAATATCCGCGGTAGTCGTGATTTCATATCCACCTGGACTACCCGGACTAAGGCTTGGATCAATTTGGTGCAGTATGTCTTTTACCAACTTAATCGCGTGACCGGAGAAATACGGTGCAGCAAAGATAGTTTGATCTTCGATCGCAACGATCGTGAGTTCCTCAGCACTCGCGACCTTGTGTTCCTCTTTGGTGATCATTGCGTTTTTAAGCATCTGACCCAAGACGTATTTTTGACGCTTGAGCGCTTCGCTGAAATAGCGAGGATCGGTGAGCCGAGAAGGGCGCTGTGGGAGACCAGCCAAATAGGCCGCCTGAGCAATACTGAGTTCATCGAGCTCTTTGCCAAAGTGCACTTTGGCTGCCGCTTTGACCCCGTACGCGTTGGAACCAAGAAAGATCTCGTTTAGGTAAATCGAAAAGATATCGTCTTTCGAAAGAGCGTTTTCAAGCCGATACGAGAGAATAGCTTCTTTGGCCTTGCGCTCGTAGGTTCGCTCTCGGGTGAGCAGGAGAGACTTTACAACTTGTTGAGTAATAGTCGACGCTCCCTGCCTAGTTCGACTACTCCGAAGATTCACCCACATGGCGCGGAGAATACTTACAATATCGATTCCTGGATGACGGTAAAAATTCGCGTCTTCTGCGGCGAGAAAGGCGTTTCTCACCATAGGCGGAATTTCGTCAATCGTCACCGGGTAGCGACGCTCATCAAACAGCTCAGCCATCAATTGCCCGTCTTCAGATCGCATGTAGCTTACTGCTTTCGGTCGATAATCACTGATGCGCTCGAGCTTCGGTAAATCTCGGGTTAAGCGAATGTAGTAGTACACCCCGGCCGCCAGGCCAGCCGCGGTGGCTACTAGGCCAATTAGAAAGCCAAGGACAACGATGAATTTAACGACTCGACGAAACATAGCAGCCTTGGATTAGCGGGGGGTTTCCCACAAATCCAGTTAACCCCTTGAAACAATTGTGCATTTTCCCGTAGTGCAAATCACTGAGCGAAGGGTCTCAAACGCGCCGCCCAAATGTAGCGCAGCTGAGCTCGGCACCTCAAGATTCTACGGCAATCATCCGATCTTTACGATGAGCAGTATCGTTTCGCAATCATTACTATTTTTGAGCTTTATGTCAGACGGCGCACCACATGATTTCATCAAAGATATAAGCGATGAACGCTCGTTCTCCGAGAACTGGCTGCCGCTGACGCAGTTTGATCAGATTTACATTCCAGTTGGAAGCTCTGAGGGACTTTCTGCCGACCCGAATAATCCTCAGCAAGTGATGGAATTCATCGACGTCGCCCACACCCAAGTTGCTCCGGGTATGCGAGTCGCCTATGTGTTCACCGACAAGAATCGGGTTGATGACGACATCGTCATGGCCCGTGTGCCGACGATTCCCGCCCTCCGGCGTCTATTCAAGAACGAACTCCTCAACGGAGTTACCTTTAACGCACAAGCGCGAACATCCGATGGGGACACTGAAGCCTATACGCTCTACCGCTTTGCGCTTGCCCGTTTGATCGGCTTCCTGGAGTCACACAAGCAAGCAGCAGTTGGAGACCGCCTGTCTCAGGCTGCCCAAGAAGCTCATTTGAATGATCAAATGTATTCTGCCTTTCACCTAGCAGCCTGTGCCCGCGAAGCGCAGATGAATCTCGACTCCTACTTTTCAACCGAGCTCGACGTGCTACTCCAGTTGGGACTTTTCAAACAAGCCGAGCAATACTTCGAATGGGGAAAAGCTGCGGATGAATCTACTCGAACGATGTTTCTCGCCCGACTACAGTCACTGGCAGGAAAACCGAAATTAGCAATCCAAACACTGAAGCCCTTCTTCCTTTCGAGCACTATTCCTGCCCGAGCCTGGCTTGAACGCGGTCGAGCCCTGCTGATTGACGGACAAGCAGAGAAAGCCGTTTCGGCCTTCGATCACTGTCTAGCGATGCAAACAGACCACTTCGATGCCCTGCTCGGTAAGGGAATTGCTATACGTTCTATGCACTACGAATCAGGCGATCCGGAAGGTTTGCTCCAGTCACTCGATTGCTTCCAAAAAGTGATTCGAGGTGGGGGCTACCACACGTCAGAAGCTCTGCATCATGCGGGAACTATTCATCTGGCGCTCGAGGAGTTTGAACATGCTGAAATCGCCTTTCGTGAAACTATCGCAAGGGACCCCAGTCCAGTTTCTAAACGCAACCTTTCGCTCGTGCTCCACGCCCAAGGAAGGTTCAAAGAAGGCTTCGAGCAGTTTGAGTACCTCAGACGCTTTTTCCCAAACTTCGCTGAGGGGCTTGAAGAATACTTCACCGAACGTCCGCAATCATACACGAGCCCTGTGATAGGTCCCTTGACCGAGGAACTCCTTTCGGATCGCGCCAGCGAGGCGCGAAACCGTCTTCGTCAATGGGGAATCACTATGCGAGATGACATTCTCGACTTCCGTCGGTTTGATTCGTACGTGAGCTACTATGCTCCCACCGGTGAGTTTCTTAAAGTCTCACAGCTGAGCCAATTGACTCCAAACCAAAGGCATGAGGCACTGCTCGATTGCTCGCTTCACTTAGCTGCAACGCTCGTGGAAAACGGTTTCGCTCAATGGAATATTCCAGAGAGTGGCGCTTTGGAGGATTTCTCAGTCGTGGTGCAAGAGAGTAATAGTCCAAGCACTGAATGGAGCCTGTTTCGCATCATCAAGAAACGGGTCGACGAGGGCGCAGACGCCGATAATCTCACCAACATGGAAATGCTCGTCAGTGTTCTCCCTGGGTATACCGAACTCTGCAAAGAATACGTCGACCCCTTCCCGGCGCTTCCCGCTGATGACTACCGGATTGATCACTTCACCCATCGAGTTGAGCGCGCCTACGACGCAATGGCTGATTTCGGTTTCGATCTCACAGGGGAACTAACCGATCTAAGCGAGCTTGAGATTGCAATCGAGTCAATCTTCGATAGGCAAGGAGCGCTACATGACGCGTACAAGTCAGGCCTCATCGATGGCGATTTCATAGCAGACCTCGGACTCTACCTGGGGATGCTCTGCAAGAAATTTACAAGAGGAGTCTGGTACGATCACCACGATATTTTTGGGGTATCACTTCAGGAAATGCCAATCGCGAATCTCTATCCCGTATGGCGAGTGACCAAACGAATCAAAGCCGGTCCAGGTGGAGATGGCTTGATCAACCTCACAACGCTGGAACCACCCCTTGTCTGTTCTCAACTCATCCGTGCAGTCGAGGATACCGAGCTGCTGACGCTCGACGCAGTGCGCGAAGCACTCGCAGAGAAGCTACCGGCAGTTATAGAAGAAGACCCGTCACAAGCCTCCCTCAATCGCATGGCCGGAATGATCTGGAACTACTCTGGACGAAGCGCTGGCGAAAAAGACGGCTAACCTCCGCGCCGGAACCACCAAATCGCCAGCCCCCAAAGCAATAGCAGCTCTGGAATCAGTATACCCCCGACGAGAAATATCTTTTGGAACTGATCGTTCGATATCAGAGTCGTCGAACGTCGAAGGGTTCGGGCCCGGATGCTCACCTGTTCCTGTTCACCCAACACCCAATTGAGCGAATTCAAGAAGAAATCGCGGTTAAACAACTGGCGGATGTTTATGTTGGCAACGAAGTCCGCGTCCCCGATAACAAGCAAGCGATGCTTGCGCGGTTCATCCTTTTCTCCCGCTTGCTCGGAGTTCTCTGGGTCTTTTGCCCCTTCCGGGACCGGCGCTTCATAGGCAGCTGCAATAGGCACAGAGTACTTTTGATCCTCACTTGGCATTACTACTTCCGGGGCTTCGCCAAAGATATTTGCCAAATCCGTTGAGACCCAACTGTTTTGTGGTGTAAAGGCAATCTCCTCCACCGTTGCTCCCGGCGGTACTTCTTCAGCCCTGCGCACTGAAGAAACCGTACTAAATACCGTGCTTTGCGTGAAACCAGCCACTGCGGGGTGAGAACTGTAGGTGTTAACCACCGGCTGCACCCCAACAACTTGTCCCTCGAGCAAGCGAAGCTCTTGGCTCAAAACGATGTCGTCCCCTACGACAATGCCATAGGGCGCTGCGAGCTTGGCGACGTCGCGAACCGTGTTCGGCTCGGTAACCAGAAGGCCACTTCCACCCTTGGCAAAGTACTCGCTGAGCAGTTTGTGCTCAATTGGCAGCAAAGGTCGTCGGGGTGCCATGACGAGCACCGCAGCGGCATCGGGCGGTATCGCCTCATGCTGCCCGAGGATCAACTGTTTTACTTGAACGTTTTCGCCCTGAATCGCCTCTTTCAAGAAGAGATACCCTGCCTCTTTCTTTTCTTCGAGATTGGACTCTCCATGACCAAATACATAGTAAACCGTCTTGCTTCCACCACGGGTTAATTTAAGAATCGCATTGGCAACATCTTGTTCAGCAATCTCTCGAACAACTTTTGCTTCGCGGGTCGAATCACCAGTCGCAAAACTAAAATGGAGCGTATCTCGCTCGTTCACTCCTAAGCGCTCAGTGAGACGCGGCGATTTCTCAGGGTCTACGACCTGCCAACTCAACTTATCAGAAGCCCGAGAAAGGCGATCCAAGAGCCCCTCAACTTCTTCGGGAACTTCACCACCTACGTAGAAGGCGCGAATTACCACCTCATCTTTCAGGCCAGAGAGTAGTTTTTGAGTTTGAGGAGCGAGGGTAAAGACCTTTTGCTCTGTGCTATCAAAGTACAAAGGGTCGTGGCGAAAGAAAAAGTAATTGGCCAGAATCAACAGACCAAAGAAGAGCGCGCTGTAGATTGTGAGGCTCGCTCCATATCCAGCTGCCCGCTTCAAGGTCGCAGCCCCGATCAACATCAAGCCGCCCCGAAGAAAGAAGTAGAACAGCAGCGTTGCGCCGGCGATGGTATGTATCATCGCAAACAAACCGCCTTCGCCGATTGGCAAGAGATAGGTCGTAACTCCGAATAGGAATAGTACGAGACCTACAACCCCCAGAAACTGCGTAAATCGGCTCATCGCCACCTCTGTGCATCGAGCACTCTGTTTGCGACAAAGAGTCCTGCCACGATAAGGCTGAGAAAATATACGATATCGGCACCCGCAAGCACTCCCTTGGTAAACATCTCAGTGTGCGAGGAAGGAGCGAGATACTTTAAAACGGTAGCCGTAGTCCCGCCGATTTTATCCGCCGGTGCATCGACGATGTAGAGAACAAGCAGGGTCACGAGACTGATTACCCCGGCCACTGTCTGACTTTTGGTACACGAAGAAACGGCAACTCCAATTGCAACGTAGGCCAATGAAAAGAGCAATACCCCAAGAAATCCAACAAATACGGGAAGCGTCTCTGGATCAGCAAAATTTATCAGTACCAATGGAAAGAGAAACGAAAGCAACAACATCACCGTAGTAACAAAGGCAACTCCGAGAAACTTTCCTAGCACCAGCTCAGCAACCGAGATCGGCGAGGTCGCCAATAGTTCAAACGTGCCGCTGCGCTTCTCCTCAGCTACCACTCGCATCGTCAGCACCGGAATAAGAAAAATTAAAACGATCTCGAGCGTTTGATAGTAAGGCGTAATCACCCATTCGTTCAAACTTGTATTTACATCTCGCAACATCGCCGACTGCATGACTAAGGTGTTAAATTGTTGCAGCAAGGAGAAGAAGAAAAACGCCGAAAGAACTAAGAACCCCGCAAAGACCGCATAGGCGAGCGGAGTAACAAAGCTCGAGCGAATTTCTCGCGAAGCTATGGTCAGGCTATTTCGCATCGCTCTCCCCCTCAGCCAGCTGCGCCCTGTAATCTCCAGCGACCGCTTCTAAGAATCGTTCTTCCAGGCCTCGCTCTTTCGTAAGTTCTTCAAGCGTTCCACGAACCACCAGCCGACCTCGGGCAATAATGATCGCTTGCGTGCAGGTTTCCGCAACCTCAGGAAGGATATGGGTACTGAGAATAACCGTATGGTCATCACCCAGACTGCGAATTAATTTTCGAATCTCAATTATTTGTGCTGGATCCAGACCACTGGTCGGCTCGTCGAGAATTATCACTTTGGGTTTGTGAATTATCGCACTCGCCAAGCCAACTCGCTGTCGGAAACCGCGAGAAAGGTTGGCACAAAGCTTGTTCTTAACCTCTGAGAGGATACAGCGCTCCAGCATCTCCTCGATTCTCGACGAAAGCACTTTACTGGGGATCCCTTTGATCTTCCCGACAAATCGCAGAAACTCAGTGACCCTCATTTCTGGATACAGCGCTGGCGTTTCTGGTAAATAACCAATGTTCTTGCGAACTTCGGCACTCTGTTTGGCGATATCAAAGCCCGCGACCCGAGCCGAGCCCGAGCTTGGCGGGATAAATGTGGTAAGCATCCGCATTGTGGTCGTTTTGCCGGCTCCGTTTGGACCGAGCAGGCCGACGACTTCACCCTCGGGGATCGAAAAACTGAGCTCTTGCACAGCTTCAAAATCACCGTAGCTTTTGGAAAGGGACTCTGCTTCAAGCATTCTGACAACTCAAGGTGTTCATAGTGAACTAAGAACTTAGAAAATTTGAAATAATTTTACTAGACACATACTATGGACCGCTTGGTGCTATATGACTATTCTTGATAAAATTATTACGCATAAAGAGCAAGAAGTCGCTGATCAGAAAGTGGATCAACCGATTGATCGAGTGAAGAAAATTGCTCTTGAGCGCGTAAAACCACGTGGCTTTGCCGCTGGGCTGAGCAACAAAAAACCCGCGGTAATTGCCGAGATCAAACGAGGCTCTCCCTCCCGAGGTGATATTCGACGCAGCCTCGACCCAGTTGCGACTGCGCATGCCTTTGCCGACAACGGGGCGGCAGCTCTTTCAATCTTGACTGATTCTGAGTTTTTTCTGGGCAGCCTGGCTTTTGTGCCGGTCGTCAGAGAACAACTGAGTAAAAAAGGTAAGGAAATCCCGATACTCCGCAAAGATTTCATCATCGACCCCTATCAGGTGTGGCAAAGCCGAGCGATCGGAGCTGATGCCATTTTGCTTATTGTCTCGGCAGTCGAAGAAGAAATGTTCAACGAGCTATTGGCCGAGACGCTCAGTGCAGGGCTCGATGTGCTGATCGAAGTTCATACTGAGACTGAAGTAGAATTCGCGGTCAAAGCACTTCGCAGCGTTTTTGATGAAACGGCCGATGCTTCGAGTTGCACTCCCTTACTCGGGATTAATAATCGCAACTTGAGAAACTTCACCACGGATTTGCAAGTCACCGAACGACTCGCTCGCACCTGTCGCGAAGCGCTTAGAGATGCTGGCCCGGCACTCAGCGATATTTTGTTAGTCTCAGAGTCTGGGATATCGACTGGAGAAGATCTCGATTTGCTGGCGAGTTACGGAGCTACCGCCTTTTTGGTTGGTGAATCACTGGTCGCAACTGGTGATCCAGGTGAAAATCTAGCTCAATTACTCGCAGGAGCAGCCTAATGCTACGAAGTGACAAAGGCTATTTTGGAGAATTCGGCGGCCGATTCGTGCCGGAGATCTTGCACGAAACGTTCGAGCAGCTCGAACAGGCATACGAAGAAGCTCGCCAAGATCCTACGTTTTGGCAGGAATACATGAACCTGATGTCGAGCTACTCCTGTCGACCAACTCCGATAACCTATGCCGAAAATCTCAGTAGGCATTTCGGTGGTGCGCGAATCTATATCAAGCGCGAGGACCTCAATCACACCGGGGCACACAAAGCCAATAATGTGATGGGACAAGGGCTGCTCACAAAACGCATGGGGAAGACTCGAGTCATTGCCGAAACCGGTGCCGGGCAACATGGCATCGCTACAGCGACAATGGCGGCAAAGTTTGGACTTGAGTGCGTTATTTACATGGGTGCAATTGATGTCGACCGACAGTATCCCAATGTATTTTGGATGGAAAAGCTCGGAGCCAAAGTAGTTCCGGTTGAGACCGGCACTCGAGTTCTAAAAGACGCGATCAACGAGGCGATGCGCGATTGGGCCGGATCCTTTGACTCGACGCACTACGCCTTAGGCACGACCTGTGGACCGCACCCTTTCCCCGAAATGGTCATGTGGTTCCAGTCGATCATTGGCATAGAAGCGCGGGAGCAGATGCAGCTCCAACTCGGCCTTCTCCCGCGTGCCGTCTATGCCTGTGTTGGCGGCGGGTCTAATGCAACTGGCATTTTCGCCGGATTTCTTGAAGACGAGGACGTCGCATTAATCGGTGTCGAAGCGGGCGGCAAAGGAGTCGATTCTGGTCAACACGCAGCTAGAATTGCTTCTTCTGACGCTGCCGTGGGGATTGCCCAAGGGTACAAGACACTCTTCTTACAAAACAAAGACGGTCAGTTTCGAGAAACCCATTCCGTTTCTGCTGGCTTGGATTATGTTGGTATTTCACCAATTCTTGCAAACCTGCACAAAGAGGGACGGGTGCAATTTACTGCCGCCACCGATGATGAAGTAATAGAAACCATACAGCTTTGTATCGAGAAAGAAGGAATTATCCCAGCGCTTGAATCGACACATGCGTTTGTCCAGGCCTTCAAAGACGCACCGAACTACCCCAAAGACTCAGCGATTTTGATCAGCCTTTCGGGAAGGGGCGATAAAGACATCTTCACTGTGGCCGATGCCTTTGCCGATGAGTCGTGGCAGAAATTTTTACAACACAGAGCAAGCACCTACCCCAATGCAAAGTAAACTGGAAACGTATATCCGCAAGCTCAGAAAGGATCGCGATCTGTTGTTCATGTCCCATTGCGTGCTGGGCTACAAAACGCCCGAAGATAACCATGCTCTTGTGCAAGCTCTAGTCGATGCCAACGTCGAAATTATTGAGTTGCAGTTTCCGTTCTCCGAGCCAATCGCCGATGGTCCGATTCTGCTCACCGCGAACCACGACGCAGTCGCAAGTGGTATTAGCACCGATCAGTGTTTCTCGTTGGCAGGCGAAATCTGCAATCGTCACCCCAACACAGCATTTGTCATCATGACCTATTACAATGTGGTCTTTTGCCGTGGCGTAACGCGCTTTATGGAAGAAGCACGCGATGCCGGGGTTCTCGGAATTATTGTACCGGACTTGCCGATAGAGGAAGCAGATGAATTGCTCGCCGCTGCGAAAGAAACCGGCGTTTCCCCAATCCTGCTCGTCACCCCCACAAGTTCGAAAGAGCGCTTAAAAGCAATCACCGAGCGTGCCTCTGGTTTGCTCTACTGTGTTGCGCGAAAAGGAGTCACCGGACGGCAAACGTTGTTCTCAAAAGAATTCGACACCTACCTCGATCGCGTCAAAGAACAAACAGACCTCCCCTTAGGTGTCGGCTTTGGCGTAAAAACCGCGGAAGATGTCCAACACCTCAACAACCGAGCAGACGTCGCGATAGTCTGCTCACAAATCATAGAAGCCTACGCAAAAGACGGCCCCGAAGCCGCTGGAGCCCTTGTCCAAGCACTGAGAAAGAATTAAGTGACAGAGACGCGACTCTAGAGTTAAGTGACAGAGAGGGAACTCCTTGTGGCTTACAGCTATGCTTCCAATTGCATTACTCCTATTCAGTCCGATTTTCTTCATTGCGATTGGCCTGCGACTTCTACGACTGTTTAAGCTCGATCCCGATTTGTATATACCGGCCTGCTACTCGCTCGGGTTGATGCTCTACCTGTTGGCGGTGTTTGTTCTGAAATCGATCGGCGCCCCTTGGTATCTGGCCAGCCTTGCTCCCTTTGTCTTCTCTTTGTGGCCACTGCAGGACGTGCGAAGGGCAGTGGTAGCGCTTCGCCCAACAATCAATGCCAATTTTATTCTGTGGCTGCTGGTTCATGTCGCGATTGCAATAGGAATTCTACAAGTTTCAGAAAACATCAGCACCCAATGGGTTAGTAACTACGGCGACGTCGCGTTTCACATTGGGATGCTGACGTCCTTTGTATTCGGCGAGAATATCCCGCCGGAGTACCATATCTTTCCGCCCGAGCGTCTTTCCTATCCATTTTTTGTGAATCTTTGGACGGCAAGTGTCTGGTGGATTCAGCCAACGTTCAAAAACCTATCGACGATATTCCTGCTGCAGTGGATGACGGTTTGGACCGTGGTCTATGCCTCGCTTCGAGGGAACAAGAATCGACTCATACCTTGGGCACTTCTATTCGGTGGCGGATCATTTGCGGCCATAGTCGTAGCGTTGACCGAAGAACCGAACCTCTTAGGAGGAAGCCTCTTCTCCACTCTGATTTCAAGGGGGTTTCCTTGGACGAGCTTTCTCGGCTCAATCTGGGTAACTCAACGATCTGCTCTTCTTGGGCTTTGCGTTTTCTTGCCCGCAGTCTCGCTCTTCCATGAATATTTGGATGACTCAGATTCAAATAGATCAGCGGATCCGAGGCTTCTGATTTCTGGCATCCTCTTAGCGCTCTCCCCCCTTGCGCATGGCCACTTCTTCCTAACCGCAGTGCTCTACATTGGTTTAGTTCTCTTGCTGCGGTTTATCCTAACTGGCAAGCGACACCACTTGCTTGCTGGTATCTCCTTTGGATGCTGCCTCCTCCCTGCTTGCCTGTTTCTGCCCTGGCTCCTGCAAAAGACTTCGATCTTGCAAATAAGCTATGGATGGATGCCGGGGACAAGTGCGGCTGCTTTGAGTGCTGGCAACTCAGTACTCCAGAGTGGCGCGATGTGGCTCTACAATGCACCTCTCTGGATACTGCTGGTTTTAGGACTCGTGTTGTACCGCACACAGCGACTGCCAATTGCCTCCCTGGTCATTGTCTTTGTTCTTGCCAATTTCATTCAAATCGCTGTTTGGGAGTTTGATCAGATAAAAATCTTCATTGCACTGTACTGCATAAGCCTTATGCTAATCCCGCATTCAAACTACTTCTTCAAGAGTGCTCTGATTGCATTGCTCATTCCCGGCATTGTTGATTGCGCAAAAGTTCTGTACCGCAGTCAAGATTATGAGGTCTACAGCGCGGATCGGATTGAAAAGGCATTGGCAATTCGAAAGATCACCGCACCAAATGCGGTCATCTTAGCCCGCCCAGACCACAATTCACTGGTAACCCTAAGCGGCAGACGGCTATTTCTTGGATACGACGGGACTTTACACAGTCATGGACTGGACTTT
>CBDUGV010000029.1:0-24126 GCA_965366815.1 uncultured Bdellovibrionales bacterium | reverse complement strand
AAATTCGATAAACCAATGGGTGAGGTTTCGATTCGCACGGCGCATATCTGGAATCGGCATACTGCAGTGCTTATGCCCGACGGTCATGACGTCTGAACCTCGAAATGGTGGAACGCCCGTCGCTAACTCAAACCCTAGTAGGCCGAGCGCATACAGATCTGTACGGGCATCTACTTGTTCCCCGCGAAACTGCTCAGGCGACATATACAGTGGTGTACCAATTCGTTCACCTGGCCTCGTTGCTCCGGGCCGACAGAGGGCTCGTGCCGTACCAAAATCACCTATTCGAATATCGGCGCTTGTCGATACAAGTAGATTATCTGGCTTTAGATCTCGGTGGACGACCCCTGCTTCATGCGTATAGCTCAGTCCACTCAGTACTTCACAAATAATGTAAGCAATCTCCTTGAACGTGAGTCGCTCCTTGGTGAGACGTCGCAGCATCCGACCGAGACTTGCACCTTCTGAGTACTGCATTGTTAGAAATGTTCGTCCGGCATCATCTCGACCGAGATCATACATCTGGATAATATTTGGGTGTCGCAATGCCCGAGTTAGCAAGACCTCGTTCCTGAATCTGGTGTAGACGCGCTCATCTCTCAGGAGATGAGGGTAGAGTAGCTTTAAGGCAATGATTTGATTGTCTAACGAGAGATCGTTTACGGCATAGACTTCGCCGGTTCCACCTCGAGATAGTACTTTAGAAACTTTGTAGCGCTCAGCGATGACCTCGCCTACCGCGAAGCTCGCGTTTTTTGAATGAGCTGGCATGCGTACTCTTCCTCAAAAAAACCAACCGAATTTTCAACAGATTGCGCCGTATCTCGACAGATCGAGCCACTTAGCTAGAAACTCTCCGTATACACCCTAAATAACCCATCGACAGACTCGGGAATGCACTTTAGCAACTGCACGCTAAAACCCCTGACTAATTCCATCACATTCGATCAGAAACACGAAGGGATCTTTAAGCCTAAGTTTCTCCTGTAATTGTCCGAAACTTTGTTATACAAATGAAAACGACTGTTTTACTTCTACGAGGACACTATGGCGCTTTGGGATAGAGTAAAAGGACAACTTCGTTCGGTAATTGAATGGGAGAATGCAGACCCATCTCAGTTATTCGAGTTGTGGAGTGAGAGTGGAGACGAAATTAAGAACGCCTCCAAACTTTTAATAAAGCCTGGGCAAGGCGTTATTTTTCTCTACGAAGGAAAAATCGAAGCTGTCCACCTGAACGAAGGGATGTATGAGCTTTCCACTGCCAACATTCCGTTTATCACTACTCTGACGAAGTTCATGCAGAGCTTCGAGAGTGAGCACAAAGTCGGCCTCTACTTTTTCTGGCAGACCAAGTTCCTCAATCAAAAATGGGGCACCAGCTCTCCTGTAAAATATGACGACCCGGTTTATAACTTTCCGGTGAGCCTCAGGGCACACGGAAATTTCACGTTTCGTGTTACCGATCCGAAATCGTTTTTTGTAAACATCGTCGGGGGAAGAAAAGAGTTTCCAGTTGAGGAAGCAAGAAGAGTAATTACCGAACGCTTTCTTGAGCAACTTGCAGATACCCTGGCTGAGGCTGGTCTGAGTTATGCCGAAATAGACAAGAATCGCGTTGAACTGTCTGCTAAACTGAGTGGTTTGGTCGCTCCGGATTTTGAGAAGCTTGGCTTCAATATGAGCGATTTTCGAATCGAAGGCACAGACTTCGATCAAGATACCAAAACGAGAATCGGTCGAATTGCCGACCTCACGGCAGAAGCTGCAGCAGCCAAACGAGCGGGAGTCGACTTTGCTCAGCTACAACAGCTTGAAGCACTGCGTGACGCCGCCAAGAATGAAGGTGGAATGGCAGGAGCCGGAGTTGGTTTGGGCGCGGGCGTTGGCCTCGGTCAAGCCTTTACCTCTGGGATGATGGGCGGACAACAAGGACAAGCTGCGGCAGCAGGAGCTGCAGCGGCGGCGCCCGCAGCAGCTGCCGATGATCCGACCGCGCGTCTTAAGAAACTCAAGGATATGCTCGACGCCGAACTGATTAGTCAGGAAGAATATGACAAGAAGAAGGCTCAAATACTTTCCGACCTATAAGAAAAAGGGACATCACAGCGAATGAGTAGCCAGGAATATAATTGTCCTTCCTGCGGTGCTCCACTGAGTGTGGAGAATCGCTTCTCAAAGGTCGTCATCTGCCAATATTGTGGGCAAACCTGCTCTGTGAGCCCGGAGGGTCTCGACCCTTCTGGAGAGAAAACGAAGCTGGCAGATTTCGAGTCAATTTTTTCTATCGGAGCATCGGGAACAATTGCCGGCGAGCAGTTCAAGTCAGTCGGCCGCCTGCGCTACACCTACGATGATGGCTTCTGGGATGAATGGTTTCTGGCGTTTGAGAATGGCAAGAAGCTTTGGCTGCAGGAAGACGAAGGTGAGTTTACTGCCTTCGAGAAAGAAACACTCACCTCCCCGGTCCCTGCCTTTGACGACATCTCCGTCGGATCGATGATACCAGTTAACGATATGTCGGTTTTTGTCACGGAGCGTAACGTAGCAAAAATTGCTGGTGGGATCGGTGAATTGTATTTCTCAATTACTCCTGGAATGTCGGTGAACTGCATCGATGGAAATGCAGGAGGGCAATTGGTTAGTATTGAGTTTACACCCGACGAAATCAATCTCTCAATCGGTCGCGAAATTTCCATCGACCAGATCGAAATTAGGTAATGACAACCTGTACTCAGATGGCGACGTTTGATTGATGAGCGATATTCAGACCAAGGCGATTGTTTGTCCGAGCTGCACTAGCCCTCTCGACCCCGCTCTGGCTGATCCGGAAGTTGTAACCTGCAAATCCTGCGGGGCGGTTCTCGACGTCGCGACGTCCGAAGAAGCTGCTCTCATCTCAACCCTAAAGCCAAAATTCTTTTCCCCGGCCTCGTTTATCAAACTGGGATTGATTGGAACGTTTAACGGCAAGAAATATCAGGTAATCGGAAGAATCTGTTTCAACAGTCGACTCCGAGAATGGGACCCGGAGGACTCAGCCTACTACAACGAGGTCTGGAAATTCGATCAATGGATTCTCGTCGGTGAGAACAAGGAATACCTATATCTTTGTGAAGATATCGAAGGATATTCCCTTGCAGAAGCGTTTACGCCGACCAATCCAGGTATGCCAAAGGAAGGCGACACTCATCTCAATCTCGATACCGACCACAAGCCTCAGCGAATCCTCGAGTTTGCAAAATCGAAAATTATGCACTTTGAAGGTGAATTTACCTGGGTGCCCAAGATTGACGATATCACTGAGTCAGCCGAGTATCGACTTGGGTTTACCACCTATTCAGTAGAGTGGAGAAAAAAAGAAGGCAGCGATCAGATAGAGGAAGTCGAGTTTTATAAATCAACGCCGATTGAAAGGCTCGATGTTGCCAGAGCTTTCAATTTGACCGAGATTGTTGATGAAGAGCTTCGCGCACAGGCTGTCGAGAAGCAGTATAGGAAATGGTCTGCTGCATTCTTTGGCGCTGCGGCCGTTTGCTGTGTGCTCTTTCTATACTCGTGCACAAAGAGCGGGAAGCAAATTGCCGACCTTCGAGTAGATTTTAGTGGTATCCCAGAACAGGGCTTCACTCATAAACCAATAGAGCTAACGGCGACCGGCAAGGTTCACTTGCTAAAACTGACGACTGCGATAAAAGACAACTCCTGGGCCTGGGGTGGCGTTGAACTCCTGGACAAGAGTCAAGAGGTGATTAACGCGTTTGAAGATGATTTTTGGCGCGAATCTGGTAGAGACAGTGACGGAGCTTGGTCTGAATCCGATCTGCAACAGAAGAGCTATTTTCGTTTGGATACTCCAGGCACTTACTACCCACGCTTTTTTGTCGATAAAGGGACTGCATCAACCGGATGGCTTCGCCTACAGATCTATGAGGGGGTCATTCTCTCAAGGTACTACCTGATAGCCTTCCTCACTACCTTAGGGTTGGGATTCTCGATCCGGCGATTTAAATCATTGAATCCGTTATATGCCGTAATCGGTATTTTGCTTCTGGGCTATCTTATATTGCAGATGCTGCCCGATGATGATTAGGCGATACCATGAGGCAACCCTGTGTTTGTAGAACGGGAATAGAGGCGATTTAATAGAACTATGGGACCGCTAAGTAAAATCTTTGGAGGAGCATTGCTCGGCAGTACGGTATTGCTTCCAGTGATGGCATCGCATGGAGGATGGGGGATGTCCTCTGAACGCAATGCCAAATTGACATCTGAAATGAAGCGGAGTTGCCCAGCACATCTTCGAGACTCATTTGGCAATTGCCGCCGCTCTCATCGCAGTTATTTTTATGGCAGAAGTAGTCGCGGCGGTGGCCCACGTGGTGGAAAATAAATAGTACAAACTAGTCTTTACGGAACAGGGAAATGACCTGAGAGGAGCAAGAGATGAACAGATATCTACCGATCGCTTTTTTGAGTACTGCGCTACTTGTCTTTGCGACACCCGCATATGCTGCGGAATTTGCGGTTACTGGAAACACGGTACTCAATGATGTGATTGCCACATTCGTCTATAGCGCGATTGGAATCCTGGTTGCATTCTTTTCCTATAAGGTCATCGATTTGTTGACACCAGGGAATTTGAGTGCCGACATTGCGAATAACAATATTGCATTGGCGATACTCGCTGGGCTGACCAATTTGGGAATCTGCATTATAATTGCAGCAGCTGTCGCGAGCTAGATACTCAACGAAGTTCACGCACAGCTTGGCTGTCGGATCTTCGTTACAAAACTGCAGTGCAGTGAAAAAGCGTCGCCCCAATCACAAAAAAGCAGATACGAACGTAAAGCTGCCCGACAAAGACGTTGCGGCAGTGGTACGCTACTGGCAACGCAGCCTCGTCGATTCACAGCGAATGGAGGTCAATGGTTCGGACGTTTTTAGTCGTGGGGCAGAAACCGCCTTCGCCGACCTGATCAATGAACGATGCTCTGAGAAATGCCTTGAAGAGCTAAAAAAGAAACAAAAGCAGCAAGAGAAGCAACGAAACAAGGGGAAACGAAGAGATGCTTCGAGAGGTGAGTTCGCGAGTGACGTAGAATCGAATATCTCAGTCGCAATTTGCCCGTTACGGCTTCAGCGCATTTCTGAAGCGGATCCCCTAGTGGCAAATACACCCCGATTTGTTGATGCATATTGGATTCCAGCGGAGATTGCCAAAGACGGCACGCTGCTTGTGCCAAAGAGGCCTCTGCCTTGGATACCACGAGCCTATCTTGAACCGATGGTATCAGATGAGACGGTTATTATCGGCTCCTTGGACGAGTTTGAGCAACACCTGCTTCGTTTTCCCTTCTCAGAATCTATGACTTGGCCGCAGTATTGGAAAGAAGCGAAGGCTCTGTTTAAAGCTGCGTGCGGCAGTGACTTCATTGAGTTTACCCTCCCCGACTATAGAAAAAGAAAGTTTGCCGCGGTTGTTCTCGACTCCAGTGGTCAGGGTGCGACGGCCAATCCCCGACGAATCTATCAACAAGTACTTCAGGGACGTCGACACTCGGGCGTGTTGAGTAATCTGGTTCAAATCAAAGAGAAAGATCGCAAATACGTTAAACGAACGACCTATTCGCTTGCGAAAGGTGCTAAGGCCCATCTGGGTCAGTTTGAACATGCCTTCCCCCTTTCGCCATCGCAACGCAACGCCGTTCACAATTATTTTTCCTTAGGAAGCGGTACGATTCTCGCGGTAAGCGGTCCACCAGGCACGGGAAAAACGACGTTACTACAAAGTATCATTGCCTCCCTTTGGGCAAAGGCCGCACATGATGGCGGGAAACCACCGATTATCTTGGCATGTGCAGAGACCAACCAAGCAGTGACCAACATTATCGAATCGTTTGCTCAGGCGAAAACCAAGCAGGGTCCACTTGCTGGGCACTGGCTTCCGGGCGTAAAGAGCTACGGCACCTACTGTCCCTCCAAAGCCCGTGCTGAGGATGCAGAGGCGATGGGCATTCACTACGAGCGAGGCGACGGTGAGGGTCTCTCAAAGCAAATGGAGAACTGGGCCTACATTCGAGAAGCTCAAAAACAGTATTTGCAGCGAAGTTCAACTCTTGTGGGGAAGAAGCTAACCACGAAGCAGGCAATTCGCTTCTTTCAAAAAGAAATTCAAAGAGAGACGGCGCGACTAAATGGCGATATTTTTGCAACCCGCTTTGAGTCAGCGCTGGGTTGGGTCAAGACTCATGTTGGATTAAAAACTCCGATTGATTACAAATCACTCTATATTGCCAATGCGAAACTAGACCTCAGTAGACGACATCGTATTTTCCAACTAAGCACCCACTATTGGGAAGGTCGTTGGCTACTCGCAGCACAAGAAGAAGCTGCACGACTCGAAGAAACGACTCATTCCAACTGGCTCAAAGCATCTGCCGTGGATTGGAGAAGGCGTGCCATGGTCACTCCTTGCTTTGTTTCAACGATGAGTACAGCAGCGAGGTTCTTTGGTGAACTGGCCGAAGATGGTTCGCCCCTCATCGACCTCTTGATTGTTGATGAGGCTGGACAGATCGCACCAGAAGTTGGAGCGGCAAGCTTTGCTTTGGCGAAACGGGCAATTGTTGTCGGCGATACCCTTCAGCTTGAACCGATCTGGAGCATCCCAAAACATGTAGACGAGCAGAACTTGACGACGTTTAAAATCGTTAAACGCGGCAACAAAAAACAGATGAAGGCAGTTCGCAAGCGTGGACTGATGGCCTCTTCTGGTAATATCATGCAGCTTGCCCAGAACGCCTGTCCGATAATTGATACTTCCGCCGATGGCCATTCGACCATTGGCGTTTTTCTTACCGAGCATCGGCGTTCAGTTCCTGAAGTAATTGACTTTTGCAATAAACTTGCCTACCGCGGCCGCCTCCACCCCCGACGGCCCTCGGCAGAGAAGCGAATTGTACCAGCATTTGGCTACTGGCATATCGGTGGAACCTGTGAGCAGGTTGGAACAAGTAAGGCCAATGTGATGGAGGCAGAAGCAATTGCCTCATGGATTCGCAATAAAAAACAAGATTTGGAAGAATTCTATTCTGGAGAAACAATCGATAAGGATATCGTAGCAATTATCACCCCTTTCGCCGCACAGCGACACCAACTCGAACTCCTGCTGCGAAAGGACTTTCCGAGACTTGCTATTGGAACCGTCCACTCGATGCAGGGGGCCCAACGCAGGATAATGATTTTCTCCCCAGTATATGATCGAAGTATCCCCGATTCGAACTACTTCTTTGATCGTGGTGTGAATATGCTCAACGTCGCGGTCTCTCGAGCGCGAGATAGCTTCCTGACGATTGGAGATATGGAAATATTTGAGCGAAGCAGAAAAGCTCCCTCTGGACTCCTGGCCCACTACCTGTTTCGCGATGTTGAAGGGAACCAGCTGGATGGAATCGAATTGCCGCCGCGATCTGGATTTAAAGAAAAGCAAATTACGCGTCTTAGTTCTCTCGCTCAACATCGAGCTGCGCTCGTTGAGTCCTTTCGATCTGCTCAAAGAGAACTTATCATCATTTCTCCGCAAATTTCTAGAGCAGCAATCGAGGCCGATTCAATCGATACATTGATCCGAGAAACGATTGCTCGAGGTGTTGAAGTCAAAGTCTATACTGATTCACATTTGGATATCGACCCTGAAACGGGAGCCCTCCGAGAGAACCCATCGATCGGGCGAGCGCAGATTGTCGAAGCGGGCGCTGGGCTATTCATGGTTGACGGCATACACAACAAATCGATCTTCATCGATGAGAAAGAAATGATCGAAGGTTCCTTTAACTGGTTCTCGGCCGTGCGCAAAGAACACTCTCGCTATCACCGAGAAGAAACCTCGCTCCATTATCGCGGTCCTCTTGCGGCTAATGAGATAAGAAAAACTAAGGAAGTGCTTGCCTTTCGTCTGGAACGAGCTGATAAATAGGTCGTATGCAGTCAAAGCCCAGCCATAGCACTCCACCTTCAAATGCGAGCCTGCCCTCAGACGAAACCGCTCACGGTGCCCTTCCTCCAGCGGGATCGGAGGAAGTGCTCACGCAGCGACAGATAGGCGTGCTGTTTGGCTCCATCTTGCTGATTTCCATTTGTGCGATTGTCTATGAATTGCTGATCAGCAGCCTTTCATCCTATCTTCTTGGAAGCAGCATACTCCATTTTTCGCTCACCATCGGCCTTTTCATGTTCTTCATGGGAGTCGGTTCTTACCTCTCAAAGTTTCTCAACACGAATCTCATTGGTCACTTTGTATTTATCGAAACGGCGATCGGTTTGATTGGGGGGATGTCGGCAGCAATACTCTATCTCAGCTACAGCTTGACCGAGCTGTACTATCCCACTGCCTTCCTATTGGTAGCTTGCATTAGTATCCTCGCAGGCCTTGAGATTCCGGTTGTCACTCGCATTCTCAAGAGCAATGGCAGCTTGAAGGACACATTGGCAAATATTCTGAGTTTCGACTATGTCGGTGCCTTACTAGCCTCTCTGCTGTTTCCGCTCGTGCTCCTCCCCTATCTCGGTTTGATGAAAACAGCGTTTCTCATCGGCTTGCTCAACATCGTGGTTGCCTTCTTCAACATTCATGAATTTCGGACTCGAATCCCGAATGTTGGTCGATTTTATTTTGCTGCCGGTGTTTCAGCGATTCTGTTGTTGGTTGGGTTCGTCTATTCCTTCACTCTAGTAGGTTTCTTTGAGCGATTTATCTACCAAGACCAAATTATCTATAGCAAGCAAACCGCCTATCAACGGATCGTCATCACGAAATTCAAGGATGATCTGCGACTCTTTTTGAATGGGAATGTACAGTTCAGCTCTCTCGACGAACATCGATATCACGAAAGTATTACCCACATTCCGATTGCGCTCACCGGAAAAGCGGAGCAGGTCTTGGTGCTCGGTGGTGGAGACGGACTCGTTGTGCGGGAAATACTGAAGCATCAGGAAGTTCAAAAGATAACCCTGGTGGATCTCGACAAAGCTATGATCGAACTCGCACTCAATAACGCCGATCTACGTGCGCTCAACCAAGATGCCTTGCGGGACCCTCGAGTACAGATTGAAATTCAAGATGCATATAAGTTTGCTGAGAATACAACCACACTGTTTTCTACGATAATCATCGATCTACCTGACCCGAATGATCTTTCTTTAGGAAAGCTCTACAGTAAAGAGTTTTATGAAATTCTAAAGAAACGACTCACTGCCGACGGGATACTCGTGACTCAATCTTCCTCGCCCTACCTTGCACGAAAAGCGTTCTGGTCGATTCATCAAACACTGAGCGAAGTCTTTCCAGCGGTTGTTCCCTACACAGTGTACGTCCCCTCGTTTGGTCCCTGGGGCTTTCAAATGGCCGCCAATCGAACGATTGATCCGAAGTCTATCCAGATAAAGGTTCCAACCCGCTATCTCAATGCTGAGATACTAGCGTCTCTTTTCGTCTTCGATACTGATATGTCAAAACTACCGGTTCAGGCCAATCGGCTTGATAATCAGGTATTGGTTCAGTATTACGAAGAAAGTATGGACTACTAGTGTCCGGTCACTAGGCTTGGTAGGGGCCTTTATCCATTTTGATGCCAGCTCGAAAGAGCGAGATCAAAGTGGCTTTTCGTTTCCGCCGCTTCGGAACGCCGATTTCAGTTGCCGCAAGTGACGCATGCGAGACACTCTTACCGATAATCTGCAACAATCGTTCCATATGGCGCTCCCAATCAGGATCGATCCGCAGACTCAATTCACCACCATCGAAATTTTGTTCAGTTCCGAGCTGACGAGGGTGTTTCCCAGTTAAGAATAATTCAGCATCTTTGAATTCGCGAAAATCGCCAGACTCGAGTCGACTCTCGACCTCGAACAGCACTGTCTTGACGGTGCGAACCATCTTCTGCAATTCGTCCAAGCAAACAAGTGATTCGGAATCAAGCGAGTTGGCATAGTCAACTGCATGCTCTTCTACCGCTTGCACCCGCTCGAGCACTGGGTAGAACCGTGAGCCAAGTTCATCTACCTTATCGGCGACTTGCTTCATTCGTCGTGCGCGGACGAAATAGGCTATCAGGAGAATCAGGGATATAATGCAGAGCCCAGCAAGAATGTACAGCAAGCTGTGCAGGACCAACTCCTGGTCAACTACGAACTTTCGCAATTTTATTGGCGCGTCTCGCATTATAGTTTCCTCGATTCTACTATCGACAGAAACCACGAGAACATTTAGTGATTTATCTAAAGATTGCGGGAATTTACGCTTAAATCAGGCGAAATTAGCAATTTTTATGCCTCAAATCCGACCTAAGACTGCTCTACTGGGACTCGACTTCCTCTGGATCGGGCAATGCAAAGGCATCAACCTCCGGTAAACTGGCCCCGACGATGCCTGACAGGTCCCCATAGAGACCAGATGCGCTGGTCATCGCTCGATCCAATTGCTTCTCCCGTTTCGCCCAATGTTTCTGTAGGGCCCGCTTCTCAGCTTCTAGATCGTTTCGCATGGTCATGAAGGCTTCGGCGATTCCTTCAACTCGCTGACGGAACTCCGGCCCAGAAACATAGCTGACAATCTGATCCATCTTACCTTGACGCCCTTCAATTGAACGCTTTGCCTGAGAGACCTCGATCAATGAATTCCTCAGTGCGGTAGCAAGGCCAAGCGCACAGTTCCAATTACACACCCAGACGGTATCAACAAAGGCGAATGTCTTTACGTCACGCGGCAATTCGATACTGATAATTGCTGCTGCTTCGGCTTTAGCCGCTCGTTGATCGTCTCGTAACTTCGGAAGCCATAGGTCACTCCAAGTCTTGGTGCGCTTCGATTCCCAGAGTATCGTTCCACAGCGCACACCTGCGGCATCATTCACATGGTGCAGAACGTCCCCCCCGTGAACGCCTTTGGGAACTGGTTGAATCTCATCATACGGAAACTGAACTGCAAGTATGCGCTCCAACTGCTCTTCAAGCACCTCTCCCTGGAGCTGCTGAGAGCTCACTTCCGATTTGCGCTTCAGTTCAGAGATCTGCTCACGAAGATCGTTGATTACTTTCTCTTTCTGAGCGTCTTTTAGTAAGTGCTCCTCGATGAATTCCTGTTTGCTCAACTTGCGAATCTTTTCTCGCTCTTGATCGAGCTGTCGATTCAACTTCAAATCGAACTCACGTTTTGCATCTTCGAGAGCTTGCTTTTCCTTACGCAGTTGTAGTTCAAACTCCTGCGCCTTACTGAGTTTTTCTCTACTCTCACCCAACTGCTCTCGAAGGTCTTTCAACTCTACGGCGACATCGCTCATCGCTTTCGCTGCTGCTTTTTCACTTGCCTCAGCACGCGTCTGAGCAACCTCTTTTTCAAGCTGTTCGGCAAACTTCTTTTCGAGCAAGCGTTGTTCTGCCTCATACTGCTTCTTGAGCTTCTGTCGAAGCTGAGAAGAGATCGCCTCCGTTATCTCGATTTCATATTCGCAACTTGGGCAGACTATTTTGTCAGACATGGAAGTGCTCTACATCAGGACGCATTTGTCGATCGGGGGAATAGCTGTGCATGCCAGGATTCTGCAAACGGTCGTTCCCAGCGCTGTTTAAATTCGCTTAGCGACTGCACACTTGGATCAAACACCATAGTGCTATCCGTGATTTTGCCGCTTGCAACTAACTTTGAAAAATCACTGCGGTTCATCGTTCGAACCGCTGCGCTGCCATCGAGGTTCGGATCCCGAAAGAAAATGTCGGACAAATCGGCAAATTGAACCCCTACTTCGGCCAGACCATTGCGCACGGTCCGCGCCATCGAGTCAATTGAGCAACCGGAGGTTTGGGCACCGGCGCTACTGGCCGAAACGACAATGAACCGAGACTCTAAAATCGCATACTCCCCGATAACCTGTGCACCGTGGGCGTTCCATTCGCTCATGAAGCTGTCGAGAAGTTCTCGTGCACGGGCAATCTGAGCTTCAGTAAAATCAGTTGAAGCCCCAAATACCCAAACTCGAGAGTCTTCCGGCACGCTGTTAAAAAGATTTTCCATAGAGATATACTGCCCAAATTACTAGCTCTTAGCAATAGAAGCCCGTCGAGCCATCACCTACTAACGAGCGACACCTGCGGTAGCAAACAACCAGGGTCGACACAGTGAGGGAATAAATGCTTCGTGAAACGAGTGCTGTTCGAAACAAACTAAAAGCAACTCCTCAATCATACGGCGAGTCTCGACGTCGTGACTGCTACAACACTGAAGACTCAATAGTGCGCCTGGTTTCATGCTCTGTTCCAAAACCGAGAATAGTTCCCCCAAATACTCCCTTCGCGTTTTCTTGGTAAATGCTTCTGGATGCATCGTTAGATCGTAAATCGCAGTATCGTAGTGTCGCTCAAAGGCCCTCTGCCCTAAGAACGAAAGTGCGTCTATGTAGTGGAATTGGCATCGTGTATCATCAAATGCCGACTGAACGAGATCTGGGAAAAACTCGCGGCATATCTGTCCGACGACTGGATCGATATCCACCACTTGTATTTCAGTAGGCTCTTCCTGCAACACTTGCGTTGCCAATGCGCCATCCCCCGCACCAAGCAACAGAACATTCTCAAACGATGCACCGAGCTGACAAAGTGGTTGTATCAAGCAAGTGTTGTAGAGCCCAGCATCGGCACTGGCCAGTTGCAGGTGATCATCGATTACCAACATCGTGCCAAATTGCTCGCTGCGAACTACTTCTATCTTCTGAAACTCAGATTGTGCCGAATGCAAGCACTCGGCAATTTGCAAACGCACATCAATGCCATCTGTTGAAGTCAACTGCACCCAACCTGGTCGACTCACATCTAACATCGCGCCTCTTTTCACCTCAGCCGTACGGATACTTCCAGGAGCGAGTTCCTTCTGGAGATTGCGAAGCACCTGGTGTGCCGGTCCTAGATCTCCGGCACAGGTAAAAATATCGACTGAGAGATGATCTGCCTCGGGATAGGTATGCAGTACCACGTGTGATTCGCTGATCAGCGCGAGGATTGTCGCACCATGTGGTTCGAAATGTTTGCAGCTGGTTTCGACAATATGCAATCCAGCGGCCGATATTGCCCGTTCGAGCACAGAAACAAGCTCGGAGGTATCGAGCAACAGTGTTGAGCGACAATGCGTAAATTCGGCAAGTAACTGATTTCCGGCGGGTTTCATGAGGAATATGTGTGTGTTTTTCTTTCACCCTAGCAAGCTGCGCTATATTGCTCAAAATTTGCTTGCTGCCCCTAGGGAACACCGCTACTTTACCAGCATGGGTTTCCTCGGCAATTCAAATCGTCCTTTCTTTCAACTCCTTCTCCTCTGTTTGGCGCTGCTGCTGCTCGGGGCCAACAAGTGCTCACTTTCAGATGATGTGGTGTTCGGCGGACAGGCGGCGAGAACGACTGACGACACCACTGACGACGGCTCGGGAAGCGATGATTCCGGGGATTCTGATGATGACGCGGGCAGTGATGACACAGATGACGACGCCGATGGCTTGTTTAATTTACTGGAAAGTACTTTTCTCTTAAATCCGACCAAATCCGATACGGATGAGGACGGATTCGCCGATGGTCTGGAGTTCGTTATCAATACCGGCGATCCACTCAACGCGAGTTTATCGCCGAGCCCGCTTAACCAATCTCGGCTCCTTGCAGCCGTATCGGTTGATTCTGACGCTGATTTGGATGGCATTGGCACTGCATTTGAACGATCAATCGGAACTGATCACAATGATCCGGATACCGACGGAGACGGGTACACAGATGCCTTAGAACTCGTGGCCGAGTCCGATCCCTTGAACGCTTCAAGCCGCCCATCAAGAATCAATCCACCCTTAGCGGATGGAATTGAGCGATTTGGCGCTGGTCCTCCCGATTTAGATGGCGATGGGCTTTCTGACGACATAGAAGCACTTAACGGCACTTCACCTACCGATCGCGACTCAGATGATGATGGCTATAGTGACGGTATAGAGGTTATAATGGGAAGTGCGGCAGACGACGGCTTGAGTGTTCCGGCATTCAATGTGCTGCCTGGCGGCGAATCTTAAGAAACAGATTTATTGTTTAATTACTATCTAGTAGGAAAAAAACATGACGAACAGAAAAGTGGGCTTTCTGTACCTCAGCAGCATAGCACTGTTGCTAGCTTCCCTCACCACGTCTGCACAGGCGCAACGGACTCAGGATTTCGGCGGATTTCGCTATGGCGGAGGTGGTGATGGCACTGCGCCGCGTTGCCAAATCTCACACCCAACTTCTGCCACTGCGGGGTTCTTCATTTCATGGTTTTGTGTAGATGACCTCGTCGAGCAAGGTGTGTTTGCCGATGGAATTTTCACATCTATCTGGATTCGACGTCCGAATGCAACGCGCTTTGAAAAGATCGTCGACTATTTGGATTTCCCAGCCTCTTTATTCGTCGATGAGTTTATTTTGCAAGACGCTTTCGCAACGGGTCTTCCAGCTACCTTTGTAATCACTGCTCGGGATCGGGCTGGTAACACCTCAATCTCTGATCGCTTTACCATAACTGGGCGAGATAACGATGTAGATCAGTGCACACTGAACATCTCCACCCGGGCAACCGAATCTGATGGAAGCACCACCGGCATTCCTTCGATGGACGTAACGCTAAGTAACGTCGATGTATTTAGCCAGTCCAATTCGAATGATAGCTTTACCGTAACTATGTTTCGCAGTGAAACCGCCTCGCCTTGTGAAATTTCTGAGTTGTGCGATAGCAACAGCGACAACGAGGTCTCTTTTGTAGCCTCGGTTACCGTCGACAGCACTGGCTCAGCGATTGGACGAGTTGATATTCAACCGAGCGATCTCGCTATCAGCCTAACAGGGACTGGAACAGTTACTGATTCTGTGCTGGATACTGTCAACTTAACTGGAACGACTACGGTTGACGATGTGGTAGCTGACGTAACGCTGAGCTGTGCACAGGGTGCATCCACTAGCAGCACTACGACCTCTACGGACGACAGCACTTCTTAGAGACATGGAACATTGATGCATTCGTCAGTCGGTGAAATTCCCCGGAGAATGCGTCTTTTCAGCGTCGCCTACCGCAAGCGGTTCTTGATACGCTGGCGATCGCAGTTGCGGTAATCGTTGGGGCGATACCCTGCACCGAAACTCGACGTATAATAAGGACGATAGCCTTGATTAGTCTGGTAGGGGCGGTGGGAACTTTGGAACCCGTTAGAATACCCATTGTGATAGCGAACCGGTGTCAGATACGGATTTCTATATAATTGCCGATACGAGTTCCCGACATTTCGCCATGCTCTCTGTAACCGCCCATTCACTCGCCGCTCTCTGGTAAAAAGATGCTCTAGCTTTTCATAGCGGTTCTCGAGCGCACGCAGACGGTGATCGTATTGATCTTGGCCAAACCGACGATTGTTTGTAGCTCGAGCGAGTTCTGAAGCAACCTGTGAAAACTGCGCAGCTGCCTTCAGCGTTCTTTGATGAATCGTTCGAGAATTATTCTTTCTCCGCATTCTCGAATAGAAATCGTTTGCGTCTCTGGCGAGAATCAACGAAGCTTTTCGAACTTCTAGTCGACTTCCATCACTCCGCGGACCTTGATAATATCTATGGTCCCAAGCTCTCTGTGCACTCGGGCGAACCTGATAGCGGTATGACTCAGCCTCTGCTGAACCACTGGGCAGCATGGCCGCACCGGCAATAGCGCATGTATAGAAGAAAGAACTGCTGATTATCTGTTTCGCTTTCTTGCCCATCTAAATGGCTCCTATTTCGTTTCGCTGTTCTTAGACGTGAGCGAGGAGACGGTATTCAGCAGCGAGAAATTTGAAAAATTAGTATTTTTATGGCAAATCAAGCTCATAGGTCTCTTTCTCATTATTTTGCATGAGTTGTTGGGAAATGGTCCTCCCGAGCAGATACGCCGAATCTTGACGTAGTTTGCTCTGGGCGGACGCTGTGGATTGGGTTTTTTCGAGTTGCAGGAGAGAATCGTCGACGAGAGGTGACACTTAAGAACAAAGGACAGAACGTACTCATTTGTTTTTACGCGTCACCTTTTATCCGTTCCCCCTGGAGACTCAACTATGGGTGCTCAACCGAGCTTCGACCTTAGTCGGGTCGACATTACAATGTACTTCGGATCCGACGTTGCGGTGTTTCTTCAACAGCATCTTTGGATGTTTGGCTCCGAACTCGCGACTGAGCTCTTCTTCGGTTTAGTGAAGAGAGATGACGGGTTCTGCTCTGTTGTCGAACTGACAAATCGGCTGCTCGTCGCTCAAGTTGGCAAGGAGATCGTAGGCTTGGCCGGAATGCTTGAGCTGCCGCGAGAAATGTTGATCATCAACAGTTTGTACGTCGGCCCAAGATTTCGGCGGATGGGGATCAGTCATAGCTTCGGCCTGCGTGCTTTGCAGTATGCCGTGGAGTTCAACATTCCAATGGTTGCTATTCAACCCTCGTCGACTGCTGCCGTGGAGCTCTGCAAAAAGCTTCAACCGGTCGCTGAGCAACTGGGCCTGAATTTCGTGGTTGAAACCCCTCCCCCCGAGGAATTACTCGCTGGCGATCGAGCAATGGATAAGGATTGCTAGCACACCATGGGGAGGGACGAGGTACAGTCTTTACTGCACTGAACCACGGCGTCCCCCCTATGGAGTAAGCCCCTTTAATGTCCGTATATACGTCTGCAACATACTGCGAGTTGGATTCCAGAGATCCTCGACTCGCCGAAAAGCCCCAACTTCTAACTCCCAGCGACCAATGTCTTCAGGAACTTCTGAAATGAGTTCACTCAAGGGTTTCTGACTATTGAGCTCATAGGGATAGCGCTGCTCAACTTGCTGTGCGACCTCTGCAGGCTCGCCGCCTTCTGCAAAAAGCTTGCTCGCCAACTTGCCCCCTTTGAGCGAATCATTGATTCGGTCCTCGAGTTTGCGTAACTCTAATTCCGCGTACTGAAGCTGATGGCGAATGAGGGCATCGACGTCTAGCAGGGTTTCTACTTCTAGTTTGAGCGCCAATGGAAACTGCTTCCCCTCATCCTCGACCATTTGAAAAAGCCGCTGACGATAATTGTTCACAAAGTAGTAGAGGAAAAAGAATTGCTCCGGTTGCACGTATCGTGGACCAGGTGTGAGCCGAGAAAGCAATTCAATCAAGCCGATTCGCAAGAGCTTGTAATACGGACGGCCCTTCCTACTCATCTTCCGCGCATAGCCATCGGCAGCCAGATCGTCGAGATAGCGTGACACCTGTGTGTTCTTGAGATCCATCACGCTGCCATCGAAGATCGTCTCAACCCAGTTCGTGAATAATTCTATTATGAATCTCACGTCTCGTTGACGAAATCCGTCTAGCGGAGCATTGGCATGGGCCGCAATCGTGGCTGCAGCAGAGAACAATTCGAATCTCTGAAAAAGGGCACCTTGGCGCATATTCAACCACCGTATCGAGAAAAATTCCTAACTAAGTTACATTGTAATCTTTTTGAGGATTGGCATCAAGCAGTTCGTCTGTCGCGTTTTATTTCAGATTTAGCCCCTTTTTACAGGGTATTAGCTCAAATTACTCCAAGTGATGCTCCCCGCCTTTGTCATCTAGTTACATTGTTACGCCAGATTTCTCGGCAATTTCCCCCTGGCCCTTTAGAGTAGAGGAAGAAACAAAAACGGGCTTCTCAGCTCATTTTTATATGGAGGTAGTAATACAATGAAAGCACTAAAACGATGGACTACCAGCATCTCAAGTAGTTTTGACTGGGTCATTAGCCAAGTTGAGAATCATGAAACGCTAGTCGGTAGCGCCATTCGAGAGATGCAACACGCATCGGCAAAAGCAAAAATGCAGCTCAATCGCGTAAAGAAAGACGGCTCGGCAATGCGAGAGCGACTCGCTGAACTAAAGGAGGCTGAGAAACTTTGGCAAGACCGTGCCCTCAGTGTCCACACTAGCGATCCGCAAAAAGCACTCGAATGCATCCGGCGTAAAAAACGATCCGAGCGGGAGATCAAGGCAATTGAGGGGCATATCAAGGAACACAGAAAGCTCGAGAAACAACTCAGTGGAGATCTCGAAACAATTCACTCTCGCATTTCGGAACTCAAACGTAAGAAAAACGCTTTTGCTGCTCGACAATATAGAGCCGAAGCCGCTCAAGCCGGTCAGCGAGAAGACATCGGCTTGATTACCGAAATAGATGAAATCTTTGACCGCTGGGAAGGTCGTTTGGCTCAATGCGAGGCTTTCGAATCTGTCCCCGACGGTTTTGAGGATGACTTCCTACAGGAGGAAGAAGATCAACAACTCGAAGCAGAGCTTGAAGCACTGATAAAGCAAGTGTCTTAGATTCTGAGTAATAGGTATTGAAGGAGTAACAATCATGACTACCGTAGCATCAACAACAGATGATTTGCTCGAGTTGGATGAATCAACGCTTCCACCTGAGTTGAAAGACCCCGGAGACGCGAGCAGCGAGAAGATGCACAAGCTGACCAAGCTTTTGCGGCATATCGGAGCAATCGTGCTGTTTGCCGCAGCAATTAGTTTCGTCTTGCAAGGCTGGTTAGAATGGGACTCCCTGGTGCGCTACTACGCGTTCTTGGGCTTTTCTCTCGTCCTCTCATTGGCCGGAGTTTTCTGTGGGGTGAGTCTGAAAGACGACAAGGGCGCGAGAACGTTCATGGGAGTCTCTGCGGCGATTATTCCGGCGCACCTGACCCAGCTCGGAGCCCTTCTCTACTCCTTATTCCTAAAGCAGCCAGCAGATGTGCCGCAAATGTTTCTCTACCAGGCGCCATCGATGTTTGCGGCATTGGCGACCTTGGCAGTTGCAGCAGTTTTCCTCGTACCCATTGCCTACTCTGGATTTGCGGCAATGGCGCGGGCAGAATCTAAACGATTGACCTTAGTGTTTCTCTTGGCAAATGCCGTATTGCTGATCCCGACCCGCGATCCAGGCTTTATCGCCATTATCGCAGCAATGACCTTGGGAGGTACTTTCGTTGCAGATTGGTTCTACTTCGCTCCTCGCACTTCGCTGAAGAACTGGGAAGGAAGAGCAGTGAGAAGCATGATGTTCGTGCCGTTTGCACTACTGCTTGGCAGAAACCTGTTTCTCTACGGTATCAGTCAGCTGCTGACTTCAATAATGTTCGCTGCAATTGCGATGATCTTTTTCAGCGTTCTACCGCGGCTCACTGAAAGCGTTCCGGCAAAGAAAGCATTTGAGGTACTTAGCTTACCATTTGTTGGACTTGCATGGATTCTATTCGCCCATGGAGTCTGCTATCACCCAAATGGCGTGCTCTATTCGCTTGTTGCCTCGAGTGACAGTAATATGTTCATCCCGATTCATATTCTGCCAATCGGTATCATCTATGTCTTAATGGCATCATTCACCACTGAAAGTGGAGCGACCCTTCGCAAGCTCGGTGCGGGAATTGCGATACTGTCGTCTCTTGCTCAGCTTATTGTCGGGGCAAGTATCGCAGCCTCTTTTCTATGTGTGTTGATGGGAATCATCACCTTAGTGGGCGCTTTCATTATGGAAGAAAAAGGGCTGTTCTACATAGGTGGAATAGGTCTCGGTGCTGGTATTCTTTACAACTTCCGCTACGCCTTGGATCTCTACTCAATGAGTCCATGGTTGACCTTGGCAGTGACTGGAGTGCTGGTAATCATCCTTTCTTCCTACCTGGAGCGCTACTACGGGCGAGTGCTTGGAGTGGTGCGGGGCTTGCGAAAGCAAGTGGATGATTGGAACTGATTTGTTGAGTATATTACCCCTGTTTTAGGGGGAGGGGAAATCTACCCTCCCTCTATCCCAATAATCTTACATTTTCGAAGTAATTTCGATCATTAGCGAACTCCTCAGCGATTAATACTTGATTAAAGTTGACTGAATTCCTGACATTGCTACAACTTGCGTTTAATATTTTTGGCTTATTTCCATCGAAAACCAAGCTTTACTGGGTAGAAGTCCTGACCTCTTGCTCTGTTCAACTTAAGAATTATTGAAACGAGAATTCGACTAGCTGAGCTGGGCAACGAGGATAGCGCAATAATGGTTTTACCGAGTTAGTATTGCTACTTCTCAGTCCGTTTTCTTTGACACCGAATGATGCACCATCAATCTGATTGGCCGGCACCTTTGGTTAGTGATGCCACTATCGAAAGGCTCCGGCCAAATCAGAGTGTCGTCGTTCGGCGACCCTCAGCGTGACCCAGTTTCATGAATGCCAGTTCTCGTATCATTGGCAGGATTGTGGCTGGTCAAAACTTTCTTTTCTGTCGCGACGCCTGTCCCTAGGCGATCCGGCACCACACCAAGTACATGGAGAACATCATGCTGCAAATGGGAAACGGCGCCGCTACGGTGCAAGAACTCACCATGCAACGAGCAATTGCATGGCACGACAGGTGGGTCAAATCTGACCCAGACAAACTCCCACCACCGATTAAACTGACCGATAAGATGGAGCACTTGTGGCATCCATCGTTGGAGCTCGGTCAACACAGCGGCGGCGATATCGAAGACGTGCTGCAGTACGCCGTCGACAAAGGGTGTGTCAGTGTCCAGCCCAGCGCAAACATGTTCTGGGATGCTGATTGGAACCTGAAGTACACGGCTGACGAAGTACGACGGCTCCTGGAGAAGTACCCACTCCGGGCCGACATGGCAGAGAAGTATGAGTGGGCCGGGTACACCCACTTGATGATCGACGGCATCAGCTTCCACTGTCCACAGTGGGTGCACGACTCGGTTCACACCGGGTCGAAAATGATTCGTCCGTTTCTGCCGTCAAATCGCTGGTCCTACACTGCGGCTGACAACCGCACGTGGATTGCCAGCAAGCTGAAAGCGACCTACGACCTGGCCTACGATCTCGGATTGCGTGTCAATCCGACGTTCTACGGACTGTGTGGCGGGTTCGAGTTGGCCGCTGGCTACCTCTGGACGCAGTTTCAGTGGGACGGCGAAGGTGAGGCTGGTACCGGTGCGTATGATCTGCTGGAAGAGTCCGCAGACAATTTCCGCACCTGGAACCTGCCGATGTTGGACCACCTCTGGGCGCGTGGCATGTTGAGTACGCACGAAACGCACTACAACACGCTCGCCTCCAGCGCAGTGGCTCTGAACTACTACATCGACGCTGTCGAGGGTCATCCGGCACTCTGCGGGAATGCGGACAAGTCACACTGCGACGAGCAGGAAAACTACCTGCAACGTTTGTGTGGCCTGTTCCCCACGCCGTTTGGCTGGACCCGCTGGGTCGACAACCACTTCAAGAACTTCTGGATCTCACAAGGAGTTCCGCTGTTCGCGCCGCAACAAGACTGGTTGCGACGTGGGAAGTACTTCAGCCGGTTGGCTTTTGGCAATCTGAACATGGTCGACGTGGCGTACAAATTGCAAGCTTGCGGTCAACCGCAAATGTGGCTCGCGATGCATACGCACACGCCGTTCCTGACCTGCCCCGCCAAAGCCGAAGCCGAAGATCCAGCATTAAAGTTGAGCTGGGTTTCTGGCGACGGCGTCGCGTTCGTGAACGAAAATATCTGTCTGCCATTGGCAGCAGAGCCGTTCGACAAGAACATGGGCCAGACCAGCGCCAGCAGCAGTGTCGCTACCGCTACGTAGCGATGAAGGTTCGATGTGTGAACGATCGCCCACCTCGCGATTGACGACGACTCGGTGTTCGAGGTCGCGTTCACATATCTCCAATGTGTGCGCGCTTCCTCGGCCCGATCTCCTCTGAATCAAGCTATCTAAAAATCGCATTAGGAAGCGGGGGTGTCTGTATAAAGCAATACAACCTGAATAATTCCACCCTACTCCCCAGTTCGCAATATTCGAAATCGGCAACCAGGGACAATGCTGGGTCCCTGGCACCAATCTCGAAAACACAAACAACGAGGCGATCCGCGAACAAGACCGGCTCGTTGTAATTCGCTGAACAGGCCGACTTGCAATGTCAAGATAACCAGCTAACGAAAAGCTTTTATTTACCTTCCATTCAAGTTGATTTTCTTCCACAACATAAGGGCGCTCGACAGTGAGGAGCAGGCTCAGCACGCGTAGAGCCAAGTTCATTTCGCCCTATCTAGTTGAAATTCAAGGTAACTAGAGAGAATCTCTAGCTATTTGAGGTCGCTCGAAGCAGTAATAGACCATCATTCATATCTGCCGCCAATTGCACGCCTAATTTCACTTCGATATCCACAACCAAGTTCTCACCATCCTGGTGAGGCACTACCTTGTGAAAGCCAATTCCAGGCTTTAGAGCTTTGATGTGGTCGCCTAATTCTGTCTTTTTGAGGGTCAGCTGATACGCCGCTTCGCCAACTGGCTTGAGAGAGATTCCGTAGACTTTTTCAACTCGAATCGAGAGAGAATCGAGTCCGCTTAACTTTGATCGAACGAAGCGCATGTACTTCACCTGCGAAATTCCAGGTTTGCTTGCCTTCTCACCTTTCGGAGCTGGTGCACCGCGATGAGTAATGATTCCGTTTCGAATTACCACACCTGGCTGAAATCGAGCGCCGGAATAGCGAGCAACCTTCGTTGACTTAGGCGCTGTGGTTCGAGCTATTGGCAGTAAGGGAGCTGAGTTGAGCTTCGGTTGGTAGGCCAAGCGTTTGCTTGATTCGACCTCTTCGTCTTTTTGTACTGACTTTTCTTCTTTGTCTTCGATAGGTTCAATGCGCTTTGGTTGTTCTATCTCTTGATTGCCTGGCAATCGAAAGTTAATCAGTACCGCGCCGAGCTTTTTGATTGGGGTAATTTTGTACGCTGGAGCAAAATCCTTCTTCATATCAATCACGAGACGAGTTTTGTTCGGGTGCGTGCCCAAACGCATTCCTGAAAACAAGGAATGATTCAACTTCATCTTCTGAGTTCGTTGCGGAGTCCCCTTCATTGGAATGTCCACTACGACCCGAGCAGGATCTTCTGTTGTAAATACAGTAGGTGCCAAAGCACCATCCTTCTTGAAACCCGCTTTCGGGCTTAAGGCAATACTCACCGCTTTACCAACGTCTACCAGCATGACGCTGACATCAGTTGTTTCGAGTTTACCCAATTTGTCTGTGATTTTCTTATCTGCTGCTTGAGAGTTTTGAGGTCCAAAGAATTGCTGAACCGCAAAAAAAAGAAATGTCGCACTACACAGTGAAACACTGAATAGAGCGACATCTACCATGCCCTTCGCGCGTTTATTGCTCATCTTCCACCACCGCATTTTTCACTACCACTTCAGCAACCGCGCTGTATCAAACCGCTACGTCCACTAATCGCAAGGATCGTGCCAGATGCTTCCAAACAACTGTAAGACACTAAAAATATGGACTAATCTTTCTCGAAGAGCAGTGAAAGGTCGTTTAAGAGCTCTGTTGACGCGAGAATACTGCGGTGGTCTTCCTCGTAGCCTATAAGCTGTGAAGCTTCGCGCTGGGCCCGTGGCTCGAGTTGGCTCTTCAAGCTAACAAAACCATCATGGTTGCCTGCAACAGGCAGGCCGCTTACGACAAAAGGGATCCTTCTCTTCCGTCTATGACTAAAGAACAAGACATAGCGAGTAGTTGGCGATAGTGGTTTAGAAAATAGCTGTTCGACAAAGGGGCCGCCGCTGGCGATCTCCGTCCAGCTTGGTCGCATCTTTGGATAGAACAGCTTTACTCCTACCCTCGCCGCATCATGTCCCGACCAGGGCGTTGAAATCGTCACAAACAACGGCACCTCGAATCCACAATTCGATTTCAACTCGTTCAAGCAAGCTCGAGCTATCAATCCACCCATGCTATGCGCAACAATCGCAAGCTGTGAAAAGCCAAACTTTTGTTGCGCCTCCAAGAGTAGATTCTCTAACTGTTTCGCAACAAACGAAAGCGATATTCCGCTCGGATAATATAGGAACCAGGGCTGGTATCTCTCTCTGTCAATAGCATTGAGAATTCGAGAAAAGCAGCGTGGAGAATCACTTATTCCATGGAGAAAGACGATCGGAATTTTATCCGCCTGGTACTCAGCGAGGGCATCAAGTGTAATACCCTGCTGTGCAAAGGCCGTCTGTGGAT
>CBDUGV010000028.1:0-24377 GCA_965366815.1 uncultured Bdellovibrionales bacterium | reverse complement strand
CTGGCCGAAGGCTGTCTAAAAGCCGGAGCGACAGTGATTGCGCCAAATGGCAAGTTGTTTACTGAGGACTCGATTGGAACTGCGATTGCGACTCGGGCGATTCTAGAAGACCTGCGGGCCGGTGGTGAGCAGCACGGCGGTCCCCCACCTTTTACCAAAGCCGACCGTTCACGGTTTCTTTCCAGGTTACACGATGTGCTAGTCCAGCTATTGCGAGAAAACTAGGCCCTGCCAATCCATTCCTTCAAGTCAGTGCTTCTCCTTAGCGATGCGGCCCGGCAGTAACAATCTTTTCGGATGTGCCAGACTTGTACTGTTCGAAGTTTTGATGAAAGAGATTCGCTAGTTTCTTTGCCGTTTTGTCATACGCATCTTTATCGCTCCAGGTATTGCGTGGAATGAGCAACTCTTCCGGTACGCCGGGACAACTGGTTGGCACTGACACGCGAAAGATAGGGTCTTCTACCGTTTCAACAGGAGCCAGGCTGCCGTTGTGAATCGCGTCGATAATTGCCCGAGTGTAGGCAAGCTTAAAGCGCGAACCGACTCCATAGGGTCCACCGGTCCAACCGGTACTGATCAACCAGGCCTGTGTGTTGTACTGACGCATTTTCGCGGCGAGCAGCTCAGCGTATTTGCTCGGATGCCACACCATGAACGCCGCACCAAAGCAGGCAGAAAACGTAGCCTGGGGTTCTGTGACACCTTGTTCCGTCCCAGCGACTTTCGCCGTATAGCCGCTGATAAAGTGATACATCGCCTGCTCAGGGGTGAGTTTGCTCACTGGGGGCAATACGCCAAAAGCGTCGCAGGTGAGCAGCACGATGTTTCGCGGATGTCCACCGACGCACGGAATCTTGGCGTTGGGAATATACTCGATTGGGTAGGAAACCCGAGTGTTTTGCGTCAGTGATGCGTCGTCGTAGTCAACTACTCGAGTTTCGGGATTGAATACGACATTCTCCAGCAATGAGCCGAAGCGAACCGCGTTAAAGATTTCTGGTTCAGTATCTTTTCGCAATCCAATGCATTTGGCGTAACAGCCGCCTTCTATGTTGAATACTCCCTTATCTGTCCAGCAGTGCTCATCATCGCCGATCAGTTTTCGTCTCGCATCAGCTGAAAGAGTAGTCTTTCCGGTTCCAGAGAGTCCGAAAAACAAACTGACATCACCGTCCTCGCCCTCGTTGGCAGAGCAGTGCATTGAAAGCACCTCTTTCTTGGGCATGATGTAATTCATTACCGTAAATATGCCTTTCTTCATTTCACCGGCATATTCGGTGCCCAGAATTACAATCTTGCCGGATTCGAAACTGATATCGACACTTGTTCCGGAGGTCATTTCTTCCGTGAAGCGATTGGCGGGAAATCGGCCAGCATTAAATATTACATAATCAGGTTCGCCGAAGTTCTCCAATTCCTCGCTTGTGGGCCGAATCAACATATTGTGCATAAAGAGTGCGTGATAGGCCCTTGAGCAGATCACGCGAACCTTAATTCGATTGTCAGTATCCCAGCCCGCAAAACCGTCGAAGACATACACGTCATCGCGGGTGTTGATATAGTCAATGGCGCGCTCCAGGTTTATTTTGAAGACCCGTTGACTCAACTTAATATTGATATCGCCCCACCAAATGTCATCAGTGCTATCGGGGTGATCCGCGACCCGTTTGTCCGCCGGGCTGCGCCCCGTCTTTTCTCCGGAACGAACCGCAAGCCCACCTTCAGCCGTGATCGCAGATCCACCTTCATTTCGAAGTGCCGCCTCATAGAGGCGAGCTGGAGAAAGATTTCTATGAACGGTAGGTACGCGGATATGATGTTTCTCAAGATTAAAAGTCACTGATCTTTTCTCTATTATTGTTTCATGCCCAATACCCATGCCGTGAGTGAGAATGGGCTCGATCGATAAGTGTTTCTAGTTGCTGCTCGAAACCTCCAAAGCTCGGCGTCGGCGCAGTTACTCTACTTAAGGTTGCATTAGATAAAATGCAAGCCGTACTCCAGTATGACGCTCGCCATATAGCTGAAACCTATTGCTCTAGTTTGAGCAAGGCTCTTTTTTTTATACACCTAAGTGAGAGTACATCATAGGCCCATCGGTAATCCATAAACTAGGTGTTCTGTCGCTCTAGAGAGAACACCTCAACATCTACTCCGGGAGAGAATAGCATATGCTCTGGTTCAGGTGATTCGAGAGCAAACCCGGAGAGTGTAGCCAGGGTAGTATCGGATTTGCTCACTTCGACGGAGAAAAGAGGGTAGGGGCTGTGGTGCACTTGTCCAGAGTAGAGCTGTCGATGAGTGGTATCTATCGAGAACAGAAGATACCGCTCAATCAAGAAAAACTCTAAGCTGTCTTCTCGAACAGAGGGAAGCGCTTCCAGTGGTTTGTAGCAGAATCGCGATTCCTCCGACCCAGCGCGCGTCCTTCTCGAACTTAGGTAGTCTATAGTCCCTGCATCGTTTTTCGCAGACATTCGGGCATGATAGTATGGTAAGTGAAACAGCGATCGAGCAAGGTGTACCGCAAGCCACTGATTCGCATCCAGGGAATAGAACCAAACGCCAGGTCGTCCTTTGGCATCATAGACATAGGTGCGAAGGTTTACTTCCAAGAAATTTGAGATACCAGGAACTGCCGGTAGAGCGCGGGGTCGAATGCCTTTCATGAAAAACGGCACTATCGCGAGGTAGGCACGATCCTCGAATGAATCTACATATAAGCCATCGGGCAAGGTGGCCTGAATTACCTCTGGCTCGATTGCCCAATGGAGAAACAATAGGTTGCACCAGCGTTGGTACATCACCGGGTGCCGGCCAATCGGCCGTTCGCAGTAGTAGCTGCGTTGTTCTAGAGTTGGAAGAGGCATTCAGAACAGGCGTCCTACTCGATAGTCTAGGCAAAGCCTACACAGTGGCAATTGCGAGTGCAAATCTTCCCTCCTTGAAGCGGTAGATTTAGGTGGGAATTCATCGGTAATTGTGTTTAGGCACAGATTTCTCTATCTTATCAAAATGATTTGTCTGACTGCGGAAAGAAGAGAAACACTATTGTCGTTGGGGCTCTTGCTCCTTCGCGTTGGCTTTGGGTGTTATATGATAGTTCATGGCTGGCAAAAGCTTTCAGCCTTCAGTGAGCTTTCAGGAAAGTTTCCAGATCCGATAGGGGTTGGAAGCCAGCTGAGTCTTGTCTTGGCAATCGGCGCGGAACTCGGCTGTTCAATACTCCTCGTCCTCGGGCTTGGCACTAGACTTGCTGTCTTGCCACTGGCTTTTACGATGGTTATTGCCTTGTTCGTTATTCACGGCGATGATCCCTGGCAGAAGAAAGAATTGGCCGCATGTTTCCTCACCGTCTATGGGACGCTCTTGCTGACTGGCGCTGGCCGATATTCGATTGATTCGCATTTCTGCAACAAACGTTGTGATGGAGCAGCTACATCTCAAAGCTAGTGCGGCACGAGCCTCGCTATCAACAGTCATGTGTTGGTAAACAATGAAAAAGCAAATTGTTACATCCGTTTCACGTTTTCTCGCTTTGTTGTGTTGTTTTGCCCTAGCTTCTGCTCCGCTCCTTCCTTGTAGCGCGCAGGAGAGTTCTGAGTCCCAGCCAGAGAAACAGGCTGAGGAAGTAGAAACGAATGGGCTCATTGTAGTTGAAAGGACTGCCAGCTTACAGAATATCCACGAATCGATTGAGCGGCTGCGTGTCGAAATTAAAGCCAAGCAACGGGCCTTGCGAAGCCCTGAAGCTGAAGGGCAGCGTGAGGAACTTACCGCGGAGATACGCAAATTAAGTGAGGAGCTACGCGGGCTCGAGGCAAATTTCAAGGAGATCTCTTCGGGTGTCGATCTCGAAATTTTTGAAAGCGATGTAGAACCATCGGATGTGTCTTGGGGTAAAGAATTAAAAGATCTCGTCTCCCCTGTTCTCTCTGAGCTCAAAGATGTGACGAGTGCGCCGCGTGAGATCGATCGCTTACAGACCGAAATTGGAGAGTTTCAACGGCAGATTTCAGTGGTCGATCAGGCGCTCGAAAATTTGGAGAAGCTTCGCCAAGAGGTCAAAGATAAATCACTTCTTCAACAGATAGATGAGACAAAGAACGAATGGGTTGCGCAACGCAAGTCGGTTAACACGAAGCTAGCGATAAATTCGCAAAAGCTGGAACAGCGTTTGAGTGAACGGAAAACGTTTTCAGAGTCTGTAGAACATCTGTTTGAAGTTTTTTTTCAAAGACGTGGTCGCAACCTCATTGTTGCTATACTTATCACAATCTTGTTTTGGGTTGGACTCGGCCGCTTCTATAGAACCGTTGAGAAAGTAAGTCCGCTTCATCGTAAACAGCAAAGCTTTGCCGCACGCTTGAGTAAAGTCTTATATCTCGTCTTGATGATTTTGGGCACGGCGATCGTTTTTCTCGCTGTCTTGTATTTCTTTGGCGACTGGGTGCTGCTGATTTTAGCAGTCATGCTGCTCGTTGGTTTGCTTTGGGCATCTAAACAGGCGATTCCCCGCTCCTGGAACCAGGCGATGCTCCTGCTCAATATGGGCCCAGTGCGAGAACATGAACGGGTGATCTACAACGGTCTTCCTTGGCGGGTGCGAAAGGTAAATTTCTATACAGAGTTCGAGAACCCTGAATTGGCCGGGGGGAAGATGCGGTTGCCGATTCACGATCTCATGTCGCTGCGTTCTCGACCATGCACCTCCGATGAACCTTGGTTTCCCACCCATGCCAATGACTGGGTGGTATTGGAAAACGGTGACTTTGGAAAAGTAGTCCACCAATCGCCGGAGTCGGTGCGACTAATCGAGTTAGGCGGAGCCCAGAAAACGTATCAGACTTCTACCTTCCTCAGCACAAACCCAAAAGTGCTCTCTCGAGGCTTTCGCATCGAATCAGTCTTTGGTGTCGACTACCAGCATCAAGGGGAGGTTTCGGAAAAAATTCCAGAACTACTTGAAGCTGCAATTACTATGGGTATGGACGCACGTGAGTACTCGAAGGATACAGCAACTATCCGCGTTGAATTCGCCGAAGCTGGTGCATCTTCTCTCAATCTAGCTGTCCTGGCAGATTTTAAAGGCGAACATGCGAGCGACTATAAGCGGCTATCTCGCCTGATACAGCGACTGTCTGTCGACTGCTGCAATGAGCACGGCTGGACTATTCCGTTCGAACAGCTCACACTGCATGTCGCCAATCCACCAAAGTAAGTAGTGTGCTGTGCTTGGTGCCCGTACTTATTCCGCTGCGACGAACCTGCAAAAGCGGCTTTCTCCACCGTCTTTAGTTTGCTCTTGATAGACGAAAACGAGATCTTTCTCGTCGAACACATCAAAAAAAGTATCCCAATTGATCGGCTCAAGCGCCTCCGTGTCTGAATGCGTCGGAAATTCAATTCGCAACAGACCCCCTCCAGATCCGTCCTTTGTCTCGGAAACTACCGAGGGGCGTCCACCCCGTACTTCAGCCCAGCGCTTAATTTTCTCATGTGCTTCTGTTGAGTGAGTCCGATAATCTACGTTTTGTCTGCTCTCCTCGAGCAACTCTTCAACAGTGCTGCGATAAACGATTTTGCAGAATCGGCTCTCTTCGCCATCTTCCGTGGTCTTTTGGTAGAGGAATGCGAGATTCTTTCCCTCGAAAATTGTGAAAAAGCGTTCCCAACCAATTTTTTCAAGAGCATCATTCTCCCCGTGCTCGGGAAAGGCGATACGAATAATTCCTCCTGAGGATGGGCTTTTTGTCGTGGAAACAACAGTGGGAATACCATCACGAGATTCTACCCAGTTGCGAATGACTGCGTGATTAGTAGTAGCATAAGCTTTCCCTGGCATTTTTCCCTCCTTGGTATGACTCAAATAGAGACAACTCAGTAGTGCGATTAGTCTTCCTCGACAATCACGCTCTCTACTTCCTCAACTGGGGCGATATTTTCCCCGTCTGCGATATTGACTACCACAGGTGCAGACTTTGGCGTGGTGATAGCGATTTCTTTCAAGAACGCTTCAGCCTCTTCCTCTGTCTCGAAATGTTTGAGTATGCCCTCTCGCTTTACCTCCTTCACATTCCAGCCAGAATGGGGATCTTGTACCACCTTGTACAAAGCGCTCTTCATCTTAGATTCCCTCTCGTTGATATCGAAATGGCTTTTGTCTCCTCTGAGAATTAGTACATAAATTGAAACTCTTTTCAGTGTACCATAGGGAACAAGCAAGCGGCATGATCCACGTCAGGCCTCTTGTAGCCAAGGTATGCGTCCATTCCAAACCTCTTAGACTATATTCGCAGACTGGACTATATTTCGATCTATGAAACGCCGACTGATATTGTTTTTACTTGTAGTGCTCTTCGGGGGGCTGTTGGCTATCGGCTTATTGCCTGGCCTTTCTGCCGAGACACGGATGCCCGATTCCGCGCAACTTGCAGATCTTAGACCGGATAGACAACTAGTGCGAGTCGAACCGGTTGTCAGCGGTTTAGTAAACCCATGGGGTATGGTTTTTCTTCCGAGCGGTGAAATTCTCGTTACTGAAAAGTCTGGAAGCATTCGCATTATTCGAAACGGGATGCTCTTGGAGCAAACTATCGAAGGCGTGCCCGATGTCTTCGTTCATGGACAGGGAGGGCTGCTCGACATTCTTCTGCATCCACAGTTTGCCGAGAACAAGTTGTTGTATCTTAGTTATTCGAGCTCAAGCGGTTCCGGCGCAGGGGGGAACACAGCGGTGTTGCGTGCCAAGCTCTCGAACATGCGCTTGACTGAGAAAAAGGTGCTCTACAAAGCTGAACCGAACACCATGGCCGGTCAGCATTTCGGGAGTCGGCTTGCATTTGATCTGCAAGGGTATCTCTATTTTTCTATTGGTGACCGCGGGCAACGAGACCTCAACCCGCAAAGACTCGATTTGGATGGTGGTAAGATCTATCGCCTGCACGATGACGGGGCAATTCCGAAAGGTAACCCGTTTCAGACAGGGGGCAAGCCGGCTATCTTCTCCTACGGTCATAGGAATCCACAGGGCCTTGTCGTCCATCCGAAGACTGGCGTGATTTGGCAGCATGAGCATGGCCCTCAAGGTGGTGATGAGATTAATATTATCGAGGCGGGAAAGAACTACGGCTGGCCGGTAATTAGTTACGGAATAAACTACTCAGGCACCAAGTTTGCCGAAGGGACGCAACGAGCCGGCATGGAGCAACCGATATCTTATTGGGTCCCTTCGATTGCGCCTTGTGGAATGACTTTTGTCTTTGGGAACAAATATCCCGGTTGGGACGGGGACCTGTTGATTGGTTCACTAAAGTTTGGCTACTTGGTTCGGGCCGATGTAGAAGGTGATGAGGTAAAGAGTCAAGAAATAGTAGCCCAAGGCATTGGGAGAGTTCGCAATGTAAAGCAAGGCCCTGATGGCTTTGTGTATGTCGGCGTAGAGGGGAAGGGTCTCTTTCGGCTGATCCCTAATTAAAGAGTAGCCCAATGATGTTCTCCGAGGCAGGATTTACCCCTTGTATGAGAGGATTTGCGGATGTTGGAGTGGAGGTTTATAGTTGCCTCTCTGTGGAATGGTCCTTAGCGGAATGCCCTAGCGGTAGACCCTATTTAGTTAGGAAATTTGGAGAATGAATACGTTTCTCGATTTGTGGTTTATTAACCGGAGCGTCTGGAGAATAGCGCTCCTGACTGTTGGTCTTGTTTGCGCGGTCTCGCTGATACAGGACGATGTCTGTGCACAAGATGAAGCTATTGAACATAGTTCCGAAAAGTCTCCCACTGCATTGCCCCTTGCCAAGAAGCCCAAAGGCCAAAAAGCAAGTGTCGGTACATCTAGCGCAAAGAAATCTAAACCTATAGTTGCAGAAGTCGATCCTGGAGAGACCGTTGCAGTAGAACTTGATACGGAGGAGACGGCCGCCGAAGAAGCTGAAACTGACGAGGCCGAAACTGAAGAAATTGAAACAGATGAATTGGATATTGAAGACTCTGACGCCGAAGACTCTGACATAGAGGATGCTGAGGCGGATGCGGACGCCGAGGAATCTGAATCAGAGGGATCTGATTCGGAGGAAGCCGAGGTAGTGAAGCCTCAGGAAGAAAAGCCTCGAGCTAAGAAATCGACAAAGCAAGAAAGAGTGATGCTGGGGTGGGTAGAGAATATCGTATTGTATCCGGAAGATGTGTTGCTCACGGCAAAACTTACTCCAGGGTCGGAAGGTAATGTCCTTCACGCCGAGAATATTGAGCCATTCAAGAAGGACGGTGTGTCTTGGCTGCGGTTCCAGTCGACAGGTAGAAAGGGAATTACGCATACGCTGGAACGAGCAGTCGTCGAGGAAAAGCGCTATCGCACCACTCGAGGCACAATCCAGAAACGCTATGTGGTTCGAGTGGCGTTCTGTTTGCAGAACAAGTATCTAGAGATGCCATTTGCACTGAGCGATCGCAGCGAATTTGAATACGAAGTGCGGATTGGTCGAGATGCATTGGCGGGTCATTTTACTATCGACCCTGCGCGGACTAAGACGATCCAGCCGAAGTGCGACGTACAGTCAGGTAGTAGTTCTGAGTAGTTGATCCATTTGAGTTAGATTTGTTGGAATAGTGATACATGTGTAGGCAGTCTTTCGTCTTACTGACAGCTTTTCTCGCCACAGTGTTCCTCGGGTGTAGCGGTGCTGTTGTGATGGCACAGCCAGCGCAACCACCGGTGATCGGTTGGCTTGAGAAAGTGACCATTGCGCCGCCAGATATTTTGCTGCACGCGAAACTGGATACCGGTGCTGATAACTGTTCCGTTCATGCAGAGAATATTAGAAAGTATACTAAGAACAAAGTGAAGTGGGTGGAGTTCGAACTCGCGAATCGCTACGGCGACCGTAGAACTCTGAAACGCAAGGTAATTCGAACCGCCAAAGTCAAAAAGAAAGCCGGAGGCTCCCAGCGAAGACCAGTAGTCCGATTTGGACTCTGTGTTGGAGAGCACTTCGAGACGGTAGAGTGCAATCTGGTAGACCGCTCCCACTTCTCTTCGCCAGTCTTAATCGGAAGAAACTTTCTAGCTGGAGCCATGCTCGTGAACTCCTCCGAGACTTATACCCGAAACCCTAATTGCTCCACTGAGTCAAAACGATAGATGAATGTACGTGTTGGTTGTGTTGCTGGAATTTTAATCGCGCTCAGTCTCGGTATTCTGGCAAGTCGAGTTTCTCTTCTCAAGCCTTCTGTGTTTCCGAAGACCTCACTGAATAGTTGGGAAATTGAGGCGAGAGTTGTTCTCAAAGATCCTCCCAAGAGAGTCAAGATAGAGTTAAACATTCCAACCAAAGCTCTAGGCGGGAAGATATTACAGGAATCGTTTCGCTCGATGGGCTTGGCTGCGGCATTAGTTGATACTACGCAAAGAAGGACCTTGATTTGGTCTGGTCGTGCGGAAAAAGACAAAACACTAACGCTTTCCTATAGCGCTGTCCTCGAGAGCGGCTTGGAGGGTGTCTCGATACCTAAAGCGGTTTCAAAGAAGAAAAGCTCGAACGGGCGTATCCTCTTCAGTGAAGAGGAGGTACCCCAGGTTAAATCGTTTCTAAAGTCGATTCTACGGAAAAAGCAAAAGGGGAATTCAGCCCAACTTCTACGAAGTTGTGTTGTCTCCGGCGCTTGTGCCAATACCGAATTCTTGCAGCGCTACCGCAGCTCGGAATTTCAACGAGCTCGAGCCTTGGCCGCTCTCCTCCAGATGAATGGGCTGCGAGCCTATGTGGCGACAGGCTTTTACAGCCGGTCGGCGAAACGCGGAGCGGCCAAGCGATTCTGGGTAAGAACTGTTGAGTCGAAGAAGATTGTCGATTTATTCGTCGACGACAAAGAAACCCTCACTGCTGAGCAAGTGGTCTTTTGGAGTTACTTAGGTGCGAAGAAGAGCAAGGAATCGACTTCCGAAGTAGATGATATAATTTACTCTATGGTCCCTGTCGAACAGGAGCTGTTTCGAACACCTGTTGCTCTAGAAAAATCTCGATCTCTTGCCTGGAGGATTCTTTCACTCCGCAGTTTGCCGATCTCAGTTCAGGCGACCTACCGGGTTATGTTGTTGATCCCAATTGGGGCGCTCGTCATCACTCTTCTGCGCTCAATTATCGGATTGCCCACTTTTGGAACCTTCATGCCCGTGCTCATTGCGTTGTCATTTCGCGATACTGGTGTGCTTTGGGGAATGGCGCTTTTGTCAACAGTTGTTGCATTTGGATTGGTTGTTCGTGTTTTTCTCCGCAAGATGCAACTCTTGCTCGTGCCTCGACTTTCGACAACCCTCTCGGTTGTGATTCTGCTGGTGCTCCTTATTAGTCGAATTGCTCACGAAATGGGGCTTTCGGAGGGCCTTTCTGTGACTCTCTTCCCAATGGTTATTCTCACTATGGTAATTGAGCGCATGTCAATTAGTTGGGAAGAAGCGGGTATTGGTAAGACGCTGGTGTTGTTTAGCAATACTTTGCTCGCTGCCGTGCTTTCCTTTTTCGTTATGATGCAATCGTTGATGCAGTATTGGATGTTTACGTTTCCCGAGCTCACACTGATCATTGTCGCTTGCACGATGATCTGCGGCAGGTATACCGGATATCGCTTGCTTGAGCTCTATCGCTTTCGTGCTTTTGGAAAAGGCGAGTAATGCCGATTTTTCGTTTAATGAAATCGCTTAGGAAGAACGGCGTTCTTGGGATGAACGCAAGAAACGCCGACTATATCATGCCGTACAACCCTCGGCGCTTCTACCCTCGTGCTGATAGTAAAGTAATTTCTAAACGCCTTGCTCAAGCTGCGGGAATTCCAGTTCCAGAACTCTATGCCATAGTTTCATCCGTTGGTGGCTTCTCGAAAGTTCGAGAACAGTTGCTCGCGTTCGACGAGTTTGTCGTCAAGCCGGAGCACGGCGCCGGCGGAGAGGGCGTGCTCGTGCTCTCTCGTTCGGAGAATGGCGACTTGTTGAATAGTCGAGGAGAGGTAGTGCCGCTCGAGAAATTGCGGATGCATATAGCGAATATTGTTTACGGCTTGTACAGCCTTGGCGGGCAACCGGATCGCGCTGTAATCGAATACAAAGTAGAATTCGCGCCAGTATTTGCGGAGGTTACCTATCAAGGAGTTCCGGATATACGCATAGTCGTCTTTCAGGGAGTGCCGGTTATCGCGATGATGAGACTTCCGACTCGACGTTCCTCCGGTCGTGCAAATTTACATCAGGGTGCAGTTGGGGTCGGTATTGATCTGGCTACTGGTATCACGAGGGGTGGTGTTTTAGGCTCAAGCCCGGTCGATAAGCATCCGGACACTGGAGCGGCGATTGTCGGATTGACGATTCCTCATTGGGATAAAATTCTCGAAATTGCCGGTAAAAGCTCAGAGCTCTTCGAACTAGGTTATTTGGGGATAGATATTGTTCTCGATAAGGTTCATGGGCCACTTGTTCTTGAAGTGAACGTGCGCCCAGGACTCGCCGTGCAGCTCGCCAATAGAACGGGCCTGAAACATAGGCTCTCGCTGGTGAAGTCCCACATAGACACGCTTAGCAGTGTTGAGGAAAAGCTCCGGTTCGCGAAAGAGAGAGTCAGTGTTGTCGGCGCTACTGCGTAATCGGCGGTATGGTTCTTGTGAACATACTAATTGTGCATCTCGTCTCTATTCCTGAACGTAAGCAAACTACCATTTCTTAAAAATTCCGGGTTACAGCAATTTGCTACTTGGTCCAACCAAGCCCCGGATTTCGACGTATTCGCTTTTGTAGCGTCGTGCGAGGGGGAAGTGGACTAGGAAAACATCCAGCGATACGCTCGGGGGTCGTATCCTTCGAAGGCGATTTCTTGGAGGAACTCGATTCCACCGGCGTCGCGGGTCCGAGCGATTAGTGAGGCGATTTGTTCCTGACTCTCGAAGCAGCCGATGCTTTCGAGCTTCTTTCGAAACAGTTCGCTCCCATCTGGAACCGAGATGCCGTGAGTCGGTCGGCCGTCAAATGGGCAGTATACCGCTCCTTCGAAAATCCGCGGCGTCGGTAGGGGTTCTTCGCCCTTCCTGAGCCACAGGCCTTCCGCGTGGAAGACGCTGATAAGCGCTTGGCGGGCGACGTCTTGATGGTCGGGATGTAAATCCTGAGCCGTTGGAAACATCACGACGCTTGGGCGAAATCTGAGAAAATGGCGGACGTAGTGGTATTGCATACCAGTGTAGCCATCCATTTCGGGCTCACCCTTCTTTGCAGGACGCATTCCACCAAACCGTCCAAGATCGCAATCCGGAAAGTCGAGGAACACGAAATCCTCTGCAAACGAAAGTCCGAGGATGCTCGCACTCGCTTCGGTCTCTTTGCGTCGGACCAAGGCGATATCGTCTTGGTGCGCCGCAGTGCACCAACCGGCGCTACCGTCGGTTGTCACCAAGACGATAACTCGAAAGCCTTCGTTCAGAGCTGCTTGGACCCAAAGGGCGAATCCAAGATTGAGATCATCGTCATGCGGCACGATGATCATGATGGGGCCATCCTCGGGTTTTCGACCGAGGGTGTCGGCCACCGATTCGGGAAACCTCCGATGTTTCTTCTCTTGCTTGCCTCCTGGCCAATGCACAAAACTTATTCCAGTCATGGTCGTGCCTCGGGCGCGGATGCGCCGGTTGGGGTGGGGGAAATTAGTCAAAGAACGCGCTAAGTGTCGTCATACGGCACCTAACGCGCTCTTTGAAGCTTTTGTCCGGGAGCTAATTCGCGGCTCTCGAAACTTCCGAAGCAGGTAGCTAATGGATTGACGGAAAAGCGCAGGCGAGCACAAAAGAAACACAGAAAACCAGAACTCGTAACCTAGTTGCAGCAATCGCTGTCTCCCGCGCGACTCTCTAGAGCCGAGGGAAAAACAGCTTGGTCACTTCTACCTAAGGTGCGGGAGAAAAAGAAACAACTCTTGATGACTAGTAGAATATCTACCACATTCCATTTGTTTTACAATTTGCCGAAAAAAAAGCCATTAAAACGCTAGCTTTGCGCCTTTGGCACTGAACTCTATAGCGTCAGGGGGGCTGGTATTCTCGTTCGCGGCAATGTAGGAGATATGCTAAGGAAAGTGAAAAGTAGTAGTGGTTCTCAACACGTATCCTCGGTATTAGTCAGCAATGTTAAGTCACGAAGCGAAGCAAGTTTTCTACCTTCTGTTGGGGCCATGTATGTCGCTCAATGGCTTTCTCTACCGCGCTTTTCGAGCACCTCGAGAATCTGGACAAAAGGTCCACCTCGGACCAGGGAAGAAGAAATACCTTGATGGTTGGATAAATGTAGATGCCAATATTTTTACTGGGAAGGCCGATGCCTGGGCAGATCTGCGCAACAAGCTTCCCTTCCATGACAACACGATTCAGGCGATCTACTCCCATCATATGATCGAGCATTTACCTGATATGGCGTTTCATTTTCGTGAGGCGTTTCGTTGTCTACAACCGGGGGGCGTATATCGAGTTGGTGGTCCAAATGGCGACTCGGCAATACGGAAGTATGTAGAGAATGATCCAAGTTGGTTTACCGATTTCCCCGATAAGAGAAAAAGTATTGGCGGAAAGCTTGAGAACTTTCTTTTTCTCCGTCGAGAGCATCTAACGATCTTGACCTACTCTTATCTTGAGGAACTAATGACTGATGCGGGCTTTACCAATTTACGTGTTTGCCTTCCGACGAAAGAGACACACTATCCCGAGTTGTTCTCACCTTGCCTCGAAAAGGAATATGAAAACGATTTCGACTATCCCTATACTCTGATCATTGAGGCGGAGAAACCTCAATAGCGACATGCTTGAGTGGCGATTCTATAGATATTCGCGAACATCGACGAAAGGCATATTTGCACGGCGAGCCGCTTCGAACCCCATTGCGCCGTCTTCGAACACGAGGCAGGTTTCTGGCGCTACCCCCATTCGTTTTGCGGCAGCGAGAAAGATATCCGGATTTGGTTTGCCGGGTAGGTCATCGCTCGCGGTGTAGACAGCATCGAATGCGCCATTCATGCCGATTACGTCAATGACGCCATCAACGTTGAGCCGAATCCCCCCGGAGGCTACGGACATGGGCAAGCGGCCGTGAAAATGTTTGGCGACTCGGACGACTGGCTCGATCGGATCACATGTACTAATACGCTCGGCGACGAGTGCCTCTTTCAACTCAGCGGCTCGTGGAATATCTATATCTACCTGGTTTCGTTCGCCGAGAAGCTCGAGGATATGAACCGTTGTTACTCCGTTGAACTCATCAAAGAAATCCTCGGGAAACGGTAGGTCAAGCTCTGCGAGAGTGCATTCCCATGCTGCGTAGTGCATGGGGAGCGTGTCAGCCAGCGTGCCGTCGCAATCGAATATCAGCCCTTTAATTTGAGGAGTGACCAGAGAGATCATCGTGTAATAATCTACTCTCCGATATCTATCTGGCAGCTACTGTTGCAGAATCCCTCTTGATCAAAGTCCGGTGGGTCGCATTCTTCGCCCGCAGCTTCGTTCACATAGGAATCACCGCAAAACGGGAGGCTGCAATCTGGATCACAAGTCTCCGTTGCTTCGCCAAACGCATCACATTCTTCCTCTGCAGATTGATTCACCGTGCCATCACCACACAGCGCGAAGGTGCAGTCGCTATCGCAACCTGAAGTTTCGCTCCCATCGTCGCACTCTTCACCCTCTTCAACCACTTCGTTACCACACTCTGGCGCCGGAGGTGGAGTCGGCGTGGGAGTTGGTGTCGGCGTCGGAGTTGGTGTTGGCGTTGGCGTCGGCGTCGGGCTCGGAGTGGGCGTCGGAGCCGCAGTTGGTGTTGGCGCAGGTGTTGGAATAGGGGTTGCGACTGCTTCTGGAGTTGGAGAAGGAGTCGGGCTTGACGTCGGTGTTGGGGTCGGAGTTGGTGTTGGTGTTGGTTCCGGAGTCGGTTCAGGAGTTGGCTCAGGAATTGGCTCCAAAGTGCCGAGAGTCAGCTTCAATCTGTTCAATATAAATTGCAATGTTACCCGGTCTAAGGTCGCATCAACTTCGACAAGAAGTTTTTCATCGTCGGTCAGGCCTTCAATCAGAATTATTGCCGAAAACTCGTTTCCTTCGGAGTTAATCCCTTCGACGAGAACCTCGACCGCTTCTTCTACAGTAAGAAAATCAATGATGAATTCACCGTTCTCATCGGTAACTGTCGTATCACCAGTTTGCAGAATACTCACCCGAGCATTGGCGAGCGCGACATCGAGGGATCCGTCACTTAAAATAGCTTGAATGCGTTTTAGAAACCGCGCATTCTTTCCGCTACCGCCGCCACAGCTTACCGGGAGCAAAAGCAACAAAATGCATAGCAATGGACAAACAAGTATTCTCAAAATTCTTACGCTCAATGTCCGATCTCCAGATGGCCTTAGATTGCACAATTGCCCGGTTCGGCTGGAGAAGACATCCAGCCAGCAGTAGTTTTGTCTGAAATTGAAGAAAAAATCAACTCTACTGTCGTATCGGTCAGAGATGGGGCTAGGCGGACGTTTCTGAACGACATTTTGTCCGGGATTGACCTGAGCAGGGGCAGAGGTCGTTGTTCTCCATAAGCAGCACTACCAAGCCAATCAGACTTAGAGATTCTCGAGAAAGGTTTTCAGATCTCTCAGTTCTTGAGGTGACAGTTGCAACGGACGCAATTCGAGATCGATAAACGGATCGTTTTGATCTCCACCAATGAGATAGTGAGCTAAAACGTCATCCAAGGTTTCCATACTTCCGTCATGAAAGTACGGCGCTGTGCCCGCAATGTTCTTCAGCGTCGGGGTCTTGAATGCTCCGAGCATACTTGGGACTCGTTCGACTTTAAATCTACCGATGTCACCATTTGCCGAGCCGATATTGTGAAAGCTCTCGTCGCTAAAGTTTGGTCCCAGATGACAACTCGAGCAGCGGCCTTTGCCAAGGAAAATTGTGGCGCCGCGAGCAATTGCAGTTTTTCTCGGGGTATCTGTTGCTTCAACACCATAGAGAATTTTCTCTGAGAGGCTTGTGCTGTCGATAAGCGAGATTACAAAAGAAGCGAGAGCGATGCGTAGTGTTTCTTCATCTGGTGCCTTAGCAAATGCCGCTTGAAACTGCGATCGATAACTTGCACTGGCTCGTAAATAGGCAACTGTTTGCCTAATCGACCCGCCCATCTCCCTTGGGTTCTCGATTGGATGAGCAACCTGATCCACTAAAGATCGGGAAGAGCCGTCAGTAAATTGTAGCTCTGAGAAGAGCCGATTGAGAATCGTGGGTGAATGCCTCTCGCTTGGTTGTGTCGGATCTGCTCCAGGAGAAAGTCGAACTCGCTTGCCGGTGCTGGGATCGACTCGAGAGTCTATGAAAAATGCACTGGGGTTGTGACAGGTCGCACAAGATACGCCAGTTCCAGCAAGTTGGGGATCACTAAAGAGCAATGCGCCGATATCTCGTACTTGCGGATAGGTTCCAGCACGGAGGAGAGAGTATATTTCATTGGGAACTCGTGCGTCGCTGTAGCGAAATCCTAACTCTGGGAGCTGGAGTGGAAAATTGGCGACACCTTCAAATTCGCTAAGGTCTTTAAAGTAGCGGCGGCGATGAAATCTATAGGTTTGATCTTCGAAATAGGATCGAGAGCGAGCGATAGATGAAACTGCGAACTCGTCAAAGATATACTCGTTCTGGTTATCGAGTGTTGGGTTTGCGTCGCCTCCGATGTAGATCGCTTGCTCGGATCCGGCAAATTCATCAAGTGGTATAGAGAATTTTTGCCAATTGCTGCCGTTGAGATAAATTGTAAGAGTATTGGTGACCCCATTGAGAACTACACCGATATGGTTCCATTCATCTGCACTCAGTCGGAGCGTGCTCAAATAGCGCTCAACGCCATCGTCTGTTGTGAGCGCCACGAGCAGCGCACCGGTTGCGGTATGTCGAAGTTTAAATGAACCAACGCGATTGATTAGCGTTCTCGCACCATTGATGCCCTGAAGCGGTTTCACCGCGACTTCAAACGATAGTATTCGCTGTGCATTGTGAAAAGAAGGTAAGTTGCACCTCTCGGGATCGGCGAGTTGTCGAGGTCGTATGCCGCATTGAAGCTGATTGGAGAGTGTCGACTGCGCCGGGCCACCACAATGCGGATTTAGTGAGTCGCTGCTCGCGAGGGGCACCTTGATACGGCCACCTGCAGAAACGTAGATCCCCCTTCCTACGAATCCGACATTCTCATGCCGCTCTCCATCGACATCGGGGAGCGTGCCGCGAGAGACATGGTATTCAGTTGGAAACTGAGCTCCGCCTTCGAGGATCGCCGTATTGAAGTTTCCAGAAGCATCAGGTGTTTGCGTCTTTCGTACGACTAGAGTGTCTTGGACTGGAAAGTAGACCTGAATGTCTCCGCCGGATGGTACATTAACTCCGGCCCGAGCGAGGTCGGCACTACTATATTTGCAGTTTCCGTTACTTTGACACTGTGAGTTAAGTAAGTAGTCGCGGCCACTTGTCACTTCTGGGTGTCTGACTAACTCATTCATCGGAAGATAAATTAAATAACCGCCTTCGGTAAAATTCTGAAAATGCACTTCTCCATACGACCCAGCCGATAAGGCTACGATAGGATACACGGGTTTCTCATTGCTATACGGAAGTATGTCGCCACGAACTTCTTGGTATGGATGCCACATTGTTTGGAAGGCGCCAGGTGAGGTAGTGAGCCCGAGATTCAACCTGCGATTCAAGTTTAGAGGTCCGTCGATGTGGTGTTCGATCCAATTAGTTCGAGGACCGACGACACTGTACATTCCTCGTCGAGGGTGTGAGAGCTGATTGTTGGGTCTGTAAAAAGGCACTGAGCCCTTTGTATAGAAAAGTTCACTTCCATCTTGGGATATCCATCCATATCCTCCGCCGCAATCACAACCACAGGGAATGCCTCTTGCGTCCAGCATCGGCCTGCGGGCTATTGGGTACAAGTCGCCGAGTGTAGCTCCAGGGATATGCGTAGGAGTGTCTCGCACGGAATGCAGTTCGCCCCATAGGATCGGCTCCGCCCAGCCATTGTATCGAAACGGATCGCTGAAATTGTAGGTGACTCTGTTCTTATCGAGGAAGAGCAAGCGCCCGTCCGTAGTAGCTGATTGTTCGAAGCCCGTAATTCGTGAATCACCGGGTGCCTGCCAGCTAATTTGTTTCAAATCTTCGAGCAATCGAGCTTCTACTACCACGGGATCTGCTATTCGCTCTTCTGAATTCGCGTTTGCAAAGACTCGAGCGATAATTCGGGCTCTCGCTGCATGCATCAGTTTCGGTCCAGAGCCCCGTGATTCATAAAAGGTCAGGAAAATCATTGCTTCGTAGCATTCAAACACAGCTCCTGCCGCACTGTCTGAGCTATGCGGACAGCGTCGTGGGTTGCTGGTCTCTGATTCGGAATATCTAGGAGTTTTCGATATCGCGATGTGATTTACCAAGTAGTCACTATCCCACCAGGGCTCAGTCCCATCGGGGCTTTTGAAAAAAACTGGAGGATCTTGGCGCAATTGATTTCTGTCGAATATCGGCATCCCGCTCGTATCATCTTGTCTGATTTTCTGGGGCTTGAAGCTTCGGACGCCTACCGTTGATTCATTACCGCCTGCCGTGGTGCGTTCTTCAAAAGTGAAAAGGATTCGACCTTCCCAGCTCATTCCACGTATTCCAAGTTTCAGCTCTCGAGGAGTTGGTCGGAATTTTGCACCGAGGTCGCTTCGATCAGTTGCGGGCCCATCAGTCTCTCCAGGACCAGGACCAGGGGGGGGAGTTGGCGTAGGACTCGGTGCGGGAGTAGGTGTCGGAGTAGGAGAAGGAGAAGGCGTCGGTGAAGGTGAGGCATCGGAAGCGAAACGACTTGGATCATCGGAGCCGCTCCCACGAGTCGTGGCACGGAGATCGGAAGTACCCGATCCGGGAATAGCCGCGATGGTCAGCAGCTCGGCTGAGCTCTCAGATGAGAAGACTCGTAGTACTTGCGCTGCGAATCTCCCCGATGACATGTTTCTAATATGGACGCTTCCCGTATTGTTTGGCCCAAATACTTCATGGAGCGCGATATCCTTAGTGCCTTGCAGTTCTGTTTCAAGGTAGGGATGGGCAAGTTGCTCGCCGCTGGCGCTGCGCATTGCAATGTTGAGCTGCTGGGGGCTTGTCGTCAGAGAGGAAAGTTTTAGCCAGTTGTAAGCCGATGAGTATGTATTGACTGGGAAGCTTACGGACTCAGTGGTTCGAGCTCTCTCGACTGCTTGAGAGGCATAGGCCCAAGCAATCGAATCGCTCCCTGCTTGCTGGGGGCCGTAATAGAACGACTGGACAAGTAGGCGAGCCTTGTTGTCTTTTGCCCGAACCTCAAACAGACCTACATTTTCGGCACCGATATACTGATTGAGAAAGACATGATGCTGGGCTAAGGGGGCCAGAACGCGATTTTCTTCGAACAGCAATTTCTTATCTCGAGAGAATACACGAATTTCAATCTCCTCCGATCGGGGAGCCACGTTGCCTATCGTTCCCCAGTTGAGCGCTGAACCCATAGTTGATGCAAACAACGTTTCCGGTGAATCACTGCCGTAGACCGCGGAAAGAGGGTAGGCGAAGGCAAAGCTTCCATCCGCCCTTTGACTGTAGCGGCTGAGGTGTGCCTGGTACTCAGCTTCTTCATTCAGGGGAGCAATGAGATAGGTGCCAACTTGCATTCCATGTGGGTGCCCTAGAGCAAAGTCTCGTTTTTCTCCCGGCGCTAAGTTTGAAATACGTTCGGTAGTCAGTGCTTGTAGACCGCCCTCTTGGGGAAACGTTTTGATAATCGCGGAAAAATTTTCTTGCCCGGTATTTACAATACTGAGCCAATTGAAGACCGGTTGGCTGGCGGGGCCGACCGGATTATAGGAGTTGTAGAGACCGTATGAATCGCCGCGGAGCGATTCGACTACGGGTATTGAAAATACATACTCCAAACCGTCTCCGATTCCTCGGTACGTAAGTGTTTGGCAATAGGCCGCAACTTCGGAAGCTTGTTCAGGTGAAGTGAGTTCATAGGTCCCGTAGTTGTTGCTCAACGCGGGGTGCTGAAGAATGGAGTGAATCGAATTGAAATTCTCTAACGCCAGAACTGTGTCGGTGAGTGCGTGGCGCTGGCCATCGAGAAGCGTCAGAAGGAGTGATTGACTGCCTTCTGCAAGGCTCAGGCATTCGGCTACTCCAAGATGCTCTAGAAATCCGTTCCAATGGCCTACTGCGGGAAGCGCGAGTTGTGAACTAGCAGGATTTCGTGGTGAAACGAAATCAGCGGTAGGGAGAGCCAAACAAAGGATTACAATCACTAGTGCCAGAAGTGCCAGCAATGGTTTCTTCTTTGAGATCTCTGACATATTTGCCCTCTGAATAGATAAAAGAATTGCTCTTCAGCCATGCACTATTCGGATGCTAGAAATACGAGGGTCTCTGCTTTTTTTTGCCTGCCGGCTCCCAACTTCTACCCCGAACAACCTGTTTTTCTACAATATAGCAGTAATTTCCTAGGGTTTGCTAAGTTGATCGTTGAATGAAACCGTTTAGATCGACTTTTTGAAGAAACTCGGTAGCGATTTGTTGACGCCAGTTTGGACCAGAGGTGATGGTAGACCCCTCGCGTTTTTAGAACCCGAAGGTATAATTCTCGGAATGAAAGCCTCAAGCACTACTCCTTTCCCGCTGTTGGAGCCGCAGGTATTTGCTTCGCGCTGGTGCGACTGAGTCTGTTTGTAGACTGAGTCATACCATTTCGATTTCGAAGTGGAGCTACTAAACCTCCGAGATTATAAGTGAAGTCAGCAAGTTACCTATGTCTGATTTGGGCCGATTTCGTCGGGTGTGATCCCGCGGATCCGCTTGGGGCAGGTTGGTGTCTTGATGTACTCGCACGTGTAAAACACGTAGAATGGTTCTGTCGAATAAATCGATGGTTCCATGCGAGTACCTTTTCCTTTCTGAAGATGGTTGAGCGACACCGAGCCAGTTCAGCCCAGTACGACAATCGAGTTCTCATAAGGCCAGACGCAGCGGCCCTCATCGAACAGTTCAGCTTCAATGAGGTTGCGCAGTTCATCGAGTTCCGGGATGCGAGTCAGTTCGCATTCTGGAACATCACGCAGCATAAATTGGAATAGCGTCAACACATCTTCAGGTGAGAGCTCTTCCATCGACATCTGCAACGAGTGACATTCGACTGGAACTTGAGCTTGCACAGCCCACGCCGTTGCGTCTTTCTCGATGTCGAAGATGTTCGCACCCAAGCTCGCTGTGAACTCATTGACGAATTCGCGTGGGGAGCGCAGTGCCAGGACAATTTTGCCGTCGGCGGCTCGAATCGAGTTTGCAAGAGCAAACAGCTTCGGCCAGTCCGCTCGCTCGATGTGATACAGAAAGTGCGTCATCCCCACAAGCCGAGCATCGTTGATGCTGCGAATTTCGTCTTGCGGATTGAGCAAGTCAGCGACGACCACAGAGTGCGGCTCCGAGAACTCCGCTCGAAGAGTAGCGGCCAGTTCCTCGTTGTGCTCTGTCAGTGTCAGTTGCCAATTACCGAGCTCAGCGAAACTGCGTGGAGCAAGGGCATTGCCTGAACCGAAATCGACGAAGCGCCCACCGATCGACCCGAATCGTTCGAGCATCCAGTCTCGGACCATCCGCTTTTCAGGGCTCTTCTCCAAGAGATCCAGAGCTGACTGATAGCGTGTGTCCTTCCAGTGAGGCTCTACCCAGCTGGACCACCAATCAGGAGTTTTCATAAAACCTTCCTTCAACGCAAAAAGTATGGTGCGAACAGACGACATGCTGTTCGCGGGGAGTTGCACTTGCTTCTTTCTAGAAACCGAAGTGCGAGTTCACCAAAACACCAGCTACCCAAAACGAAAATAATGTAGAGAACGATCCAAAAGGTTGCGCCGCATGTCCCTTTGGCAAGCAGCTCGACGATTCGAGCTGCTTTTTTGCTGGTTTGAAGTTATTGAGATTGTCGGCGGCGCATTCGGATCTGATGGAGCGCTGAGAGTGAGAAAAGCACATTCAGCACGGCGAACATCAAGCGCGGATCTTGCCATGAGATCTTTGCTGGAGTTTCCACCAGAATTCCGAGAAAGGGGAATCCGCAGGCGACCAAAATACAGAGGCCGCCGGGGAGCAGCAGTCGCGGATCGATGAAGCTGAAACCGAATGCGAAGAGCACGAGACCGGAGATGATGATCCAGTCCAAGCTCGTGCGGATTTCTCCGCCGACGAACAGCAACACGATGACGCCCACCGAAATGGGCAAGAGGATTGACAGCTTGTGGCTGGTTCTCAGCTTTGGAAAGAAGGGGAGAATCACCCCGACTTCGACAACGCTTTGAAGCCCGATCCACATCATGAAGCCCCCGAGGATGGCATAGACCAGAAGAATAGTTCCTCCGAGCAGGAAGACCCAGTCTTGTTTCTGTCCCTTGCCAAACGGCGTGTCGCCGACCATTTCTGGAGTTTCGTCCTTTGCGGGGTCCCGTGTGATCAGCAAGCCAATCGCCAGAACTCCAACGCCACTCCAACCAAGCACGTTCAGTAGAAAAGTTTCCATTCGTGTCTCCACACAAGTTTAAGGTAAGGGCCATAGATGCCCGCTCCAGCCTCAGTGAAGGCGAGAGCAGGCATCTATGCCGCAGCAGAGAGCGAGTGGATGAACCTAAAAAATCCTGATCGAGGCGCAACCCTTATATTCAACTCGGGAGAGAGCATAAGGGTCGAGAATGGAAATCTACGAGTAATCAGAGCGAGTTCGCGTACAGCAGAGAGCAGTGTTTTCTTATAGGTTACAAATTTGATGCGTAAAGTCAATCATCGCAGGGTCCTTTCAGCAATTCTGGTATATCTGCTCTTACCTTTCAGCTTTGCTTTGGTGCCTGTCCCTGATTTTCATCATAGCTAGTGATGTAATTGCCTTTTAAGATAGGCGATTCATTATAAAAGCATTTTAAAAGGATACACCTAATGAGCAAGTTTAAACGAGAACTACTACCTAGCGCGGATGCTACGAGCACAGCAGGAGAGCTTCAGAAAAACTTAGTTGAATTGATCAATTTGTCGCTCTTGTTGAAGCAAGCCCATTGGAACGTCGTGGGTCCCCACTTCCGCGCCCTACACTTGCAGCTTGATGAGATTATCGTGACCGTTCGCGCTGCGAGTGATGAGGTAGCTGAGCGAATCGCCGCGCTGGGAATAGCGCCCGATGGGCGATCCTCAACTATTGCAACAAAAAGCGAAATCGAAGAATACCCAGAAACTTTTCTGGTTGTGAAGTCTTCGCTCTCATTAGTTGCGGATGCGTTGAAAACCACCATCGACTCGATGCGTAGTAGCCTAAGCGCCCTTGGTGAAACAGATCCGATAAGCGAGGACTTGACCATTGGAACCGTGGCTCAGCTCGAAAAACACCTTTGGATGCTACAAGCACAAGAGTGTTAGGCATCCCCAGTCAGACGCGGAGTGGATTGCGGATTAAAATTGGTCAAGCCTTCACCGACTGACAGGGGGGGTAGTGCTCTAGGTCGCAACATCTTGAAATCTTTAAAAAAGCGTGCTAGCAGAAGATGTAGTGTTTAGAGCTCATCCCACAAAAGGAATACAATGAAGCAGCGAGTTGCAGAGGCCCTTGCCCAGCGCGTTCAGGACGGCGAGGTAATCGGCTTTGGGTCGGGCTCTACGGCTGAGCTTACGATCAAAGCGATTGGCGAACGTATCCGCAAAGACGGTATTCGTGTGAGTGGTGTGCCCACTTCGATTCGAACCGCGATGCTTGCGGCGGAGGCCGGAGTGCAGGTGATTCATCCGGCAGTTGATATCGATATTGCTTGGGCATTTGACGGAGCGGATGAAGTTGATCCGCGACTCCGATTAATTAAGGGGCGTGGTGCGGCGATGCTCAGTGAGAAGATCGTCGCCAAACGAGCCAAGCATTTTGTCGTGCTGATAACCGATGAGAAACTGGTCGATCGACTCGGCAGTGTTTTCGCTGTTCCGATTGAAGTGATTCGAGATGGGCTTTCGCTTGTGACCGATGGCCTGAAAGCACTTGGCGCTGAAGCAGTGGAACTTCGCCAAGCTGAAGGGAAATATGGCCCGATTATCACAGAGCATAATAACTGTGTGCTCGATGCGCGATTTGCTGAGGTTTCAACAGACCTCGAAGGTCAGATAAATCAAATCACTGGTGTCGTTGAGAATGGTCTCTTTACAGATTTCAATCCTGAAGTGTTGATTGCCCGAGCGGATGGGGTTTGGTCTCGTACCTTGGTCGACGGGAAAACGCA
>CBDUGV010000027.1:0-24449 GCA_965366815.1 uncultured Bdellovibrionales bacterium | reverse complement strand
TTCCGATCGCTTTCGTTCGAGACGTCCAAGAAGTTCTTCCGTTGAGATCTCCTTCCAGATCAGCCAGTGGTGTGGGTTCATTTCAAGCCATTTGTCGCGAAGCTCTTTGGTGAACAGCGACGAGACAAATATTGCTCGCATCGAACCGCCGACGCTTTGCTTGGCCAGTCCATTCATGGCACGAGACAGCGTTTCCAATCTGCGAAGGTACCGCAATCGGACGTAGCGGTTGTCTAGCCAAAGCTCTTTCTTCTCTCGGTGAAATTCACCAAGATCGAACTCAGTGGTCAGACAGTCCTGCTCTCGCAAGTACGGCCAATTGGAAAGTCCGTGCAGCATCAGCGTCATCAGAAAGCGACCTGAGTTGTACATCCCTGTAACTGAAACAAGCCGCGCGTCCTGCGCTCCGTTCCACCATGGTGGGGCTCGAAGCGCCCACTCCGGCATAGTGTCGGTAGACATGGGCGTTCCCCTGTAGTGATTGAAAATCCTGAAAAAACCCTGCGCACCGAAGTGCGATTAAGGGGGAGTCTCCGTTCCTCCGCGCAGGTTCGACTGCTCGGTCGAAGCCTCAGCGGAGGGTAGAAGGACTCAGCTCTACTCCGGTAGTAATGTAAAAGAACTATGATCTGGGATTGTCAGGATAAGGACCCTAGGCAGGTGTTTATCTCAACAATTCCACGAGACCATTCCTCATCCGAGCGCATAGTCTAGTCGATTACGCGGTATTCTGCAAAGTGCAGTGATCATAGGTGGTTATCAGGCTAGGGCAAGCTACGGCGAAGCCGTGGATGTCATAACATTCGTGAACAAACCCGGTAAAGTCGTTCTTTCTTGTTGGGCACCCACTGCTACGCCGAACTTTTGTCGTGAAGGAACTGACGCCAGTGCGGCAGCTCTTCACGGTGTCGTGTCCAAGCTGGGCGCGTGTTGAGTGCGCCAGCAAGGTAGGGTAGAGATCGTTCGAATCCAAGCTGCACCGAACCGGCAAGCGCCATCAGTGCAAAGTTCGATCTCATGTGCTCGAGCTGCTCCTTCGGCTCGGCTGTCAAGACGTCCGGGATACTCCAGGGCATCATTTGCACCGCGATCGGGTCAGAGCAGGCAAAAAGCCGTCCCTGATCGACCTCTGGGGTGCCTTGATGAATTCCGATGCTGATGAAGTTAGAGCGATTGTGGACAACTGCATCGATTGCAGCAACGTCACCGGTTGCTCCTTCGAATCCCGAGGGGAGAAAAAGAGGAAGTCGAGCAAGCCCGCCAAGCGGCCAGCCAAACAAGTGCGCGTTAAACACACGCCCTTGAATCCGAGGATGATCGAGCATCCAATCACCGTGACGATCATAGATACCGCCAAAGATAATCGATACCCAAAGATCAATCTCGTGCTCTTCGGTCTTCTCTTTCAGCAACTTGTCGTCGTGCAGGATCGTCGGTTCATCGGGTCCAGATTTCTCGGACCGACGAAACGTAGCCTGCTTGACTTCAACGTCATAGTACCCTGGAGCTGCCGGATCCTGTGGCTTTTTGTGCCTCACTTGTCGGGCACAAGACTGCCGTGCATCCGTTTTCTGTTCGTGGGACAGGGCATCCCACAGCTCGATGTGCTTCCACACCCGCCGTTGGGCATTCGAACCTCCGAGTTGAGGTCGGTCGGTCCAAACAAACGGCACGGTGAAATACTTCGAGAGTTTTCCGCAGAGAGCGGAGGTCAGAAACGAAAATCCCCAGAAGTGAGACACGAGTGCCCCGATCCGAAGTCTCCGTTTGGAACTATCAGCCATAGAAGCTCCTTCCAAAGAGCAACTTTACCGGGTTTGCCAGCGCGCGAGACAGGAGACTATCTCGCCCACAGGCAAACCCAGCAACTGACTAGATCCAGACGTAGTGGGGGTCTAAAAAACCTAAACATCCACAGCTGTTCACCAAGAGAAACTTCTCTGGGAAAACAGCGCGTACTACTACTACTCCGAACTGTAATTTCGGTAAAAAGAACTCTAAAGCATAAATAACTGTTTGGGGTGTAACAACTTGGTTAGCATCAACTACTCTAACTCATTTAATCTACTGATTATCGGATCGCCCGTATCGAATACCATCTACTCTCTAAGCGTTTGCGACTTTCGGGGAGTCTAGTACCATCCTCAATGTTTGAGTTAAGGAAATAGGAGAAAAGGGTTTCGGCAAAAAGGGAGCCCCTAATTTCTGAATCGTGTCGGGAATCGTCGAATCGTCGGCGTATCCAGACATGAGAATGACCTTGATATCTGGCATATCTTTCTTGAGTCGCTTCGTCAGCTCGATGCCGTTGACATGAGGCATAACCACATCACTCAACAGGAGATCGATACGCTCTGTGGTATTGGCTGCGATCTCCAGAGCTTCCGCTCCATCGGATGCCTGGAGTACCGTGTAGCCAAATTCCTCAAGCACCTCGGATACGAGCTCTCGCACCGATTCTTCGTCTTCTGCGACGAGGATGGTCTCAGTGCCCTCTGCCGGGACGGTGACCAGCTGAGTTTGCTCTTGCGCGACATACGGTCGATCCGCGGCAGGAAAGTAGACTTCAAACCGACTGCCTTTCCCTGGCTCACTGCTTACGAGGATTTCACCACTTTGGTGTCGAACAATCGCGTAGGTCGTTGAGAGTCCTAAGCCACTGCCTTTGCCGGCTTTCGTAGTAAAGAAAGGTTCGAACAAATGGGATAGGACATGTTCGTCCATGCCATTTCCAGTATCCTCTACGGCGAGCACTACATAGGTGCCGGGATTCAAGCTGGCGCGAGTTGTGACGAGACCATGGGGGAGGTTTTTTTCAAACACACTCACCTTGAGTTTGCCCCCATCAGGCATGGCGTCACGCGCGTTAATCGCTAGATTCATCAAAATCTGTTGAATCTGTGCTGCATCGAATTCGACAGGCGGCAAGGAGCTAGAGATATCTTCTTCCAACTCAATTACCTGGCCGATGAGACCTTTCACCAGGCTAATATGCTCTCTGATTTCATCATCGAGCATCAGCACTCTCGGTTGAACAACGTCGCGGCGACTGATCGTGAGCAGTTGCCGGGTGAGTGCTGTGGCCGATTCGGTGGATTTTCGAATTATTTCGATCTTGTCATAGTTGGGGTCGGATTTGCTCAGCTTGCGCTGAATCATCTCGGTATAGCCGTAGATCGAGGTAAGCAGATTGTTGAAATCGTGTGCTACTCCACCAGCGAGGCGACCCACTGCTTCCATTTTTTGCGACCATCTCAGCTGTTGCTCAAGACTTTTTCGCTCAGTGATATTGGTGATCGCGCCAATCGATCCCACCGTAGTGCCGTCGAGACCGACAAACGGACCGGCACTGATCTCAAGCCAAATTCGCTCCCCATTCTTATGATAGACCTGAGCTTCGTAGTTCTCACTCACGCCGCGCATCCGTGCTTTATACCTACGGCTCATCTCTTCGATAAACGCTTCTTGCTCAGGTGTTCCGTCGGGGAAGAAAATATGCGCGGCTTTTTTGAGGTAGAGGTCCTCCCTTCGGTAGCCGATCAATTCTGCGAATCGCGTATTGCAATAGACTAACTCACCGTCTCGGGTGAAGATGCCCAGTCCTTCTGACATGCTTTCCACAACTGTGTGAAAGCGAGCCTCAGTATTTCGCAGTGTAGTTTCTAACAACTCCACCGGAGAAAGCGATGAGGTATCTCGTTCGACGACTGGACTGCTATCCCATTGTTTGCGAAGTGTGTAAGAAAGCTGCGCGAATCGAACAATAGTAGGTATTTCGATTTCATCTGGCAGAAGGTAGTCACCAGCTCCCAGCTGAACGGCTCTTAGTCGATCGCAGCTCTCATCGGCGATCAAGACTGCCGGAAATCCAGATATCTTTTGAATCCGTACGAATAAATTGCTCAGGGTATCGGCACTGGCATCTCCCGCTTCGAGGAAGCAGACATGGGGTCTGAGACCTTCAACAGCCCATTCGGCTTCTCGATAGCTGGTCGTATAATGAAATTCAAAAGTAAAGGGCAGGGAAGCGCCGTCAGCCAAGGCTGACAATTGGTTCCGCAGTTTGGAAACATGCGTTTTCGCGTTCTCTCCAACAAAGTAGAGAATTGAATTTTCCCGCTGAGTCGACAAAGTAATTTCTGCTCTATAGGCGTAAAGGTCGGAATTATTCTTCTAGCTTGGACAGCCGGAATTATACATTAATTTATGGGATTTCTAAAGTTAAGCCCCGGGTTGAAACCCGCTTTTTGGCCAAGAAGGGTAGATATATATCGCATTTCTATACTTTTTGATTCGTTTTTGAATCGTCCTGGCCCGGGAAATAGCTATGCTTTGCACGCAGTTAGTTGGTCTTAGAGAGGGCTTCGCGTCGAAAAGCTATCTACCGAGCTGCTTCCAATTGAGGCCGAATTGAGGCCCCATTGAGGCTCGCTAGACCAAGGCTCTAACTGAACCTGAATTTAAAGCTGCTTGCAGCTGTCGCGAGCAGACGAACCTTCTCGCAGATGAGCCAAGGGCTATGAGACTCTTTTCTCAGTGCACCTGTTGCGGAGATCCGGGAAAGGTTTCATCCGTTTGAATGCGCAACTCACCGTCTTCTACGTCGACGTGCAGATATTCACCATCTCGAATCTTACCTGCTATCATCAACCGTGCCACATGGGTTTCGAGTACCCGCTGGAGATACCGCTTCAGCGGTCGAGCGCCGTAGGCCGGATCGTATGCTGCATCGGCTATAAACTCCAATGCTTCATCGCTAATCGAAATCTCGATTGAACGCTCAGCAAGTCTTTGAGCCAGACTACTAACTTGTATTTCGACTATTCGTTTCAACTCTTCTCGCTGGAGAGGTTTAAACAAGATTACATCGTCAACTCGATTGAGAAACTCTGGACGAAAGGACTTTCGTAGCTCAGCCTCAACCGCCTCCCGTGCTGAATCGCGGATTTCACCTTTTCCAGTAATGCCGTCGAGCAGATATTCCGAACCGAGATTCGATGTCATGATAATTACGGTGTTTTTAAAGTTGACCGTTCGCCCTTGAGAGTCAGTCACTCGACCGTCGTCAAGTACTTGCAATAGAACGTTAAATACATCTGAGTGCGCTTTTTCAATTTCATCAAACAGCACGACGGAGTAGGGGCGTCGACGTACTGCTTCGGTGAGCTGTCCGCCTTCTTCGTATCCCACGTAGCCTGGAGGGGCTCCAATCAGTCTAGAAACCGCATGGCGCTCCATATACTCACTCATGTCGATGCGAACTATGTTGTCTTCACTGTCAAATAAAGTGGCTGCCAACGTGCGGGCAAGTTCTGTTTTTCCAACTCCGGTCGGTCCGAGAAAGATAAACGAACCAATTGGTCTTTTCGGATCTTTGATTCCAGCACGTGCGCGAATAACCGCATCAGAGACGAGTTGAACAGCTTCATCCTGACCAATGACTCGCTGATGCAAAACTTCCTCAAGTTTCAGTAGTTTCTCTCGCTCACCTTCAACGAGCTTTGTAACAGGAATGCCGGTCCAGCGAGCAACGATCTCGGCGATCTCATGCTCGGTAACTTCTTCTCGGAGAAGTCGGTTCTCACTATCAGATCCACTTATCGAGGCTTCTTCTTCCTTGAGCTGGTCAATCAAGTCAGGGAGACGGCCGTGCTTCAACTCTGCCGCTTTGTTCAAATCGTAGTTGAGCTCGGCATCCTCGATCGCGCGGCGAACCTGCTCGATCTCGCCTCGTAGCCCTTGTAGCTTTTGAATTGCCGCTTTCTCATTCTCCCATTGAGCTTGCATGGTGTCGGCAGTGGTTCGTAAATTCGCCAGCTCCTGCTTCAGAGCGGCTAACCGCTCCTGGCTCACCGAGTCTGTTTCTTTCTTGAGCGCTGCCTCTTCGATTTCCAGCTGCATTACTCGCCGGGTAACTTCATCGAGTTCGGAGGGCATGGAATCAATCTCAGTTCGAATCATTGCGCATGCTTCATCGATTAAATCGATTGCTTTATCGGGCAAGAATCGGTCGCTTATATAGCGATGGGAGAGTGTCGCCGCAGCAACAATCGCCGGGTCGAGTATGCGAACCCCATGATGCACTTCAAATCGCTCTTTGAGCCCTCGAAGAATCGAAATGGTATCCTCAGGCGTTGGTTGATCAATGAGAACGGTCTGAAAACGGCGTTCAAGTGCGGCATCTTTTTCAATATACTTGCGGTACTCGTCGAGCGTTGTCGCCCCAATACAGTGCAATTCTCCACGAGCCAGCATCGGCTTTAAAATATTTCCCGCATCCATCGCACCGTCGGTTCTTCCCGCGCCAACAATCGTATGGAGTTCATCAATAAATAGTATGATTCGACCTTCCGCTTGCTTAATCTCTTGCAGTACTGCCTTCAAGCGTTCTTCAAACTAACCGCTAAATTTCGCGACTGCAACGAGGGAGCCCATATCGAGCGCGAATACGGTACGGTCTTTTAAGCCTTCCGGAACGTCACCACGGAGTATTCTTTGGGCAAGCCCCTCCGCGATAGCTGTTTTTCCAACCCCAGGTTCTCCGATCAACACAGGGTTATTCTTTGTCTTTCTAGAAAGGATTCGAATAACTCGTCGAATCTCAGCGTCGCGTCCAATGACAGGGTCGAGGTTGCCTCGTTTCGCATCGGCAACTAGGTCTCTTCCGTATTTTTCAAGTGCTTCATAACTGGCTTCTGGATTTGCACTTTGAACACGCTGATGACCTCGTATGTCTTGCAGTGCCTTCAGAAAGGCATTTCGAGAAATAGAATGTTCCTTGAGCAGTCTGCCTGCGGCGGTGTCTTTCCCTTCTTCGATAATCGCGATTATCAGATGCTCAACTGAAACATATTCGTCCTTGAGTCGCTTAGCTTCATCTTGCGCTTTCACGAGTATTTGACTCAGCCGTGGAGTGATCAGAACTTTTCCCGCTTCAACTCCCGATCCAGTTACTTGTGGGATCTTGCGAAGCAGTTCAAGTACGCGCTCGCGAAAATCGTTAAAGGGCACATCCATTTTTAGGAACAGGCGGGAGATGAGGCCATTGTCCTGGTCGCAGAGTGCCAATAGGAGATGGTCGCCATCGACGGCTTGATGGTTCATGCGAATCGCGATGTTTTGTGCCTCGGCAATAGCTTCTTGAGACTTCTGAGTAAAGCGATTCATATCCATGTCAAATGCTCCTTACGTTCTTCACGAATTATCGTCTGGGATTAAAATCAGACTCGTCGCGAAGTGCTTCCATTAATTCTCGTTCTCGTTCGCTCAGCGTTTCTGGCACTGCAATCGACAACTGAACTCGCATATTACCCTTCTCAGTAGCTGAGATTGGTAGTCCTCGTCCTTTCAAACGAAGCAGCTGTCCTGCTTGCGCACCGGCGGGAACGGTTAAAGAAACCGGGCCGCCCAGTGTTGGCACAGTCACTTTCGCCCCGAGGGCAGCTTCCCAAGGGGTGATAGGTAATTTAGTAAGCACGGTGCTGCCGTTTGTCCAGTAGGTGGGATGCTTGGCAAATTTAACTTTTAAGAGCAGATTGCCATTTTCTCCGCCGTTTCGACCTGGTGCCCCCTGTCCACTGAGTCGAATAACTTTTCCATCAGTAATTCCTGGAGGAATTTTAAACTGATAACTCCGCTTGCTACGGGTTGTTCTGCCGCTTGCATCAGGCTCAACTACATCAAACGTTATTTGCTTACTAGCCCCAGAATATACATCTTCAAGAGTGACGATCAGTTCAGCTCGCTGGTCTTCTCCTCGCATCGGCATATTCGCGCCGCGAAAAATGCTCGTGCCTCTATCGGCGCCGGGAAAAACATCACCGCCAAAAATCGATGTAAAGAAATCGCTGAAAGCTCCAGAGCCCTGTCCCTGCGCTCCGCCGCTGCCGCCAAAATCGCGGCTGCTAAACTGGAAACTGCCGTTGCCATTTGAAAAGCCACCAAACATCTCTTCCCATTCTGGAGGGGGTGAGAATTGCTCGCCTGCTTTCCAGTTCTGCCCCAAAGCGTCATAGCGCTTCCGAGACTCTTCATTTTTTAAAACTTCATGGGCTTCATTGAGTTGCTTGAACTTTTCCTCTGCATCAGCTTCTTTGCTGATATCGGGATGAAACTTTCGTGCGAGCGAGCGATACGCCTTGGTAATTTCTTCTGGCGTTGCCTCTCGTGAGACCCCCAATGTTTTGTAATAGTCTTGAAACTCAACCGACACGGAATTCTGTACCTTCGATATTGTGTTGTGAAAGAATGAGCCGATGAATCAGCTGAAACTCGTGATTCTCGGTTAAAAACGTCTTCAAATTTGATATAAGCATCGTTTGATGGATTGTCAAAGTGTGGCTCGATTAGAATAGCAAGTAATTATAGGTGTTTATGTTTGGTGTTGGGGACTTATTGTTCCAGCTCGGCTGGCGACTCATGCCCGAGCAATTTCGCATGCGGCTATCGGTTCTCGTCCAGGATCTCCAGCTACAAGCTGCAAGGCCCGTACCTCGCTCCGAGACGGTAGTCTATGCATGGAACAATTCCATGCGAAAGCGATTTCCGGGCAGTCTTACCCCGGAGCTTGCCGAACTGACGTACCCCAGCTATTCGCTGATTGCGACCTGCCGAAACGAAGCTCAAGGGATTGCTGATTTTTTAGCTGCGATCAGTCGTTTGACTGTTCTTCCGGCTCAAGTGGTGATTTGTGATGGTGGATCAACAGACGGAACCCCCGATGTTATTCGGCGCTGGGCAGAGGGCGAAGCGAAAGAGCGCGGTGTTTTAGTCGAATTGGTTGAGGAAGGACCACTGAATATCTCAGAGGGTCGCAACCGAGCTGTCGGTTCTGCAACTCATGAGATTCTCGCTTTTACCGATGTGGGTGCGACTGTTGATAAGCTATGGGCCGAGCGACTCCTAGCTCCGTTTGCAGTCGATCCGGACTGTGAAGTTTCGATGGGATGGTATAAACCGGTCGCTCGAAGTGGGCTGGAGCATGCCTTTGTTCGATTCATGGTGCCTCGACTAGAGGCTATCGATCCCCAGACATTTTTTCCTTCTGGTCGTTCTCTTGCGATGCGACGTGAGGTGTTCACGAAGACTGGAGGATACCCGACGCATTTGACGAAGGCAGGCGAGGATTCGCTGTTTGACTATTATATGAAGACAGTGGCCAAGCGAATCGCATTCGTGCCAGAAGCGATTGCGTTCTGGCAGGTGCCCAAGGGCCTCATTTCTATGGCCAAGACCATCTTTCACTACTCCAAAGGCGATGCGGAGTCACGACAGGTATTTGGTTCGTATTATCTTACTCTTTTGCCTCAAGTGCTCAAATTGACAGCCGAGTTGGCAGTGCTGGTTCTTCTCATGGAGGCAATTTGGATATGGCCAGCACAGCTATTTAAGGTGATGCTCCTTCTGGTTGCGTTGAGCTTTTCGATTAGATTGCTGGTGTTTGTCCGTAGCTATCGCCCGTTTGATGACTGTCGCGGCAACTGGCGTTTATGCCTTCAGCGCGGGTTCCTGGTTGTTTTGATGGCCGTGTCGCAGACACTCGGGTTTTTCTCAGGGCTCGCAAGTCGGAGAGCTGCGGCGGAGCGGCTTTCTGCACAGGCGCCCAATGGAGAATTGATCTTCTTTACTGCTGAAGTAGTACTGGGCGGTGAAGGGGCATCGAATGAAACAGCTATTCGCACTCACCTCGATCAAGGGTATTACGTCACCGTCGTTTTCTCTCGCTATCGCGATATCATGAGTGAGTTTGATCATCCATTGGCGCACCCCCGCCTTGAGCAGCATCTGCGCAGTGAGTTTGATTTTGAGCATTGGCAGGCGATGCGGCTTCAACGTACAAGCGGAGCCACCAATGACCTTCGTGTGGTAGATGAATGCCAGGACGCTTTTTCGCGCGAATTGTCGAATAGGTTTACTTCTCTCAACGCTTGATCAGCTACAATTGTGGAGCAGTACGTGGGCAATCACTTCAGCTCCTTTTGTGATCGCTTCAGTAGTCGCGTATTCCAAAGGATTGTGGCTAATGCCATCCCGACAAGGAATAAATATCATTGCCGTCGGAATCGTCGTGCCATTGCTGCGTTGCTGCTTGGCTACGACAGCAGCATCGTGGCCCGCGCCACTGGGCATTAACACATGTGAATGACCGAGTTGCTCACTCGCGCTGACTATGTGCTTTTGCAGTTCTCGATCGAGCTGTTCAACGGGATCCGACTCAGCAAGAGTTTGAATCTCTACCGGTGTTGAAAATTGCTCCGCGGTAGCTTGAATTATTTCCAGTGCAGCAGCCGTGTACTCATCTAAAAACGTTTTGGTATTGCCTCGAATATCCAAGAGAAAATACCCGAAGCTACTGACTTTCGTGAGTGCGTTTTCGTAGACTTCCGGATGGGCTTCGTTGAGGTCCTTACTGCTGTTGATGACGCCGATTGTCTGGACGAGATCTTGGCCTTTCGCACAACGCTCGGTCAGTGCTTCGTGAAGGCGCACGTGCATATGGCTCATGCTGAGGCAAGCATCCTTGCGATAGGGGAGCCCCATTGGCGTTGCGCCTGAGTGGGCGTTTTCACCGCGAACAAAAATGCGAAATCGACGTGGGGCACGAATACTCGTAACGATCCCAATATCGATGTGCTCCACTTCTAGGCGATTGGCCTGCTCAATGTGAAGTTCAATATGCCCGGCGATACTGTCGATAGCGCTTTGATCCAGCGTGGCATCGCCACTCACGATTGCAGCAGGATCAAACCCCTGCCCACGAATAGCATCCTCGAGACTAATCCCTTGAAATCGATTCTTCAGCAAATCGGCATCCGCTTGTCCAAAGGCAGCCCGGCTTCCCATAAAAAGTGCATTGAACGTCGCGGATTCTTCACCACGCCAGATGACGAGTTCCATATCTCGAGTCTGTGAAGTCATATTCTTTTGCGCACAAAGTATGGCTTCCAGCCCGGCTACTATTCCAGCGCCCCCATCAAACAATCCACCTCGGGGCACGGTGTCCAAGTGAGAACCGACCTGTACTACCTCAGCCCGTCCGCCTGGCGTTCGGATGAACAAGTTTCCGACGGAATCAAACCGATGTTGTAAGCCAGCTTCTTCAGCAACGCCAATGATGTATTGCATTGCTGCAGACTCTTCGTCTGACCATGCTGCCCGTAAGAATCCATCTTCAAGCGATGGCCCCAAATTTCCTATCTTCGCAAGGGCGTCTAAATGTCGTTGAATATCTGCCGTGGCAATAGTGGTGGACTTTTCCGACATGTTTCAATTCCTTTGTTCAAACAAATGTTTTTAGGTTGTTTCTATCAACTTTATTGTTTCGGGGGAAGGGATGCGGCGGATTGTTATGGTTTTGATAAGGAACAAAAATGACATTGTTTTGTCCGCCACCGGAGCGAAGTACGGGAGAAAAATTGTGTCCCGACACCACCAGACGCTATCGGCGGTATCGGGACACGTAGGCGGCTCGGGTTAGGTCTCAGATCTATCGGGGTTGGCAATCTGGTACCAATCTATTTTTCGGGTTGTAATCATTACAGTCGCTAGCGCGATGAAAAGCAGCGCCGAGCCCATAATGAGGGCGTGGTCTTGGGCTTGGAGCAGCACATAGAGAATGCCGTAGAGAAATGCGATGCCAGCTCCGAAACAGAGTCCAGCGCGTGCACTCTTTAAGACGTAGCATACATAGAATGAGATGAGCGATACGCAGGCAATACTTGCTATCGCGTAGGCTGTGGCAAACGCGATGTGTTCGGAGAGCGAAACGAGTAGGAGATAAAAAATCGCCAAGCCACATCCGACAAGCGTGTACTGAATTGAGTGAATTCGAAGTTGTCTCAGAATCTCAAACAGAAAGAATGCGGTGAAGGTCAGCAAGATAAAAAGGCATCCGTACTTGAGTGACCGTTCCGTTTGTTGATACACATCGACTGGGTTGTAGAGTTCAACACCGAGCAACTTGCTTCGAAACTCATAACAGCTATTTGAGTCTGCGGTTCCGGCGCTTCCTCCGCAACTGCGTAGAAGCTGTGGGCTATTTGTCGCGAAGTGTGTTGTTTGCCATGTTGCAGTAAAACCCTGATCGCTGATTTCTCTTGTTTCAGGAAGAAAACGACCTGAAAATTTAGGGTGTGGCCATGGCGAGTTGAGCGTTACCGTTGTGGTTTTACCAACAGGCGCTACCCGTATCGCTTGCATGCCGCGTAACTCAAGATTGAATTGAAACGCTAAGTCCTTTGGAGAGCTGATGTTGAGTTTTCCCAGTGGTGCGTGTACGCCGCTCTCGAGTACGACGCCATCGGCTCCTGGTTGAAATTCTTTATTCGTGCCATCCCAGCGAAGCGATAGCTGATCCTTAATGCCGCGCACGTCGGCAATACCCACGAACAAGGATGCTCCGTGAAAGCGGTAGTTCTCAGGTGCTCGCTCCAGCCCCAACATTTCCTTGGTTTTAAAATTTCCTTTGAGCTGCAACAGGCTTGTGTAGACCGGAAACGTGTAAATCCCTCGGTAGCGTTCTTCTGTCTGCACATCACCCTCAATCTGAAGAGTTTCTGGGAGTAGGTGTATCTTTCGCTTTTGCCATTCGTGCCGCGTCAGTATTTCCTTTCTCTGTTTGTCGTAGACTTTGATAGCAACTTTCTCGTCATATGCGACTTCGACAAATGGCCCGATAATAGTTTGTGCATCAGACCAACTCGTGGCTATGTCGGTTTGTGCAGAGTACCGATAGTTTTGTCGTTCGTGAACGACTCCACGAATCATTGCCAGTGGAATAAGTAGGAGAAGAGATAAAAAACCAACAACCGCTACCTTGATAATGATGTTTCTGTGCATAGAGCCTCCATATGAACCGCTCAATTGTATAGTTCTATTGTGCCGGAGGACTGTGAACGCCCGGAGGACAGGCGGTGAAAAGTGCATGAAAAACCACTTGCAGAGCTGAGAAGGAGGTAACCCCCTTAAGATATGCAAGTATTTTTGCCTTGTGATTACTCGTCGTGAGTGCGGCCGGTGTAAATCGATTGGCTCGCGAGGACTTTCTTCACATAGTTCTTCGTTTCTGGATAGCCAATGAGCTCGATCCAGCTGGTAGAATCTATCTCGGGAAATCGTTCACGCCAGCGTGCGACAGCGGTGCTTCCCGCATTATACGCCGCAATCGCGTATATCGACTGTCCATTATACTGCTTCAGCAGACCGGCCAAGTGCTTCGCTCCAAGTCGAATGTTTACCTCGGGTGAGTACAAATCTTCTCCCTCTCCCAAGCCCTCTGCTTCTGCGGTGCTGGGCAGCAATTGAAGCAGGCCTTGCGCATTCTTTATTGAGTTAGCGTTCGCGTCAAAATGACTTTCGGTTCGCGCAACTGCATATAGCAGCGAAACGGGGATATCGTAGGTCTCCGCTGCGTCCTCAAAGAACTCGGCAAAGGGTTGCGGGAAGCTCAAGGCATACAACGCCTTCTTGCAGGCCGGCACAGTGATTGGATCTTTTGCCAAGAGGCGAGCGGCAATCGAGATACTCGACTGCACGTTTCCATAGGAAGCGAGGAGTCGAGCTCTTGAAGTAGATCGGACAATCTCTTCTTGAGAGTCTGCAACATCGGGGAGTAGTGCGAAGTGCCAATTGATCTCGTGTCTTGCGAGCTCTGGCATCCCCATTTCCACGAGTCCCGAGACTCGTGCACTCAAGCCATCCGCGATCGGAATCTGACAGGTAGTCGATTCATCGACGTCTAGCGTTGGGCTGGCTTGATTCAGGTTCTCTCGGGCTTTATACCCATAAAAATGAGTGGCATGCTCATCGGCGAGTTTGGCCAATTCTTCAGATGCTTGCACGGATTGCAGTTCGTTGGGGAGGGAGGTCCCCGACGCTATCTGCCCCCGAGCATAGGCAAGCCAGTACGAATAATGGAGGTACTCTGCATCTTCGTTCGAGGCATTCTTTTTCGCTTCGAGCAAGGTTTCAGCAGCTTTTGGATACTCGTTCTCACGCATGTAGATCCAGGCGAGCTGTCGCAAGGCTCTCAGCTTCTGATCCAAAGCAGGCTTTTTCGCGAGCAAGGCTCGGTAGGTTGATTTGGCGGACTCAGAATCCTTAACTTCTTCTTGGATCCGAGCTTTAATGTAGAGCACTTCCGTATAGGTATCGCTGCGTGAGAAGCGATTTGAGAAATTATCAACAAACTGCAGGGCTCGTTCATGATCGTTCATATTCCAGGCATGTTTGATCAAGCTCAGTAAGGCTTTAGCGGCAATTGGCTTCGGGGCGTCTGCACTAATAACGGCGAGTAGCTGGTCGGCCTCTTTTCTCTTGCCGCTTTGACGGAGTGCTCGCTCTTTCAAGAGGAGGGTTTCAAAATAGCTGGTCGAAGTCGCATCGATCGTCTGGGTAAGTTGCTCAGCGCGGGCAATCGCATCGTCGTATTGACCTTCAGCGGTGAGCAACTCAATCTCCATGAGTTGAGAGGCTAGCGAGAGCAGTTTCGGTCGGGCCGCGGCAAGACGTTGTGCTGCTTCCCGGCTCTTCTGAGCAATTGGCGAACTACGGTGTTCTCGTCGCAGGTTCTGATATTGATGAAAAGCAATGCTGTGATTACCCTGCCGTTCGGCGATTCGGGCATTGGCGAATTTCCAATGTGGTAGGAGGTCTCGCCTATCGGCTTTTTTAATCAAAGATTCCAATGTTGCCGGAGGAATCTTGCTATCTTGGCCGAGCGCGTATAGTTCTACTGCGGCATCGAGGTATGCGGCTGAGCTTTGATCTATTTTCGAGAGGACCGTAGCGGCAGCTGAGGGCTTGTTCTGTTCCACGAGCAGACGAGCTTCATGCAGGAGAGCCCAGGGGAGGCTATGATCGTCCTTTTTGGCGTGCTGCAGGAGTTCTAGGGAGGTCTCGGCCGAGCTTTCCTCATAGGCTTGCTTCAGTGCATGTTGCGGAAGGGGGCCTTGCCCGAAAAACCAATAGACGCCGGCTAGAGCAAGTAATAAGCAAAATGCGGCAGTTAGCTTGCCGTTGCCGGTCTCGTTACTGCGAAGTAGTTCCATAGTACCAGGGCTACGACGGAAATGCGTTTTGGTAAAGGGTAATGTCAGCATATATTATAGTGAAACCCAGTTTGTTTACCTACTAAAATACTCTAGTAATGATCGAAAAACTCGAACATGTCGCTGAGCGATACCGAGAGTTGAATACTCTCCTAAGTGACCCGGAAATTGTTTCGGATCAGTCGAAGTACCGCAAATTTGCCAAAGAGCATTCTGACCTCGGGCCTATTGTGAAGGCGTTCGATGAGTGGAAGCAAGTATCGAGTGAGCTAGAAGACAGCAAGCAACTGCTCGAAGAGAGCGACGATAAAGAGATGCGGGAGCTGGCGCAACAAGAGCTGGAAAGCTTGCGGCTTCGTAAAGAAGAGCTCCGTGATGAGCTATTGATTTTATTGCTTCCCAAAGATCCGAACGATGACAAGAATATCATCCTCGAGATTCGCGCTGGGACGGGAGGGGATGAGGCTGCGTTGTTTGCTGAAGATCTATTCAGCATGTATGGACATTTTGCTGAGAGCAAACGCTGGAAGATCGAGATCATGAGCTCTTCAGTGTCTTCAGTTGGAGGCTATAAGGAAGTCATTGCACGAATTGAAGGTGTTGGTGCCTTCAGTGATTTTAAATACGAAAGTGGCGTTCACCGAGTGCAGCGAGTACCGACAACTGAGACTCAAGGAAGGATCCATACATCGACGGTTACCGTAGCAGTTTTGCCTGAAGCTGAAGAGGTTGAAGTTGATATCGCCGATAAAGATTTGCGTATTGATGTATTTCGCGCATCTGGTCCTGGTGGGCAGAGTGTCAATACAACTGACTCGGCGGTGCGCATCACGCATGAACCTTCGGGTATCGTTGTCACCTGCCAGGACGAAAAGTCGCAGCTCAAGAACAAGAATAAGGCTATGACCGTTTTGCGAGCTCGACTGTTTGACGCGATGCAGCAGGAACTCGACTCGGAACGTAGTGAAAACCGCCGGTCACAGATTGGCAGCGGTGAGCGATCCGAGAAGATTCGAACCTATAATTACCCCCAAGGACGCATAACGGATCACCGAATAGGGCTGACTATTTATCAACTCGATACGGTGCTTTCGGGTGATTTACGGCAGTGTATTGACCCCCTACGTGCGCATTTTCGTGCGGAAGCCCTCAAGGGTGTAGAAGAGTAGTTTCGTGCATCTCCGCGCTTTCAGACAACAGGGGCGAGCGATGCTCGCTGGTTCTCCACTCGAACTCCCAGCCGAGGCTCGAGCGCTCGAAGCCGATCTGCTGATAGCCCACGCGCTTGGTATCACTAGTTCTCAAGTTGCGATTCATCTTGAGCGCAAGCTTGCGCTTGCTGAGCAAGAGCGGTGCAAGGAATGTATCAAGCGGCGGGCCGACGGCGAACCAGTTGCCTCTATCGTTGGACAAAGAGAATTCTACGGGCGTCCCTTTGAGGTGGCCCCCGCCGTGCTCGTCCCGCGCCCGGAAACCGAGTTGCTCGTCGATCGAGGTCTTACTCTCATTCGGCGCGAACTCGAGGAAGATTCGGGAGTGGTGCAGGTGGTTGATGTGGGAACCGGCTCTGGGTGCATCATTGTTTCGCTTGCCGCAGAGTTACAGGCAGCCGGCGTTTCCATGTCAGCGGTTCGTCTCGTTGGTCTCGATATCTCAGAAGAAGCACTTGTAGTTGCGAAGCGAAACGCAGAGGTGCTGGGAGTTGATGCCTATGTTGAATTCTTCCAAAGCGATCTTTTCGCTTCCTTTGATACGAGCAATGGGTCCGCAGCAACGGAGATTGTAATCAGCAATCCACCGTATATTGCCGAGAACGAGATACTGCCTTATGACGTAGAGCATTTTGAGCCGCGGCTCGCATTGCGCAGCGGTCCAGAAGGGCTCCAGCATATCGTTCGCTTGCTCGGCCAATACTCTGAACGATTGTCTAGAATTTTACTGCTAGAGATTGGCGATGGGCAAAGCCATGCGCTAGAATGCCTGCTGGCCGAGATGGGTCTCAAGAAATACCAATTTTTCAAAGATCTTCGGGGAATTAGACGAGTTGTAGAGGTGTGTAACGAGCGTGCTTGAATACTTATGTGTAACCGGTGGCAATAAACTGACCGGAGAAGTGACAGTATCTGGGGCCAAGAACGCGGCCCTCCCACTGATAGTTGCTAGCCTGTTATCGGCAGAGCGCTGTTCTTTTCACAATGTTCCCGATCTGCAAGACATAGCAGTTTTACAAAGACTTCTGCGTTCGCTCGGTGCCCAAGCGTCTATTTCCGGTTCCACCGTCGTGGTCGAGGCCCGTGATTTGACCCAACACACCGCTCCTTATGCCCTCGTTAAATCGCTCCGTGCCTCGTTTTGGGTGCTTGGGCCGCTTTTGGCCCGACGCGGCAAGGCCGCGGTGGCTTTGCCGGGTGGTGATGCAATTGGCACGAGACCGGTCGACTTGCACCTGAAAGGATTGCAGCAGCTCGGTGCTGACATACGGATGGAGCATGGAGTGGTGACTGCAACTGCACCCGGTGGGCTTTCGCCGGCGACGATTGAGTTGGAGTTTCCTTCGGTTGGTGCAACTCATCAATTGTTGATGACTGCGGCACTTGTTCCGGGCACTACAGTGCTCCGTGGAGCGGCCCGTGAACCAGAGATTGTCGAGTTAGCCAACCTCCTAGTAGGTATGGGTGCCGATATTGAAGGTGCAGGCAGCGGCGAGATCAAGATTTCGGGCCGCAAAGAGCTAGGCGGTGTCGTTCACTCGGTGCTCGGTGACCGAATTGAAGCAGCGACCTATCTGTTGAGTGGTGCGGTAACCGGGGGCGATGTGCGAGTGAACGGCATTCCACCAGATGCGCTCAGATCAACGCTTGATGTGTTGCGCCAAGCTGGTTGTGAGATTACCGAACAGGACAACCAGATCGCTTTGCGGAGTCCAGATCGTCTTTCCGCGGTTTCTTTTGCGACTGAGCCGTATCCGGGCGTAGCTACTGATGTGCAGCCGCTTTTGATGGCTGCAATGTGTTATGCCGATGGAGTAAGTGAGATTAACGAAACAGTTTTTGAAAGCCGCTTTGGGCACGTTGCGGCTTATCGTCGCTTTGGCGCTGACATCTCAATTCGGGGGCGGGTTGCGCGTGTCACTGGTGTCGATACGCTGAGCGCTGCGCCGGTTGAAGGCTTGGATATTCGAGCTGCTGCGGGAATGGTCTTGATGGGACTGGTCGCCGAAGGCACGACCCAGATTAGTGATATCCATCATTTGGACCGAGGATATGGGGGACTTGCAGAAAAACTTCATTCGCTCGGGGCAACGATTTCTCGCTTGCCCGCTTACGAATCGCGAGAAGTAATTTTAGGTTGTTAGTGAGGCGCTCGTGGGAGCACAACTCGGACTAGATCTTACGCCAAAAAAGAAGTTTTCTTTGGACTATCTAGTGCCACATAGCGGAATTGTTTCTGCGGTGGGGATGCTTGAGCAAGTGCACGATGAACTTGTCTCGGATTCGACTGTCTTTCGCTCCATTTTTCTTAGCGGTCCTTCCGGTGTCGGTAAGAGCCATGTTGCTGAAGCCTATGCTGAGCGCCTGCGGCGGGCGCTTGATTCATACTCCTGCTGTACTATTTTTGATGTCGAGCCGGAGCAGGTGACTGATGCCTGGATACGCGGTTTTATTTCCGAGTATGAACGTCACAAACGCGAAGGTGGTTTACTTGTATTGCTGAGCCGTCATTCCCCCGACCAGCTAACCACCAACGATCACGTAGTAAGTCGAATTAGTACTATACGTCGAGTAGACTTGGCCTATCCGAATGAACAAGAATTGCGGCCCTTGCTCAGTTCGCTCTCTGAGCGGAGAAACCTGCGGCTTTCGGTGAGAAATATGGACTATCTTATTCGTCGCTTACCGCTTAACCCTTTGTCATTTGATACAATTTTCGCTAATATCGATCAACTTTGTATCTCTCAAGGTAAGTCTGCACGGCTCGGAGTAATTCGAGAGGTCGTGCTTCGGCAGTTCCCTTTTTCAAACCCGGACAAATCGTAGCGAGAAGATCACTATGAGTGGACGAAGAACAGTTATTACAGGACTAGGAATACTTTCACCAGTAGGTGGAGACTTGGCCACGAGTTGGGACAACCTCGTTGCGGGACGCTCAGGCATTGCCAAAGTTGAGCAGATGGATGCTTCGGCATATCCAAGTCAAATCGCTGGGGAGGTTAAGAATTTCGATCCAGAAACTGTCTACGAGAAAAAGCACCTACGGCGCTATGATCGTTTCTCGCTGTTTGCTGTGGCGGCAGCGCGACAGGCTTGGCGGGATGCGGGGATGCATGAGTCTGACTATGATCCCACGAGAGCCGGATGTATTCTTGGAGTTGGTATCGGTGGCTTGCGGACATTGGAAGATAATCATGCCGCCCTACTTGAGAAGGGACCTCGTAGAGTTTCGCCATTCCTGATTCCGGCAATGATCAGTAACTTGGGGCCCGGGAATATTGCGATTGACCTCAATCTGCAGGGAGTGAACTACACTGTGACCAGTGCGTGTACTTCGGGTACTCACGCGATCGGTGAAGGGCATAGAATGATTCGCGACGGGCTTCAGGACATTATAGTTACTGGTGGAGCCGAAGCGGCAATTACTGCACTTGGTCTTGGTGGATTTGGTCGAATGAAAGCCCTTTCAACGCGCAACGATGAACCGGAAAAGGCAAGTCGTCCGTTTGATAGAGATCGCGATGGCTTTGTCATTGGTGAAGGCGCTGGATTACTCGTGCTTGAAGAGTATGAAAAGGCGAAGAAACGCGGTGCGAAGATTTACGCGGAAGTGGCCGGATATGGCTTTTCATGTGATGCCTACCATATTACCGCGCCACGAGAAGGTGGTGAAGGGGCGGTGAACTGTATGCAACTTGCGCTCGATGACGCTCAGTTGGCTCCCGAGCGATTGGGTTACATCAATGCTCATGGCACTTCCACTCCGATTAACGATCCTGCTGAAACCAATGCGATCAAGACTGTATTTGGTTCCCATGCACATTCAGGGCTGCTTGTGAGTTCGACCAAATCGATGACCGGTCATCTCCTCGGGGCTGCAGGAGGCTTGGAGGCGGTAGTAATGGCGAAAGTAATTGAGTCAGGTATCGTTCCGCCAACAATCAATCTTGAGAATCCGGACGAAGGCTGTGATTTAGACTATGTGCCGCACGAAGCTCGAGAAGCCTCAATCGATAGTGCAATGTCTAATTCGTTCGGTTTTGGCGGTACCAATGCGTCAGTCATTTTTAAGCGTGTGTAGTACACACTTGTTTTGTCTTAGGGAGGTCGGGTGAGCGAACCGCAGGTTGAGGTCGCCAGCAGAGTAGTAGGTTCTGGATTTTGCGTTCCTGAACGAATTGTTACGAACGAACACTTTGCGTCGTATCTGGATACGAACGACGAATGGATACAGAGTCGCACCGGTATTGTTGAACGACGATGGGCTGATCCAGATACTTCTGCAAGCCAACTCGCCGAACCAGCTTGCCGCGATGCTATTGAAGCCGCAGGGCTCACCCCGGCTGATATCGATGGCATTATTGTAGCCACCGTAACTCCCGACAATACGTTTCCCAGCACTGCCTGCTATCTGCAACGGCGTTTAGGTTGTCCAGCCGGAGTCGCGTTTGATGTGAACGCGGTGTGTTCCGGTTTTGTCTATGCACTGACGACTGCTGATTCTTTAATTAGGTCTGGCATCGCTCGGAACTTCCTAGTTGTTGGAGTCGATATCTATAGTCGTATCCTGGACATGAACGATCGTCGAACCTGTATTTTGTTTGGCGATGGTGCCGGAGCGGTGGTGCTTTCGTCGGTGTCCAAGAAAGGGGGGGCTTTAACCGAAACGGGAAGCGCCTACAGTCTACGTGGCATGTACGGGGCTCAGCTCGGGGCAGACGGCTCGCATACCGATATCCTATGTGTCCCCTCGGGCACGGCGTCACCTGTAACCGCTGAGTCTCTTGCCGCGGGTTCGCATTATCTGCGAATGGATGGTCGCGAAGTGTTTAAGCTCGCAGTTCGAAAACTCGCAGAGATTTCTCAGACTATGGTTTCGGAGATTGGCTTGACTTCGGAGGATGTAGACTATGTTGCGTCACACCAGGCAAACCAGCGCATACTACTATCAATGGCCAAGTCTGCTGGGATTGCCGAAGAGAAAGTACTCAGTAACGTCTCTCGCTATGGGAACACCAGTGCGGCATCGGTGCCGATACTATTGGCGGAATTTGCGCAGCTGGGAACAATCAAACAGGGAGATCTCCTTCTCGTTTCGGCATTTGGTGGCGGTGTCACATGGGGCGCCGTATTGCTACGGTGGTAAGCTATGTCTCACACCAAAAATCAGCGAATTCCAGATGCCGAAATTGACGATTTATTTCTAAAACGTTGGTCTCCAGTATCTTTCTCCGATCGTGTTGTCGAAGAAGATGCACTGGCTTCTCTGTTTGAGGCAGCACGATGGTCGCCTTCCTCGTATAACGAACAGCCTTGGCTCTTTGTATATGCGCACACCGAATCGAGGCTGCCGACGTTTCGCTCGCTTCTTGTTGATGGCAATCGTGTTTGGGCCGAAAAGGCGCCGGTGCTCTTGTTCGTGTTTGCGAAATTGCATTTTGATCGCGATGGTACGTCAAATCATTGTGCTGCATTTGATACAGGAGCTGCTACACTCGCGCTTTCACTTCAAGCAGTACGCCTAGGCCTGGCAACACACGCAATGGCTGGGATTCGATATGACTTGGTCTATGAAGAACTCGGTGTGCCCGCCAACGAGTATCAGGCGATTTGTGCCATCGCGATTGGCTATCACGATGCTGATGCCGAGTTATCACCAGAGCTTGCGGGTCGGGATACCCCGAGTTCGCGAAAACCAGTCGCTGCGATCGCCTATCGTGGAAGATTCACAAAGTAGCAAAAAATGCCCTAGAATTAGGTGAAAATTTCCTCTCGATAGCTTCACCGTAGCTGCCGATAGTCTATATAGATAGATACCGAGACTAGGAGCAGTGCATCATGCAAATTTTGCCAGCAGTTGGCGTTCTTTTCGTTTATTTCGTTTGTCTTATTTCTCCGGCGCAGGCACAGCGGCCAGATCCACTATGCGAGAAGTATCGCTCAGCCTTGCAAAGTGGAGTAACTCCGATCATTCAAGATCTACGCGCTGGCGCTTGGCAAGTCCGGTCCAATGCGGCTCGCTGCCTTGCCTATCGAGGGAGTGAGAAAGAGATCATCGATAGTTTGAAGCTTGCAGCAACAGATGAAGATGTCAGGGTCCGACGGAGCGCTCTCTCGGCGCTCGGGAAACTGGGGAAGGCGAGTTCGGTCATTCTCGATGCTCTACAGGATAAGAGTCCCTTGGTTCGATTTGTTGCGGCAAAGTATGCTTGGCAAGGAGATGCTGCTGCGGCAGTGCCGCTTGTTAATCGCGTTGCTGATAGGCAAGAGGATTTCATTGTTCGAGTTCGTGCTGCGGAGAGCCTTGAGCGCCTGGGGTCGAAGGGAGCGCAGGCTGTACAGACGCTAATACCACTGCTTGACGAAAAAGATCTTTCCCTCAGAAGCGCAATCGTTAGGGCGTTAGGAGGTGTAGGTACTGGAGCACGTCCCGCCTTACCGAAGCTTCGCGCTATGCTACAGAAATCCGAAAAGGGCACAGAACTCAACGGTTGGATCCGTGAGGCTATCGTGCGAATTGGCTAGCAACTAATCAAAATTGAATCGGGGTCCTGGGTATTCGCTTGGCGACCAGCGGGTGAATTCGCAGAGGGGTCGATGCATCGCTTTGGGAGCTACATCGACCCCACCACAGGTTTGATACAGGTTATTGTGCGTCAGCCACTTTTTTGCGGCGCAGTCCGGCTGCACCGAGGCCCAGTGCGATGAGTGACAATGTCGCCGGTTCTGGCACCTCTGTTTCCTTAGGTGGTTCGGGGGTTGGGGGAATGATAGTAGTATGTCGGAAGTTTTCGTCTCCACCAATCCAACCGTTCCAAAGAAATCGATTGAGTACTCCATGCTGATTGTAGCGAATGCCACTGTTAAAGGACGCGTGGAGCCACGTTCCTATCTGCTCACCGAAAGAGATACCATTCCAATCATTTGAAGTGTGAGGACCGGAATAAGCATTGATGTTCGATGCATCGATTGTAAATGCGACGTCTGTGACATCTCCGTTTCTTTGGACGTCCAGTGCGCCGTCAATTCGCTCAATTAATGGCGTATTGTAAGAATCGCCAACGCCTCGGTAGACAAAGGCCGAGATAATCCCGCGATTGAGATCACCATAGAGAATGGCCGAGTCGTGCTGTGATCCAGTTTGTGGATTCGGCCCATCTGAGAGGACCAACCAAAAGCCATCGACGAGGCCACCATTCCAAAGACCCCCAAACGAAGCTCGTGAAGGGTCTGCACGAAAGGATACGCTCAGGTGTTCGCTGACTGTATCGAATCGAAAGTTTACGTTGGACATTCCGTTGTTGTTGTAGTCTGCCGAGTAGCTATACAGGGTGGCATGCGCACTTGAATTCGTCGCAACGAAAGCCGCAAGCAGTCCTATCGAAAGACATAGTGACCTTATAGTATTTCTCATTGTTTCCTCTCCTGCGTTGGTTCTCTGAGCCGCGAAGTAACGAAACCGGCTTCGCTGCGATTCATCCAAATCCGATGCACAATCAATAAATACGTTATGGCTAACGGGAATTGAGCTGTTGAGAGTTGGTGTAAAAAATGAGTTTTGTGACCTAGGTATGACCTTGGTAGTTTTGAAGGAATACTATGGCTGCATTGGCGGTCGGCAGAGTAATAATAAGGTATGAACTTTCGCCACAGTGTTTTTGTCGGGATATGGCTTCTTTTGGCTAGTGGGAGCGCTGCCGCTGAAGCAGAGCGATCGAGCCAGCTTCCGGTGCTTGAACCAAAGATTTGTACTGGACAAACTCCGAATGGATGGGGGCCGGTGCGTGCTGGTGAATGCCCGCGTGATCACGCGTTTTTTAGTCAATGTTGTCGTCCAGGTGGTGTTCCATATTACGCCGGTGGCGATCGAGTAACGCTCAGTGGCGTGTGCTGCCCCTTGCCAAGTGAAGATATTCTCCAGCACGACGAGCCGACCGTACGAGCGCGGGAGCAGTGTCCAGAAAATTATCTAGTTACAGGGGGGCTGCAAGAGGACTGCCCTGAATGTCGCTATTTTCTCATTTGCTCAAAGATAAATACTGCTCGCTGTCAGCTGGCCCCGGGGCAGCCCGGTATTGCCTGGGGTATTTCTTCAAGTCAGTGGAAGATTCCTCGATTGATCTCGCGTGGGGAGCTGCCACTTGGTATTCGATATGGAGTCGGTCGCGAAGGTAAGTATCGGTTCGCAAAC
>CBDUGV010000026.1:0-25425 GCA_965366815.1 uncultured Bdellovibrionales bacterium | reverse complement strand
AAATTTATTCGCCTGCTGAGAATTAGTGGATTTCGTTTCTCGGGGCTCATCCCCATCGCTTTGGGCATTGCGCTTCTGCTTGGCGTAGAGCTGCTCTCAGCGATTTGTATGGTGCCGATATTCTCTAGCATTTTGGGCCCAGGTAATGGTGGTAAGCCTTTCCAGTTACTCCCTCTAGAAGCTCGCAGCTATTTCACTGCGCTCACTGAAGCCGGGCCTGAAAGCTTCCCCTTACTCCCTCTCACCCTTTTTGTCCTGTTCATACAGCTTTGGGCAGCGGCTTGTAGCTACGCCATTGGCCTTCGCGTCGTGAGGACTGTTTCTCAATTCATTCATGATTTGCGACTTGAGTATTCCAGACTCTCCATGCAATTGAGCAATTCGTTTTTCGATACTGAGTCTTCGGGTCACCTCCTGAGTAGTTATTTCTACAGTATTGATACCGTTGGTGGGCAGATTCGCGCCCTCCGTCCCAGCCTCCGCGCAATAATTACCCTCCCAGCCTATACAGCGGTGCTATGCTATCTCTCCTGGACCTGGACACTCAGTATTTTTGCGGCGTATACGATCTTCGGCCCCCTGCACAGAAAGTGCTTGATGCGAATTCGCTCTCTTTCACAAAACCGAGCGATTCAACTCAAGAGGCTCAGCGAACGAATCGCCGACGTTGTAGATTCGGGAATGCTCGCAAAACTTCATCGAAAAACTCAGACCGAACTTGCGACATTTGCCAGACATTCGGGCCAAATTACGGAAGATTCGATATCTATTATCAAACACAACTCGCTACTAATCGTGCTGCAACGCTGCATCTTTGTGGCCGTCCTCGGTTTCGTTTTGCTCTACTGTGCCTCTGTTCCCCAATCAGCTGAACGGAGTCTTCATATCACCTCACTGCTCTTCTACCTCTATTTTTTACGAAGGTTTCACACAGAGATCACCTCGCTCTCAGCGGTACTACGACGACTTGCTGAAGCCGAAGGTCAAATAGAGCAGCTCATAAGCTTTTTCGTGAAGGCCAATTTGTATAAGATCAGCGACGGAGCAGTGACACTTCAATCGTTGGAGAAACTCTCGGTTGAAGGGCTAGAGTTTCGTTATCCGGATGGCACGAAAGCACTCAATGGCATCTCATTCGAAATACAACGAGGGGAGCACGTTGCATTGATCGGCTCAACCGGTTCAGGGAAAACCACCATTGCGCAGCTGATACTCCGCATGCATGACGCTCCGCTACATTCAATCAAGATAAATGGCGTTGCTGTTCAAGACGTGCGCTTTGACTCACTCTACAAGCTCGTCAGCTATGCCGGTCAGCATTCACATCTTTTCCGAATCAGTCTCAGAGACAATCTTCTTTACGGCTGCACGAAGGGTGCTAGCGATGAAGAACTGCTAGAGCTGCTGTCTCAACTAGGATTATCTGAGCGAATCGCATCACTTCCTTTTGGACTCGATACGATAGTTGGTGAGAATGGCGTTCAACTGTCCGGTGGAGAGCGACAACGGGTTGCTCTTGCTCGAACCTTGCTTAGCGACGGAGAGCTTCTTGTACTAGATGAAGTAACGAGCCACCTCGATCAATACACTGAATCACTTGTTCATACCGCACTTCTAGAGACCTATCGCCAGAAAACATTGCTGGTAATCACTCATCGAGAACAATTATTGGAAGGGTTTGATCGAGTAATCGAACTCTCGGGTGGAGAGATCATATCGGACACATCCACTCACCTTGCGAATAGGATCAATCGGTAATTCGCATGATACACACAAAAAACCTACCAGACTTTCTTATCGTCGGCCCACATAGAACCGGGAGCACTTGGTTATTTCGGAATTTGAACAACCATTACGACATACGAATTCCAATTGAGAAGGAACTACATTTCTTCTGTCACCACCCACACCACCCCTGGAGCATACCGAGCGATCTCAGGAAGAAAAATCTCAAAGCATATCGTCGCCGATTTGCAATACCGCTAAGCACCCACCTGCGTCGAACCCTCACTGCACTAGGCAAGCGATTCCAGCTACCAAATAGATTGCTTCAGGGCGAAGCGACCGCCTGCTATGCCTCTCTGCCAAGGCCGATGATCCAAGAGATTCTCACTCTCATGCCACATGTTAAGATTATCCTCATGCTCCGGGAGCCAATTGATCGTGCCTGGTCGCATACTGTTTTTAGTATGCGTTGGCGCCACAGAAATGGTGTAGAGTCTGACCAGGCAATCACTCGGCTCTTTCATACTGAACCCACCTCAACTGGTTCGATTCAAAGATGGAAGGAATTTATCTATTCCGATCCACACATACTTGCGGGGAGCCGCTACTCGAGTATTATGAAAAACTGGCACGATCATTTGCCTGAAAAAAATGTCTTAACAATTGATTTTGATGAACTCAGAGAACCGGAACAACTCCTCGCGAGCACATTCAAGTTCTTGGGCGCTGGTTTCCATCGCAACAATATTGATCGGGAAGTGCTTCATCAGCGCTTCACTTCAGAGTCTGAGACTCCACGCATGCCGCCAGAGATACGAAGTTTGCTAGAACGAGAACTCTCAAATGAAATGCAATGGTGGGCCGCCTATCAAGCAAAGCGACTCCAGAGCAACGTCTCTCGGAAAGCGGTTGGAGAAGGAATGTTGTAACATGAAGATCGCTCTATTCTCTCGCGGGTTCTTTAATATCGACTATGACGTGCTCGCGAAAGCTTCAGTCGACGTAGTGAAAGAGGCCTTTGCCGATCACCAACTTAAGTTATTCCCCCTCGCCGCGGCACCCGATTGGCACAGTCTCGAGTACTTACGTACGGCTGACTTAGTCATCGTAAACGCGACCAACCTCTTCCCAGCCGATGGTCGCTGTATGTTGCGAGTACCACGAAGTCTTTTGGAAGATCTGAGCGTGCCGATAGTCACTGTAGGGCTCACCCTCTCAGACCAAATTCTCGCTCGAACTTCGGTTTATCGCTTTGTTGAAATGCTTGCTCGAAACGCAAAAGTCCACTCGAACCGAGTTGGAGTTTGTGATGAGGAGTCGCTTCGCATTTGCGAGTCGTATTTTGGTGCAGATTCCGCTTGTCTTTCGAGTTATCCGGCAGTTGCCTGGTCTGCAAATGGTTTCTATCGTAGAAAAGACAAACAGCTCCTCTATCCTCCGGCCGTAGAGTTTGGGCCATCCCTCGCAGACGAAGCGACTTCGCGCTGCGCCGCGATGGTGCTCAAACAATTGGCGACGAAACGAGACTCACTGTTTACAATTGCCAACGAGAAGGTAAGTACATTCTATCCAATCGGTCCAAGCGTCTATTGTCGCGAGAAGTTTCCAGAAGTTGAATTACTGACCCTTGCCTCTTCATCTCAGGTTGTCGGCTTTGACGCTGACCGTGCTCTGCTAGCCGCGGCAAATGGCGCACCAGCGGTCTATATCCATAGCGAGAATGCGTTACCTCTCTCAGAACCTGTTGCAACGATTCTTGCCCCGGTGACCGTTGAAATGTCCGTTTCTCGATCGACGAGCGCGATGGTCCGAGAAATTGAAGAGCTCCTGAGCGACTACCCGCACAGCGCTGTACAAGAAGGGCTATCGTTTGAGCGAGAGATTTTCTTTCGCTTCTTACAACAGAATGTCAGCCATACCCTAGGTGAATTCCCAAAGCAGGTAGCGCCGCTCCAGGCTCGCCCCGAAACTGATTGCGAGCCTTTGGTAGTAGCTTGTATCTGTAGCCGAAATTATCTACACAGCCTCTTCGGATTGCTCCAGAACCTCCTTGCAGTTCATTCGGGTCCGATTCGGGCCCATATCTTAAAACTCGACAATAGTGTCGATCGTATAGCGACCCTCGCTGACGATCGACTTTCCATTGAGTTTCATACCGAGGATGATATCTGGCCAGAGTTTGAGCGCTCAGAACTTGCCGGTGCTAATATGCGGCAGCGCGCCTTTGCCGGTAAATCACGGCTGCTGCGTCGCGTACTGGAAATCGAGAACGCCCCAGTTCTTTATACGGACGTTGACATTCTCTATTTTCGTAGCCCTGCATCGATCCGCACTGAACTCGCGGAAGCCAATCTCATACTCTTTCCTCAATTCAATCAAGATTATGTCTTCGATCGAATCTTTGGAGTCTTCCAAGCCGGCATGCTGATGGTTGCACCCGGCGCCGAACAATTCCTTGATTGGTGGGCGCATATGTGTGTGTTCCATTACGGAACTCGAGTAGGCGAGGACTATTTTGTCGACCAAGGTTGTCTCGATCTTGCACCGGCCTACTTCGACAATGTGCAAATTCACAGAGCTGGACTTGAAAACGTCGGCACATGGTGTAAGCGCGTTATCGGTCTTACGATCAATACAACGAGCTGCGGACAAGCGATCACGAAAACCGGCAAGACGATCGGTAGTTTTCATGCAACTACCATAGCCAGTTTTCAACTCGCGCCGCTGATGCTGAGAAAACAGACTTTTGATCAATTGGCGTTTACATTCAGCAGCGATGTTCCCAAGACCCTCCGCAAGATAGGTGAAGTCGCACACCACGGGCTGAAATACCCAGAGATTCATGTCTCGTTTTATGTACTTGACCTCTTGAAGCGATATCGACGGTTACACCGCTTTGCCGAACGAGTACTGCTATGGTTGTGTGTCAGGTCAGAATTCCGTCCACTGCTCCGCATCGCTGATACCATGTTGAGGTTTCTCAATCGACAGCTCCAGTTTACCCAAAGCCTCTTCCGTATCGCCCCCACCGCCATTCGTCTTATTCGGGGCAAAGAGCTCCCTCCCCTAGAACGAGAATTTTCTCGAGCGATCCAAGTAAAATCGGCAATCGCCTCTAAAGCGAAAATCATGTTTAACGAGGACTTCGACGCTTCAGATCTTCCCTATAGAAAATTGCGCTTTGACTCACTGGCTCCGAAGCTCAGTAGCAAAGCAAGAAAGCAGTGCTTGTATTCTGAATTCAAGAATCACTTCAATATCCCTCGGAGAAGAAAGCTCAATGGCCTCGCAAACCGCCACAAAGGCGAGCAATGCCTTATAGTCGATGGCAACGTGAAACTTACAGATGAGGAACTTGTTTTTGTAGAGCAGCACCCGAATCGATTGGGCATTGACGGGGCATTTCAATTTACGCAGAACTGGAAATACTACGCCTGTGCCGATCCGGGATTCTATGAAAGCCACGCAAGTGAGATTTCCCTGGTCGATTGTCCGCTTGCGTTTTTCTCAACTTCGATTGCTCCACAGAACGTTGGCGATCACCTTACCTTGACGACCAGTCGCTACACACCGTTTCATGCATTCTCGAAAGAGCTCGAAATTTTCAGGGGATTTATTGCCTTTCTCGCGGGCGACAATTCATTGATCAATCTGGCGCTGCCGCTCGCGCTTTACATGGGGTTTGAGCAAATAGTCATTTACTCAAACGACGAGTTGCTCTCACTAGACCAATACAACACCTATGACGAGGACATATCAAAACTGATTCAGGCGGTATATACGGTGATTGCTCGCTGCTATCCAACAACAGAGGTCGTCAGTGCCAGAAAGAATTCATTCTTCTCCTTTGCCTCGCTTTCGGATATCCAAGGGAATCAGTTCGCTGAAATCGAAAGGCCACGAGTTGCCGCAAATCTCGGCGCTTAGCTCGTTCAGCTGCCAAATAGACGAAGTTGTTTAATTTGGGCCTAGAACTGTGACCACTTCAAACGGTTTCCCCGTTCCGTCGTCAAAATTGGCTGCTGCGGCCAGTGCTCCTCGAGCAATTTCTTCAACGCTATCGGTCTTGTCATACAGCGCGCTCAATGCTCCTAGCGCGTACTGTGCGCCCGAGCCAAACGCATAGAACTTTGAATATTCTTGAACGAAGCGCATAGAATACAATCCGAAAATACCGGAGGGGTTTACAATCAGACTGTCGAGCTGGGAGGATTCGAATACATCATCGTCATCCTCGTTCGGATTTAAGAAATAGTCGCGCTTTAGAACAGTATGCATTTGGCAGGCAGCATCGAATACCTGTTGCCGCGATCCGAACCGCGGTACTTCATCTAACTTTGAGAAGTAGCTATTGAGCACCAAACCGAAGGAGGCATGGCCGACAAACGCCATATAACTTTCTCCCACACGCACTATTTTAGAAAAGTTCTCAGTGAACTCTGCGCTTTCATTGGTATCTCCGTATTTGATAAGCGTGTCGGCTCCCAATGCGGCAATTCCGTTTTTCTTTATCGCAACAATAGTAGACATGTTTCACTCCTTAAAGCCTACGACTTCGTAAGCAGAATCAATGAACTAATCTCTCCGGCCAATCGCGCTACGCGCGCGCCACAAGAATACCACCAAGCAGAATGAGCAAAGCTCCAAAGAGAAGTTGCCACACGCTACTGTGCTGCCCTTCTCGAAACAGCAAGAGCCCACCAATCGCCACGATCAGTGCGCTTGTATTATGCAAGGGACCAAGCTTGGCGATCGGTACATTAAATCGAAGAAGCGCGAAAGCAATCAACGCTGCTCCAAGGGCCCAGCTCAGACCACCCAAGAAGGCAAAGGTGACACCAGGCAGCGTCATACTGCGAAGTGGCAGAAGCTTGAGTGCAAAGAGGCCAACGATTCCGACACCAGCACTCACCGAGATCATAAAGATCCCGACCCCGGTTCCCTGCTCAGTGCTCGCTTTAGCCAAAAGCGCCATGCTCGCAAACAGGATGGCCGGTACAACTCCGCCCAAGATAACACCTAGCAGTTGGGCACTCATTCTGTATCTCCTTTGCAACACCAATAGATTCGATCTAAAACGAACAACAGCACGAACACACTCCAGGCAAAATTCCACTATTACTGCAAGAAGCGCAACTAAATGATTTCAACACTTTATAAACTTTAATGAAGTGCTTCTCCAGATAATCGAGATGAGGGTGTGCGATATTCCGACTTTGGTGAAAGAGAGGGAAGGTCTACGTATCGGCATTTGGATAACATCCAACCGGAGAGTCAGTGATGCAATTAGCGGTGCGTCGTTGCAGTAAGTCAGAGAAGGGAGCTGTTGCTGTCGAAACAGCGTTCTCGTTTCTACCTTTCGCAGCCATTTTATTCGGATTAATTCATCTAATCTTTTACGCCCACACGGTCATGTCTTTGCAGTTTGCTCTCAGCAAAGCGACCCGTTGGGGAATTCTCGGACTAACGTTAACAGATACAGGCGGAAACGTACTCAGCCGCGAATCATCAATTCGTCAACGATTCGATGATGCCTCACGGACCTACGGCGTTTCGCCGGATGACGTAACTCTCCGCATCTGTCCAACTTCCTTGCCCAACTGTGCGACATCAGTCGCACCGGGTGCCGATCAGTGGATGGTCATCGTTGCCGAAAAACCGCCTCGGACTTTCTTTGGGTTGGGAACCTACACTCCGACCGCCAGAATTGTTGTAAAGAACGAACCGTTCAACTAGAGAGCTGTTCAATGAAAAGAGTATTAGTTTGATGTTTAGTTGTAATGAAAATGGCAAAGCGTTTATCGAATTGGCCTTTGTACTCCCTTTCCTGTTTTTCACAGGCTTTGGGACAATAGAGGCTCTAAAAGACAGCCGACATCGGCAATATATGTCAGTAGCGACCAGAGAAGTCGCTCGAGCATCATTCCCACGCTGTCTTATCAACGATCCGAACCCAGCTGAGAGAACGACAAAAGTCAGAAACTGTTTTGACGAAGTGGTAGACAACGTTCTTCCGGCCGGCGGCGGTGGAGCCCTCGACGGGGCCGATACCACAATCGCACTTTGGGAGTTCGTCTCAGCTGCACAACCAGCAAGACTGATAGCGAGATATCAGACTGGAACGCAAACAAGTCGGTATACCGGCGCCGTGGTGCAGGGATTTCAGAGCTATAATGCAAATAAAGGACTCATTATCACAGTTGAGACCTACTTCACTGTCACGCCAATTATCGATTGGTTCTCTGGCACGTATTACGAAACTTCAATTATTTAAAGGATTCAGAGGGCATAAGTTACTCACACCACATTACATCATAAGGAAGTCCGTATGTATTCCACAACTGAACCATCTCTCCGCAATGACGAGAAAGGAATATACTTCGTCTTAGTCGCCATCGCACTTGTCACCATATTAACCATGGTTGGCTTGGGGATCGACGGAAGTCGACTCTATATCAACAGTCTTCGCCAGCAGCGTGCTGCAGATGCAGCTTCACTTGCCGGAGCCTATCAAATTGGTGGAGGGACCACTCCAGCCGAAATTCGCCAAATAGCCCAGGATGTGGCGCGCGACAATTTCAATCAAATGGGGATAGACTACGATCCGGCAAACCTCGGAACCCATTTCCAAGTATCGTATGATCCGGTCGGAACGAACGAAGTTGACGTCACGACCAATGCCCAAAATGAATCGTTCATTATGGGCAAGGTAGTACAAGGAGCCGAATTTGTTGACGTGGCGGCTACTGCCAGTGCGACGAAAGTGCCGCTGGCGGTGACCCTTGTTCTCGATATCACTGGGTCTATGGGTAATACCGTGCAAGATAGTAATGGGAACTCCGTTACAAAACTACAGCTGCTTCAACAAGCCGCTCGAAACTTTGTCGCGGCATTCGATCCAACTCGAGATCGAGTTGCAGTACTTGCCTATTCCTTTGCAACGGTAAGTGAGCGGCAAAACGGAGCGAACCCGTTCCAGGTGCTCTATACATTGACTCCAGACCAGAATGTAGATTTTGTCGATCCTAATGACACCAGAAACTACGATCCAACTGTAATCGAGAATAGAATCAACGCCTTGACGGCGAGTGGTTGGACTAGCATACATGGAGGCTTGCTCTTAGCACTTCGAGAAACCCTGCGAGTCCGCCTGCTTCCAAACGAGCCAAACCGTAAGGAAGTCATCGTGTTAGTAACAGACGGTGCGCCGAATCGCGACCAGCGACCAGATGGCAACACCAGCGGTGACGGTGGGCTGCTCGAAGATTTGAACGTGCTCCCAGCAGGTTGGCCAACGTTGCCTCCCGGCAGCATCGGTTCGGGCCCTGGAGGCAAGTTTCCACAACTGGTCCATCCCGACTATCCTGCGGGTTGCCCACAAGATACCTCGACCGATGCCTTTCGTGATGCCTATGTCGAATCAATTCTCGCTGCTGATCTGATTCGCCAAGCAGGTATTACCTTGATGACTATGGCAATTGGAGACCTCGATCCAAACGAAGATCCGAATTCTCCAAATCAAAGTCCCTGGGGGACGCTAGGAGACCATGGCTCAGTAAAGGGCACCTTGATGCGTCGAATTGCCAACGACTCAACAAATGCCCAAGCGGCAGGTGACTTGGACTTCCCTTCTGCCTGCGCTAGCAACTATGGTCAAATTAACGATATGCCTGCGGGGATTGGTTTAGTTTCGAACGACCCAGCTGACTTCGATGCCTTTCTACAGCAGATATCAAATACGATACTGTTGAGACTTACGGCCTAGCCTATCGTTGGCCTTTGCTCACTGTAGTTACTACCGCATTGATCGCGGCATATACGGTAGGTAGCGCCTCATAGTTTCGAGGTACTGATAAAGAGTAAAAAGAAGTTTCTCGAACAAGATTTGAAACTCTTGCAAAATGCTCTGCGGCAATATTCGAATCAACGACATCTAGCACAAATCCACAGCGAAGCGTTTCGATCAACGCTTGCTGGGGCGAGATTGGCACAGCGACAAGCGGCTCTCCAACGCCCCATTGATCCTCTAGGGAGTCCAATACGAAGAGCGCCTTGAGCCTCTGCGGTTTTTCTCCCAACTCGAATAAATCGTCCGGCAGTGGAACTCTCCGCTTGTCAGAATAATGGGCAACCGAGCCGAAAGAAGCTATATCTGCGGCAAAGAGCGCCTCTGCCGAATCGTTCCAGAGCCGAATCTGTGAATATGAGGGAACAGCAACAAAACCGTCGCTATCTCGCTCAAGCAGTAGGAAATCATCGGTAATCAACCGAGCACCCTGCGTCACACAGTAGGAAGCAATCGTTGACTTCCCCGAAGTACTTCTCCCAAGAAACCCGACTACTCCCGTTGCCAATCGAACGGAGCTGGCGTGAAGCACGAGCGATCCTCGATGCTGCAACAACAAGGGGAGGACTTGATCTAGGAAATGATGCTGAATGGTATCCTCAATACCCTGCACCAACGGGAAGCAGTCAACGCGACTACAGTCATCTCGCACAACGAAAACACAACTTCCATGAAATACCAGCAGATACGCATCTTGTTGCACGGCGAAGGAAAGCCAAGGGTGTCCATCAGTCGTGGTCCAGCATTGGTAGCACTCAGCACCTCTTGGCATAGTATAGGGCAGTTCCGCTATCGCAGTGCCAGGTTCGAGTGCCCGCGGAACATGCAAAGTGAACTGTATATCAGCAGCAGCAGCAGCAGCAGTCGTGTCAGTCAACTCAGGCATATCAGAGAAAGCAAGACTACTCGCGATATGCAAGCCGCTGACAGAGTATCGGTATGCTGGTTTCACAGTCACTATTCGCTGTATTGCTCGGAGAGATTGCCAACATAGGCCAGCGCATCCCGGTATTCTTCAAACCGCCCTGGAAACGAATCTTGTAGCTGCTTGGCTATTTCGGCAATCGAAAGCGAGGCTCGCATCTGCGAGAGGATAAATGCGTCTATCCTACCCCGCTCAGAGAGCTGCGGCAGATAGCTGTCGGCTCGTTTCTCTAACCCGAGTGGGGGCATATACGAGGCGAAAAAAGTAGACTGGGAAAAACGGCAGTTTGATTCTTTAAAACTTGGACCCATAAATTCAGACTGCCAGTTCCAAACGTAGGTATCGCCGACGAGCTTTGCTTTCAAATGAATCTGAGCAGTATCGGTAGGGCCCATCTGTTGGGGCTCTTGAAACGGGAAAAAGCTACAGCCATAGACCGGGTTTTCTCGCGGCTGATCTGGTGCACAGGAAAAACCAATACCCTCGGCGATACTGGCGTTAAACCAGAGAGCAAATCCATGAACCAGTGCTGGCCGAGCAACTGAGAGAGAGGCATCTCCACTGACGTCGCCCGATTCTATACTTTGATACTCTATCGTCGCCCATTGCTGAGAATCAGAAACGATGCTCTCGGCTGGGATCGAGGCGCGGTACCAACAGTTACTGCTCAATTCACGAAGGCGCTTGAGGCTCAGCCCATATGGCTCTGCCGCCCAGGGCTCTACTTTTCTCTCGAACAACTCCGCGTCACTCACCAGTGCCAGGCAAAGTTCATCTTTGAACGGAAACAACTGCCCGCCTTGTTTCAAGAATCGCTGCCGCGCGTCGATCAGCGTTGGGATATGTCGACCGTAGAGCGGCAACACACCTCTCAAATCTGAGACAATGACGTCGACCCGCTCCGGTAGTTCTATGTCAGTGGAGAACCCTTGGATGAATTCGATGCGATCTTCACAGCTATTCTCCAAGGCGAGATCTTGTGCTATGGCAATTGTATCATTTGCCTCAATGGCGTACACCTTTTTCGCACCGGCCTTACAAGCAGAAATCGCAATTAGACCTATACCAGTTCCCAGATCGAGCACCACAGAATCAGGACTGATGTGCCGCTCTAGCGCGCTCTGATAAGCATCCATTCGCTGCCTGTCGGCTATCATGCCTGAGTACTGCGAGGCGGAGTAATTGACATATCTAGGAGTTTTCACAAGGTTCGTGTAAACGAGGGATTAGTGAAATGATGAGAGTATATAGAAAAAAGCAAAGCGGAGGGAATAAATCGGTCACCTACATTCCCATCATCTCTCCAAAGAAATCAGCTGACCCACTACCGCCAAATTGCGTGAGCTCTTTGAGGCTCCCATACTCAACAATCTTGGGCTTTTTGTAGGATCGTTTACCCTTCTTGTCTTTCTGCTCGGTTTTTTGCTGGGTTGATTTCGGCTTAGAATCCATGGAACGAAGTCACCTAAATAGTTTGAAAGACTAGTAATATTTCATTCTCACACCGGGCAACCGAGCAAGAACTCCTGCAATTATAGTAACATACAATAGTAGAGAAGGTAAGAATTTGTTCAGCGAGGCTCGCTGGGCTCTATAACAACAATCAGATCCCTCGATAGTAAATCGGCCAACCACTCCCGTAAGTCCGCCTCCAGTACAGCTGAATCGATCTGATACTCCTCGCAGAGCTGCGCATGAGCCTCTTGAATACTAGCTTTCGAAGTGATGGCATGCCAAAACTGCAGTCCAACTTCGTCGAGACCAAAGTAGGAGCCTTGGTTACTATCGAGTAAGATCGCTTGCCCACTCTGTTCTCGAAGCATCACCGAGGGAGAAATCTGCACTCGAGCCGCAAGAGAAAATTCGCTATGCTTGGAATCTGAAATCATCCCAGAGAGCTTAGCAGATTGTGATTGAATGGAAAATGCTCAGGAAATAGAGTCCCTAGCCGGAGTTGCGTCGAGACTCTTTCGACATCAACCGCTTCGCGTATTTTCGTTGCTTATTCTCAATATCGTATTGGCATTCTCAGAAGGCCTCAGCTTGCTCCTGGTACTGCCTTTGCTCGGATCAATTGGTGTCGTTACTGAACTCGGTGGAAGCACTCTGTTCGCACACTATCTTTCTAGCTTTTTTAATCAGCTTCAACTCCCGCAATCCCTCCCAGCCATACTCTTGGTCTATGTTGTGATTACTGGAGTATACCTCGGACTGCACTACTCTCGCGCACTTCTCGCGGCAGACGTCCAACTTCGCTATGTGAGTGATCTTCAAAACGACTTGTTCTCAGATCTCTTGAAAACTCGCTGGTCGTATTTTTGCAGAAAACGGTCCGCCGATTTTCTCCATGCCCATACGAGCGAGATTGGTCAGCTTGGCGCACTGAGCCGATCGCTTATTAATTTTTTTGCAAGTGTGAGTATTACTTGTATCTACATTCTTTTTAGCTGCCTCGTCTCGCTCACGATGACGGCGTTTGCTGTGCTCACGGGAGTAGCTTTTTATTTCCTCCTCAGAGTACTCATCCAGAGAAGCCGCCAGTTCGGCGCTGAATACGCTGCCCACGAAGCGAACTTCTACTCGCAGATCCATTCGACTATTACAGGAATGAAAGGCTTGAGAAGTCACGGGCGGGAGGCATCGGCACTCAATTCGTTTTCTAGTACCGTTGAATCGATGAGACGCGTCGCTCAAAACGTCGCTCGCTCCATGGCGCAAGTCACGGGAATCACCCAATTGGGCGCTGTGCTCGCCCTCTGCCTCTTTGTCTTCGTCGCAGTCGAGCTTCTGCACCTACCGTCATCTTTACTCGTGCTTCTCGTTCTGGTCTTTGCAAGACTCAGCACAAAACTTTCAAGTTTACAGACAGAGTATCAGCAAATTATTGAACTCCTCCCCGTCTTTGGCAGAGTCCTTCGCCTCAAGCAGGAGCTTGTTGAAGCGCGAGAGCAGCTTGGGAAGACAGATAGTGCAATTCCGTTTACCAGCAAGGTTGAACTTCAGAATGTCACTTTCTCGTACGAGGCAACCTCAGCTCCTGTACTTCAGAACTTTAATCTCAAGCTACAGATTGGCACTTGCACTGCCCTTACCGGGGCAAGTGGAGCTGGAAAAACAACGGTACTTGATCTTGTGGTCGGCCTTCTGAAACCCGAGCAAGGGGCGGTACTCATCGATCAGACACCTTTAGATAAAGAAACCATCGCACAGTGGCGTCAGCAAATCGGCTACGTCTGGCAAGAAGCTCCACTGTTTCATGATACGATTCGCCAGACGCTCCAATGGGCCCACCCCGGTGCCACCGACGCTGAAATGGAAGAGGCCTTGCGTATCGCGCAAGCGACAGAGCTCGCGTCATCACCTGCGAATCGATACGACGTGGCAATAGGAGAACGAGGCTCATTGTTGTCCGGTGGAGAGCGTCAGAGACTTGCAATCGCTCGTGCAATAGTCGCTAAACCGAAGTTGCTCATCCTCGACGAGGCAACCAGCGCGCTCGATGAAGCAATTGAGCAGAAAATACTGCAAGAGCTCAAGAACATGTGTCCCGAAGTAACGATTCTCGTTGTCACTCATCGACAAACGGCGTTACTCGGTATCGCTGATGCAACCCACTGCCTCGATACCCTCGACCGATCTTATCCGAATTCTGCGACTAGTTGATTCGCCCAATAAAGATGCCAGAACACTTCAGTGGATGGGAGATACGCCGAAGGATCTTTCGCGCGAGTCAATAATAGCTCGTCGTAGAGTTGCTCGAGCACTGATCGATCAAACCAACCAATCTGCAGGATCGGAAGATCGAGGAAGGTATGCTTTTCTCCTAAGCACGTGAGTAGCTCCCAATTGACAAAGGAAAAATCGGCCTTCTCCCGCCTGTGCAGAATACATTTTGGCAAGAGATCATCGACGGCATTGCGAAGCACATATTTGTGAAGCTGGTTTTTGCACAATTGTTCTTCTGGAATCGCAAAGCAGAATTGCATAATGCGATGATCATAGAGCGGATGGCGAACCACTAAATCACTTGCGAGTGTGTTGCGGTATTCCATCTCACGAAGATTCAGTGCCAGACCATTATAGAGCTGGGAATACATGGTTCGATGCTGCAAAGACAGTCCATCGGGAACTTTCCAACCGTTTCGCAAACGCTGATCGATATCAGATTCATCTCGAAACTGGGGAGTGATCCAATCCGGCAGCCATCGCAGGGATTCAAATTGCTTCTGAAGACTATGCTTCAGCGTCCGGGGAACGCGATCAGTCAGCAAATCGCGGGGGCGAGGGTCCGAGAGTAGTTGACGAAACAGGGTCGTCAATCGCCCTGTGCGAATTAGTTCGAGATAACGGTATTCACCACCGGTAAAAAGCTCATCTCCCCCAAAGCCAGTAAACAGCAAACGATTTCCAGCCCGGACAGCTGCTGCGCGAATCTGCATACCAAAAACACCATTCGGCTCACTTGGAATATTGCCGAATCGAGAAATCTGACTTTGTATGCCGAACAGACTATCGAGTTGGGGTTGTAGGTACTCTACCTTCAGTTGCTGCAGCTGTGCGAAGTCCTCGACATATGATCGTTCATCACAGGAGCGGCCTGGAAACTCTATCGAGAATGCATTTACCCGAGTTGTCCGAGCCAGCACGGCACTTACCGCGGTAGAATCGACACCACCGCTTAACGAAACTGCAACCGAAGTCTGTCCAGACCTGCGATCGGCAACAGCATCGCCGAGCAAGGATCTAAGATGCTCAGCATACTGCCGATCGTTCGCATACTGGAGCTTCGGCACAGCGCATAGGTCCCAGTATTGCGTTAGGCAGATCCCATCCCGATCTAAAACCAGATATGAGCCAGGAAGAAGACGATGTACTCCCTTGAGGATAGTCTGATCTACCGTTCCATACGAATGTAAGACGTATTCTGCAAGAAACCCCTTATTAAGCTCCGGCAAAAACTCAGGGAGTGCGCGCATCACCTGCAGTGAGGACGCAGCGACTAATCGACTTTTGTCCCAGTGGTAGTAGATCGGTCGCCAACCGAGATAGTCACGGGCCAAAAGTAACTTCTGTGTGCGACTATCCCAAAGGCTGAAACAAAAATCACCAAAGAGCCTGGCCACCCCATCACAGCCCCAGCGTTGGTAGGCCAGTCCGGCAATGCGCGCAGCGCTCTCATCGATCCGACAATCGAGCGAACTAGAAAGTTCCTGGCGATTGTATAGGTCACCCACTAAAACGACTCGAACAAACTCATTCGAGAAGTCTATCGACGAATCAGTAGTCGAAAATGAATCTATTCTCGCAAGCGCACAGTGCTCGGCACCCCATAGATCAGGAGCCAGATCGTTGGAAAGACGCGGCAAGCCTTCGAGCATGCCTTGCACCCCACGTTGCGGCCAATTCTTACTCGAACTATCGAGTGAAGATAGAGCTATAAGTTCACGCATGGCAGAACTCATCCTAGTGAGAAACTGGAGACCTAACTGTTTCTCCTAGAGAAAAAAACGAGAAGAAAGTAAAAAAGTAGCACATCTGATCCTCAGGCTGCACGGTGGATCGATGCCCTGGGGTTGAGACACTCACAATCGACTTTCTGTATTGAATGCGCAGAACGAAAATACGCCCGCAAAAGGTATGAAGACCACAATCCTGGTAAACGGAGATCCATCACCAGAATCACTGACTATTTTAAAGAATAGCTAGACTACAAAAGACAGCGCAAAAAACACTGTCGTCAAAACGATGCCCGCACAGATAGACGCTAGCGTAAACGCGTCTGCTATTTGGACCACATAGAACCGGAATTTCTCCATGGTACTACCTCAATCTGCCTCATCAGCTGGACTGGATGAGAAATACACCTACAACCCTGCCTTGTATACCACCACCATAGCTCAGTGTGAATGTGAGAAGATCCACTGAGCTCCACACTACTGATATGGCAACAAATCCAGCAGTTTTCTCATAAGAAATAGATTTCTGAGTAATTTTAGGGCCTTGGCGCAGAGGTATTCAGGCGACACTCACTTAGAGGTAGCGCATAACAATAGTGAAGGGTTTTTCTACGTACTTTTTTGGAGCGAATTTGAAATGAGTCGGGGCTATCTATTTTTCATGCTGGGATCGCTAGGTGCAGCGATATTCTTTTTCAAGGTAAATTCGTTCATCTCACTGATTTGCCTACTGATTTTCATAGGCGCGGCATACGGTGGCGGTAAACTCGGCTAGACGTCGTAATTGCTTGGAAGTCTTGCTGGGGGAAATAACCCCAGCAAAAATTGAATTGAACAGACAGAGGAAGAAGAGCCAGCATATCTTTGTCAGCTGACGAAGACTGAGTTCCTTAGAACCCCCACGCGATAGGAACCAATGATAATTGGCTCTTATCAAGTCTGTTTTCTATTCGATTATCCTTCTCGCAACCTGAGCCTTCCTAACTTGAATTGCTCATCCTGCTGTTGGCTATTTCGTCTCAGTATCGCGCGTTGCATTACTGACTCTTCTTAATCGGAGATTTTACCACAGTAGTTTTTCGATTTGCGCGAAACCTTTGTGGGCGGTACCCGTAAAAAGAAGTGAATGGATTTCCGACTATTCTTTACTAAGCTTTTCTTTTCCATCCATAAATGGCCGCAAAGCTTCTGGAATAATTACCGTTCCGTCTTCTTGTTGAAAATTCTCAAGAATAGCGACCACGGTGCGACCAACCGCCAAGCCCGAACCGTTTAGAAGATGAACCAACTCAGGTTTATCTTTAGGGCCTCGGCGAAAGCGCGTCTTGCTACGTCGCGCTTGGTAATCGACTGTATTCGAACAGCTACTAATTTCTCGATAGGCATCCATACCGGGCAGCCAGACTTCCAAGTCGTAGGTCTTCGCCGCAGCGATGCCCATATCACCACTGGACAAGGTCATTCGTCGATAGGCAAGACCGAGTTCCTCGAGAATCGACTCGGCATCTTCAGTTAGTTTTTCATGCTCAGCAAAAGAGTCTTCCGGAAGTGTCACTTTGACGAGTTCCACTTTGTTGAACTGGTGCTGACGAATCAGTCCCCGCACATCTCTCCCGTGCGATCCCGCCTCAGCACGAAAACAAGGAGTATAGGCCGTGTAGTATATTGGCAATTGTTCAGCATCGATTATTTCCGAAGCATGCAGATTGCAAAGAGCAACCTCTGAAGTTGGAATGAGAAAGAATCGCGGATCGATATCAGCCGTCTTAAAGGCATCTTCTTCGAACTTCGGTAACTGTCCAGCGCCCAGCATTGCCTCGTCGCGCACTAACAACGGTGGCATGATCTCGATATAGCCTTTCTTGGTATGTCGATCGAGCATGTAGTTCGCGAGTGCCCGTTCAAGACGAGCCCCTTGCCCGCGATACACGGCAAATCGCGATCCAGAAAGTTTCGCAGCTCGTTCAAAGTCGATAATCCCGAGTTGCTCACCCACTTCCCAGTGCGGCTTCGGTTGAAAAGAAAAGGTCGGACGCTCCCCCCATTCTTTCTCCAAGCGATTAGCCGATTCATCTGTACCAATCGGCACACTCTCATCCGGGATATTCGGAATGCGCAGTTCGATCCAATCGAGCTGCAATTCGATCTCGCGAATCTGATCCTCGAGTGATTTCTCTCGATCACCCAATTCTTTTAGTTCCGCAATTTGCTGGTCCGCATCCTCGCCCGACTTCTTTGCCTTAGCGATTTCCGGTCCAAGGCGATTCTTTGTGGCGCGAATCGACTCGAACTCACCGAGCAGGCTTCTGCGCTGCTCATCGAGTTCAGGCCAACGCTCAAATCCCTCGGGCGCCCCTCGGGTCGCCAGCAATTCGCTAAGCTGAGGAAATTCCTGACGAAGTCTCTTAGGATCAATCATGCTTTTAAATTACTCCCACCAAATGTTCCACCGAACACACCGTATACCGTTTCCGCTCTAACTGGACCCCTACTACGTCTATCCTATGTCGAGGCAGCGGCCCCCGTCCATAACGGGCCGACAAAAATATCTCAACTAGGCGGCGTAGTCTCTTCTGCTTGGCCAGCGTTATATTCGAGAAAAGATACTGCTCGGCCGCAAGCCCTGCAAGTCGAGTCTTTACCTCAACAAACACGAGTTCCTCTCGATCTAGCATTATCAGGTCGATTTCCCCCCTGCGGCAGCGCCAATTCTGCTCCACGAGCCAAAACCCCTTCTCGACGAGATACTCTTGTGCCGCATACTCGCCCCAACGACCAATTTGAATGTGATTTGCCATCTCGAGCAATTATCGGCCGAGCCTGGCGAGCGGTGCTACAACACAATGAGATGCTCGAGACTAAAGATACTCTCGAACTCCGGCAAAGGTCCGCCGATGGATGTCGGTTGGCCCAAGTTCACGAATCTTCTCTCGGTGAGTCTTGGTCGGATACCCCTTGTGCCCCGCGAATCCATACTCGGGATACTTGGCATCAAGTACTAACATCTCTCGATCTCTCGTTACTTTGGCAAGTATTGAGGCCGCTGAAATACAAAGTATCTTGCTGTCGCCCTTTACCACAGCCTCGTGATGGAGTGAGGTCGTGAGCTGCATATTGCCGTCGACCATAAAGTGGCAGCGAACTCGACTTCCATGGCGGCGAAGCGTTGTTAGTACTTGTTCCGCAGCTCGAATCATTGCGTGCCGAGTCGCTTCGCGAATATTGTATTTTTCAATTTCTCTTGGGCCAAGAGATACCACAGAATAGGCAACAGCACTGTGGGTGATTTCATCGAACAGCATATCACGCTTCTTCTCACTCACAGCTTTTGAGTCAGTCAATTTGGAATTGCGATAGCGAATCGGCAATACAACGGCCGCCGCAGTCACAGGGCCCGCTAATGGGCCTCGACCAGCCTCGTCGATTCCGCCAACAATCAATTTCGGGAGTGTGCTGTCCATAGACTCTAGAAGAGCGCGCAATCAACGAATTGGCAAGGGCAAATCCCTTGCTTTTCTAAGCACAAATCACTATTACTGGCGCTTGCCCAATTGATAACGCATTACTTTTTCTCGTGAACCTGTGACTTTTTCAGAGCAAGATCTTCAACACATCGCCAAGTTGGCTGCACTCGACTTGTCTCAAGAAGAGATGGAGTCGTTAAGTTCAGATCTCAGTACTATACTTGAGTATGTTAATGCTCTATCTCAACTGCCGACAGACGGCGTTGTTCCAACTTCTCATGTGCACGGTTCCTTCAACGCCTTTCGCGACGACATTATCAAGGATTCGCTTTCAACCGATTCTGTGAAACAGAATGCGCCGGATTTTGGGAGCGATGGATTCCGCGTACCGAAAGTTATTTGATCGCTCTTTTGAGTCAACAACCATCATGAAAGAACCCGTTACTACCGCAGCAATAACAGCTAGACCGATCCGAACCTTGCGCTCCAATTTGCTCAATGGCGAATTCACCGCAGTGGAGCTTGTGCAAGCACATCTCGATCAGATAGCTGAGACAAACGAGGTATATAACAGCTTTATCCATGTCAGCGGTGACTATGCGCTGCGCGCGGCAGCGAAAGCAGATGGCGTGCTCAAAGAGCAAGCGGAAGAAAGTCCACAGCTTACGGGGATACCGGTTGCCCTCAAGGATGTGATCGCGACAAAACACTGCAAGACCACTGCCGGATCGAAGATTCTCAAGAACTACCTCTCTCCTTTTGATGCGACAGTCACCTCTCGCCTCAAAGAAGCCGGTGCCATCATTATCGGCAAGACCAATCTCGATGAGTTCGCGATGGGATCATCCTCGGAGTATTCGGCTTTTGGTCCCGTGCGCAACCCGCGAGACATCTCACGGGTACCAGGTGGGACGAGCGGTGGCTCCGCAGTTGCAGTCGTAACTGGACAAGCACCGATTGCACTCGGCACAGACACGGGCGGCTCGATTCGCCAGCCAGCGGCGATGTGTGGTGCCTTCGGGCTGAAACCGACCTATGGCCGAGTGAGCAGATACGGCTCTATTGCTCATGCGTCGTCCTTTGACCAAATCGGGCCACTTGCTGACCGGGTTGAAGATCTGGCCTATGCGCTACAAACTATTGCCGGCCACGACCCGCTCGACTCCACTTCAATGGATGTGCCCGTTCCAGCCTATGTTGAACAACTTCGAGCTACGGATGGCCAAGACCTCCGCGGTCTGCGGGTTGGGATTCCTAAAGAATATTTTATAGAGGGTATCGACAAGGAGATTGAGCAATCAGTTCAAGCTGCACTCGAAAAAATGTCTTCGCTCGGTGCCGAAATTGTCGAAATTTCGCTTCCACATACTGAGTATGCCCTTGCTGCATACTACATTATCACCCCGGCGGAAGCTTCCTCCAATCTCTCGCGCTATGACGGTGTGCATTTCGGTGAGCGAAGTGACAGCGCTCGCTCGCTCGCTGAGGTATATGAGAAAACTCGCTCGGAGGGTTTTGGACCGGAAGTAAAGCGCCGCATTTTGATAGGAACGTACGTGCTCTCGGCTGGCTACTACGATGCCTACTATCGCAAAGCCCAACAGGCTCGTACGTTAATCAGCGATGATTTCCGAGCTGCATTCGCCAATCATTGTGACGTGATTGCCACACCAGTAACTCCAACGACTGCATTTCCCATAGGAGAGAAAACAAGGAGCCCACTGGAAATGTATTTGGCAGACGTTTTTACTGTTCCGGTCAGCCTCGCTGGCCTTCCGGGTCTCTCAATGCCTATCGGATTAGACTCGGGGCAGCTGCCAATCGGGCTGCAGCTCATTGCACCCCCTTTTGAAGAAACGCGATTATTGAGCACGGCACAGATTCTCACTGCGGCACTACAGGACAATAGCACGGAAGATAATTATGCCTGAGTATGAAGCGGTTATTGGTTTAGAAGTTCACGCCCAGCTTGCGACTGACAGCAAGATATTTGCCTCGTCTTCTACTATCGCCGGGCGCGACCCAAACACGCAATGCGATCCGGTAACCCTTGGATTGCCAGGCTCACTACCGGTCCTTAATAAGCGAGTGGTAGATTTTGCGATTAAGCTTGGTCTGGCAACTAATTGCACGATTCAAAAAGAAAGTATCTTCGCGCGAAAGCACTACTTCTACCCGGACCTCCCCAAAGGCTATCAAATCTCACAATACGACCAACCGATTTGCACTGAAGGCTACTTAGATGTCCGAACGAGCGCTGGTGGTAAACGAATTGGCATAACTCGAATTCATCTCGAAGAAGACGCGGGGAAGAGCACTCATCGCGAAGACGAGCCAGTGTCAGTGGTCGATCTCAATCGCGCTGGTGTTCCGCTTGCAGAAATTGTTTCGGAACCAGACATGCGCAGTGCTGAAGAAGCTGGGGCCTATATGCGACAGATACGCCAGATAGTTCGCTATTTGGAGATCTGTGATGGCAATATGGAGGCCGGTAGCTTGCGTTGTGATGCAAATATCTCAATCCGCAAGGTAGGAGAAACTGACCTTGGCACGAAGGTCGAAATTAAGAATCTCAACTCCTTTCGCTTCGTCGAGCGCGCAATAGAGTATGAGTTTTCCCGACAAGTAATGCTCGCAGAGCAAGGGGAAGAGATTATTCAAGAGACGCGACTCTGGGATGAGCAAAAAGGTGCGACGAAGACAATGCGTTCGAAGGAATACGCTGCGGATTATCGCTACTTCCCTGATCCGGACTTACCCCCGGTGATTGTGGATGCTGCTTGGATCGAGAAAAACCGCAGCAGCCTTCCCGAACTTCCGCAGCAGGCATATGAGCGCTTCAAAAGTTTGTATGCGCTCGACGACTATTACTGCGAGCGGTTGACCGAAGAAAAGTTCGTTACTCGCTACTATGATCAAGCCGTCGCACAACACGGCAATCCGCAAGCTATCGCCAACTGGATAACGACTGAATTATTTGGTCGACTCAATAAAGAAGGACTTGCAACCTCAGACTGCCCGGTGAGCCCCGAGCACCTCGCCGCACTCGTAAAACTAATCGATGACGATGTCATTTCTGGTAAGATAGCCAAATCGGTCTTCGAAGAGATGTTTAACAGCGGGCAATCTCCAGAAAATATTGTCGAGAGCAAAGGATTGGTGCAGGTATCTAATCTGGATGAACTCGGCTCAATTATCGACACCGTACTCGCCGAGAATCCTTCGCAAGTCGCCGAATTTAAAGCTGGGAAAGAGAAAATGATTGGCTATTTTGTCGGTCAAATCATGAAACAGACCCAAGGGCGAGCAAACCCTAAACTCCTCAATCAGCTCCTCAGGGAAAAATTGAAGCAATAAGTGTGCGTTTCCGCACAGGCCGACTGTGAGCTTAGGCACAAGTCGCCGAAGTCGCTAATCTTTTTGACGCAAGAGTCCGTCTATCAGAGATAGAGAGATATATAGTGCGACGCAGTCTTTGGAGTTTCTATTTTGTTTCACTTGCTTTCATATGGACTCGCAAAAGCGATTGGGCCGCCCGACTCTGGTCATTCTCAGTCTGGTCATTCTCAGTCGGGCCGTTCTCAGTCTGGCCATCCGCACTCTCGCCCGCTTGACTCCCTCCAGCTTGACTCCCTCCAGCTTGACTCTGGCCAGCTTGAGAGCCGAGTAATTATTCTGCGAGATCAAAGTTCCTCTATGGCTTGGATCCCGGAGTTTCCAACTATTTGGAATGAACAAATCTTAGAACTTGGCAAACTCGCACCGACTTTGCGGGTAACAATCTATTCCGTAAACCTAGAAATGGAAAAAGTCTGCGATCGCATACCGCTTCCGGCAGTGCCACCACTGGAGAAATCGCGCTGGCATTATGGCAACGACGGAGTTTTGAAAGGCGGCTCCCCTTTAGTGGATGCAGTGATCCGAGGTTGCCAAAAGGCACAGCAATATCGGCGCCGCGGTTTTGCGGGGCCAATTGGCTTGTTTCTTTTTACCGACGGATGGTCGAAAAATGACATCAATGCCCCCCGAGAGGCGGAGAAATGGTTGGCTCATGCCAGAAGCGAGCTGGGGATCACCTTTCGAATGTTCGGATTTCTTCACAAATACAACAAAGCAATGCTCAGTGTGTTCTCTCAAGAAATCGGATTACGGCCCGAAGAAGATCAAATGATGGCGTTTAACCAACACCCAACTCGAGAACAGACCGTTCGAAATTCCTTAGAGAAGTTCAAAGAGGAGATTCAAAGCACGATATGTGAGTCACTTGACGCCCCCTTGCCCCAACTGAATCGCTAGAACCAGTCTTCGCCCAAACTCCGATGCACATACCTGAGCGGATTGCTCTGATTACAGCTCGCGAAGCAGCCAGTCGTTCGTATCGGCTATTTCTGGACGAGGGATCTCTCGCACTTGAAGTTCCTCCTGGACCGCCTCGACGATCTGCCGAATAGTCGAGGCTGTATCTTCCAGGGCCAAAACGACGATTTCGCCGGTTTGAGAGTTTAGTGTGCGAATCTCGCCAAGCACTTCATAGCTCTCAAAAAGCGATTTTATCCGCACAATATACGCCGGTGGGAGCTTGAGGAAAATAGGCTGCAATTCATGGTTTAACGCTTGTTGAGTCATGGCTGGAAACCATAGTATGAGAGGGGGCCAATTGGAAGTTCTACAAACGCAGCTTAAAAGCACCTCGTAACATACCTCAGAAATGATTAAATTACTCAGAAAACATCGTAAAGGCTTATTTGGTGGGGTCATCCTCGGACTCGTTTCTCTCACCATGGTCGGCTTCGGAATGGATTTTTTTGGCAATGGCCAAAATAGTAATGTTGCGATCACTGTTGGTGATACGGAGATCTCCTCTATTGAATACTCTCGACGCCTCTCGCAAACCCGGGATCGGTATCGGAACCAATTTGGCGCACAGTATGAGCAAATTGCGAAGATGCTCAATTTGGAGCAGCAAACCATTGATCAATTGATCGACACGCGACTCATGCAAGAGCTACTCGACTCGCTCGACCTTTCTGCCAGCCCCAGAGAAGTTGCTGCACGTATTGCAAGCCACCCCTATTTCCAGGGGCGAGACGTAACGCAGGAGAACTACCTGAACTTTGCTCGGGCGCTCGGCATGACCGGTGCACAGCTCGAGCGAATCACCGCTCAAGAGTTGGCCGGACAGACAGTTACCAATACTCTGAAAGACATTAATGTTTTCTCTGACCAGGAACTCCAGGCTGTCTTTAAGGACAACAATCGCGAAGCATCATTTCACTACGTTGCATTTAGTCCTTCCAGCTTTACCGAGAAAGTTGCCATCGATGACGAAGAAGTGCTGAGGAGCTACTACGTTGATAACGCCGAGCAGTATCGCAAGCCAAGGGCGGTAAAGTATAATTCTGTTATATTCTCTCCTACACAATTCATGAACGAGGTCGATATCACCGAAGAGGATCTCCATGAATATTACGAACGGAATAAGAATAAGTATGTCGAGGAGAAGAAAGTTACCTTCCGACGAATCCTCTTCAAGAAAGACACCGCAGAAAAATCTCCACTAGAACAAATGGTTTCGGACAGCTCGGAGAACAGTGTATCCGATGATTTGAAAAAACAAGCTGCTGAAGCAGCTCTTGCTCGGATCGAAGCTGGCGAAATATTTGCAGACTTGGCCCGTGAACTGTCAGAAGACGCCTCCACGAAAGAAGATGGGGGCCGCGTCGACTGGATCGAGTTTCGTGCACTCAAACCCGAAATTCGCAAGGCACTCAGCAGTCTCGAGATTGGAGAGAACAGCAACGTCGTAACCACAGACGAGGGGTATTACCTTTTGCTAGTCGACGGGCTCCAAGACAAACGCTTTAAAGAACTCGATGAAGTCAAGCCACTCGTCGAACAAGCGCTTCGCAGAGAATACGCTCCAGAGTATGCGAGTGCTGCCGCTGAGAATTTCTATCAGTTGTTCAAGGAAGAGCAGGCAAAGAACAGAGAACTCGATCTCAAAGCATT
>CBDUGV010000025.1:0-26270 GCA_965366815.1 uncultured Bdellovibrionales bacterium | reverse complement strand
AGGGTTTCGCCTCAACCCACTGAAAGGCTTCCGCGGTATGGGTCGAGCTCGAGTAACAGTAACAGAGGCTCCACCTCCCGAACCAGAACCAGCACCCGAAGCTAAGAAGAAAGCGGAGCCACAAGAAACTCAAGCGTCCAAACCAGCGGAGGAAAACAAGAAGACAGTCCAAGCTGATTCGGAAAAGAAGCAGGCAGCGGATGCTGCGAAACCAAGCGCAAAGCCCATGGGTCGGCCAGCGGTAAAGACAAAGCCTGCTCCAGCGAGTCAGGCGAAGCCAAAGCCAACTCCTGCTGCCCGGACGAACCCGGGGCCAGCAGCTAAGCCTACTCCAGCGGCTCAGGCGAAAAGCGCCGAGCAGAAGCCTAAAGAGCCAAGGCAGGATGTCGATAAAGACAGTGCTTCTAAAGGCGACAGTGGCGCAGAAAAGACAAATAACGAGTCTGAGAAGTCGGTATCCGCAGATGATGCCGGTCAAACGAGTGGAAAGAAGAAGCGCAGGAGAAGGCGCAGAAAGAAGTCTTCCAAGAGCTCAGGAGAGCTAGAAAAGAGCAAACAGGGCGATAAACTCGTTCTACGGGGCAATGGTCGCGACACCATTACTACGTCAGTAGAGCCGCCTAAAACGCTGCAATAGTTGGGTTTGCTTAGGAATTTAGGGGAAGAAGGCTAAGGTCAGTAGTTGTAATTAGCCGTATTTTGTTGTAATTTTATGCAGTTTGGTTAGTATTCAGCTTTGCTATTTGTCAGTCGAAATAGGTTCAGATGCTGAGAGGATTTTAGAATGGATAGAATGCATTTCACAATCGCCAAGTCATTTGGACGCTTGCAGTTAGTTCCCGAGCCAAATGGTCTTCGTCTCTGGTACGTCCCTAATATTAATGGTGAACTCAGTCCAGACTCTGTTGGAGCCTGTGACGTTCTCGTTCCGCTCCAAGCGGTCGGTGGCCTTTGGGCGACAGCGAGAGCTTTCCTCTACGGCGTTGAATCCTTAGACGAAAATGTCATTATTAGAGACGCCGAAGGCGACGTCTTGGTCAAGCTATATAGAGATAAACCCAAAGGGGCGCAAGGCGCGCTTTCGGGCGAAGAAGTCTCTTGGCTGCGGATCGTTTCTGGTCGCAGCGAGGAAGAACGCCGCCGAATTAAACTCGGACCGAGAGACCTATTGTGCATTGAGCTGGCCTGTCACTCCGTTCTTACATTGTCGGCCTCCCCACTATTTCAGGGAGCACCAGCACAGAATGGCTCAGCGAGACAAGCAATGTTGGAGCCAGAGAAAGGCGCTCCACGACTAAATAGCTAAAGCCTCGATAGTTCTCCGGCATATTTGATTTAGTACACATTATTATTGCGAAACAATTGAATCCTGAGTCGGCTATTGCCGATTTTTGCTCGATGCGATCTACTTTGCTCAAAATCTTTCAAAGAACGATCACCGAGCCCTCATTCAGACGATGCATTTTTATGCATCTTGGTATTTTCTTTTTGAATTTATTGCCTGTTAATGGCATACCTACTTGGCTGTAATTTCTGGAATATTCGTTAAGCCCAATTTTACCAGGGTCTCAACGCAAGATACTTCAGATTACAACTTTAAGTTCGGCTATACTGTAGTCCTGTTGTAAGCGCTTTATGCAGAGAATATGCTGCCCAGAGCAGAGTCAGAGATAAATGTAGAGTAATTGCTATGTCGTCAAAAAGCCGTATTCTTTTAGTTGATGACGAGCCACTGGTGCTCGAAATGTTCGAAGAACTACTGACTATCGAAGGATATGAGGTGATACCAGCCTCAACTGCCTTTGATGCGATGAACCGTCTTCGCAGCGAGTCCTTTGACATGCTGATAACTGATGTTCGCCTCGAACCTTTTGATGGTTTCGAGATCATGGAAAAAGCCCAAGATGGCAATCCTGAACTTCCCGTTGTCTTAATCACTGGTGCTCCGATCGATGGCGATCGCAAACGCCTTCAAGGTAGAAACACCGTCTATCTCGTAAAGCCAGTTCAACTACCAGTGATGAGAGATATTGTTCGAGAACTGTTTCGAACAGATGCAAAGTCCGAAGCATCTGGCGACGCTCCCTCTGAAGAGTCTAAAGATATAAAGTTTGTTTGCTAAGAGCGATCTACTTTGGGGCTTGGCCTGGAGCCTGCCGTAGCTGCGCCTTGCGACTTTCGCTGATCTGCCGAATGCGCTTCTTTAATTGACTAATCTTTCGCAACTCAGCGGTTTGCTTTTGCTTGAGTGTGGAAATCTCTCTCTCTACTTTATAAAGCTCAGCTTCTTCCTTTTTAAGGGAAGCTGCCTTTTTTGCACTTCGTCGCAACTCCCGTTGAGCCTTGATTTCATCCTTTGGTCCCCAGGCGGACTTACTCTGTATCGGGTCGTTTTTCTTAGCGATTGCCGTGCTCTCGAGTCCAGATCCGGCCCCTCCACATAGAAACAGCAAGATAATTGCAAAAGAAAATACTGTTTGTAGGTTCATCGCGAACTCCAATAGACAAGATACGACCAACGATAAGTCTACAATATTCATGCGGAAAAATAAAGCTTGTTTCACTTCGCTGCTATGGCAATGTACTGCCATGAAGAGACTTCGAAGCTTCTTCGCGCTGCTTATCGTAGTGCTGGCACCTCATCAATCGCTCTTAGCCGATGGGCCTCCCTATCCTTGTATTGGCTTTAATCCTGGAATCGATCGCTGGGGAGAAATCGGCCCGGACGCAAATTGCCCCGACGGCTATGCCTATTTGGGCACCGTTCCTATGCTCGGAATCGCTAGTCCCGGAAAGTACCTGGCACTGATGGGAGATTGTTGTCGAATTGCTGATGATATATTGACCGACACACACGAGTATCAAATGGAAAGTTGTCCAGCCGACCATGTTGCCACCGGAGCCCGATTTGAGGGTAAAGACGAGCGGCGCGAAACCTGGTCGATGCGATGCACGAAGATCAATACCGGTCGATATCAACTAGCGGAGCCCTCGGAAGGCTATCAATGGGGACTTAAGAAAGACTTTCGCCACTATCTTCACAACGTCAAAGCAATAGGCTGGAGTAGAATCCCCCTCGGCTTGCGATACGGGATCGGTCGCGTGAGAAACGCAAAGCCTGGCAAACGCCGCACGGATGGCTGTATTGGATATCCGTTCGGAAGTCTGCTCGTCAGCAAGACGCACAAACTCTGTCACGGCATTTATTTTAGTCAGCTTCAGTACCGTGGCGCTCCTGGAGATCCACCCGCTGGAACTCCAGTTGAGATCATACCAAAATGCGCTGCTATCAGTGATCCCAACGACCGCAATGCCACCTGCATAAAATAACACTAGGTGCCAAGCGGCAGGCGAAAAGTAAAAGCACTACCCCTTCCCACTTCAGATTCTACGGAGATAGACTGGTGATGCATCTCGATGATGCGCTGTACTATGGCAAGACCAAGGCCTGACCCTTGCCGTTGGGGATCGGAATCACCATGAGCTCTATAGAAACTATCGAATAGATGAGGCACTCGCTCAGCCGGAATTCCGATTCCTTGATCACGCACACAGATAGCGACATGTGCTGCTTCCTGGCTCAGTTCTATAGCTACCAGACTTCCCTGATCGGAGTACCGTAGTGCGTTTTCGACCAAATTCGTCAACACCCTCCCGATGAGCACGGGGTCAGCTCGAACCATGGAAAGATCTCCCTCTACAGAAACTTTCAGTCGAATGCCTAATCCTTCGGCTTCTAATTGCAATTTCGCCACAACGTCATTTGCAAGTTCCTTAATCGAGAACAACTCTAGCCGCGGCGGACGGGCTTTCGCCTCCAGTTTTGAGAGCTCAAACAGATCCTCAGCCAGACGATACTCAGTTTGCAGACTCGTATGGAGAATATCGAGAAGTCGATGACGTTCTGCTTCTGTTAACTCCTCACCTTTACTTCGCAATGACTCAACCAACCCCAGGGCTGACGTCATGGGGCCACGAAGGTCGTGAGAAATGTTTGCGATCAAAGTGCGACGAAGCTCGTCTTGCTTGGTAAGTTCTTCCGTTGAGGCAACGATCGTATCGGCCATTGTGTTGATCGACCGAGCAAGTTTTGCGACTTCGTCATTCCCCTCTATTGCCGCGCGACTTTCGAAATTGTTATTTCCAAACTGCTCAACAACCGACGAAAGTATTTCGAGCTTCTTAGTGACATACCGAAACAACACCAATCCGAAGATGATTCCTGCAAAGGCCATCATTATTGAGCCAAAAAAGGCTCTTTGCACTACGTAGAGCTGTCCGGTGGATTGAAACAGATGACGATACGTCTTGCTGTGAAGAGTGACATACACGTAGCCGGTTGAATCGGCTATCTGAACCTCTGAAACTGAAAATACATTGACGATTCCTTTGGCTTGCGACGGATCATCTCCGAGTATGGGCAATGGTGGGGTGGGAATTTCTAATGCTTTTCGAATAGGAGCAAGATCGACCTCCGTCCGTGCATCGTGCAATACGGCACGGGCCCCAAATACCAACACGTTCCCGTTAGAATCTAGAAGATAGATTTCAATTTGCGGATTGATCGTTTCATATTCGAGAAACAAGCGACGAATCGTTTCGGCAGGAACACCTCCACGCAATTCCGGTGCTATTCTATTGGCGATTTCCGCTGCAACATCCCAATAGAGTTTCTGCTCAATATCACGAAGCGTAGTTCGCCAAGTTGAAAAGACAAGCAGCACCTCACCGACGAGCACCAGTATCATAATGGCGATAAAGCCACGGGAGATTCTCCAATAGACTCTGCTACTATCGTTAAAGAGTCTTGGACGCAGCGGCTGCTTCGTCATGCAGTCTTCTCAGTTCGACACTCTATTCAGGACGGTCGCAAAAGTAGTATCCGATGCCCCAAGCCGTCTTTATATACTTCGGATTCGCCGGATCACTTTCAATCTTCGCTCGAAGCCGACTGATGTGTGGACTTAAAGTCGCCTCGTAGCGTTCAGATGAGTAGCCACTCACCTGTTCAACAAGTCTCTGCTTTGGGATTGGCTTACCGGCATTTTCCACCATGTAGGATAGCAGTGAAAACTCAGTTGGTGTGAGATCGATTAACGTGCCGTCTAACGTCACTTCACGGCGGTCGATTGAAATATGCAATGCGCCAAAAGAAAACTCCTGGCTCTCGGTAACCGCGGCATGCTGCTTCGATTGCTGAGACCGTTTAATTAAAGCCTGGACTCGCATCGCCAACTCCCGTTCACTAAACGGTTTGGTCATATAGTCGTCGGCGCCAACTGTGAATCCCAGCACCTTATCAAGCTCTTCGGCTCGAGCAGTCAACATCAGAATTGGTAGATTCTCGTCGACAGCGCGAATTCTTTTACATACTTCGATACCCCCAATTCCGGGTAGACCGAGATCGAGAATCACCATATCGAAGTTCCCCGATTCAATCTGCGCCAAGCCAGACTCACCATCAGGCGCATGCTCGAGAGAGTAGCCTAGTTCACGAATATGGAGCTTGATGACCTCGACTATCGCCGCGTCATCCTCAATTATCAATACGGTTCTCGCTTGGTCCAGCATATCGCACACTTCTACAAGTTTCGCATACATCTCTTACCTCCATTTAACCTTTTTGAGCCCCTTCGGACGAGTCCTTTCGCAACAATGGCAGCATTTTCTAAACAAACATCGTCACTTCGCAGGACTACGCATCACATTCAGAGGGCATTTTCCGTGATGGTGGAGAGTTAGTAGCCCCCCGCAAGACTTTCGCAAGACCTCGCATACGAATCGGTTTGTATCTGTATACATTAGTAAAATCCCGAGTAGGAAACGGTAGCCAAAGTTGCACGCAGACAATTAATCCAGCAATTTTCCCAATCAACCGATATTAATACTATGGTATACTAGTAGAGTTGTTAGTGAAGGTTACGATAAGCAGTTAAGGTTGGCACGTGGAAGGTAAAGAGCAACTCCCTGCCGGGGAAGACGAGGACTATTCGTCCGATGATTGGCCCTACGCAGAGGCTAGTTATTTCGTCGAAGCCTCGCAGACTGCCCCAGAACATTTTCCTGACGTTGACGCACTCCCAGAGATTGAGGAAGTGGTCGTGCACGTTGAGGAAGCCTTGCCGCAAGAAAGTATTCCCAATCCAGATCCAATCGTCGAGGCGGAGCGAGTCGACAATGAAATCGAGCTAAGCGAACCGGAGGTTCTCGAGGAATCGGTTCTAGGGGAGAGCGAGTTTGCTGAGTCTCAGGCCGCAGATGTGAAACAACTCGAGACTGAAGTAGTGCCGGACTCTCCTATCGAAGAGCCAGCGCTCGATCTCCGTAGACACAGTTTCATTCCCCTGATTATTGTCGCACTCTGTGCCTTATTGCTGTCGATTGGCTTCTATGCGACTGACACGGCACCACCGGCAAAAGTACAAACCGTTGACGATTTAGGAATTGATCCGGCCCTGCTCGAACGCTTCTTGGCAATTGATCGACTTTTCGTGAAGGCGGAAAAGGAAAATCGCAACGAGTTTGCGGAGCTGACCGGTGGTGAGTTGATATCGATGCTCACTGTGGAGAATCTTAAGGGCAAGAAAGCGGACCTCGCGCTCGTGGAAGCTGCCATAAGGCGCGATGAGCGAATCACCAGTGTCCTGAGCGAACTGTCCCAGAACAAAGATCCTGCGGTGCGAGCCAAAGCGATAAAAGCCCTGGGAAGTCCGTTTCATCTCGAACAAGAAGTGGGATACGACGCGGTGCTCGTTCGTCTCAAAAGGGACAAAGATAATCTAGTCCGGGCCTATGCCGCCAAGACTCTGAGCAATTCCAGTCACTCGGAAGCGCTCAGCTTGCTACAAAAGCAGTTGCGCAACGAAGATAACTCGTTCGTAAACGCTGTGCTGATTCGTTCTATCGAGAAAATAATGAAGAATTCCCCCGAATAGAATATGCTTTTGTAGGCAATCCTATTCGGGAGAAACATGCACCAATTACTTTGCGGCCGCGAAGTTCGAAGCAACTGCATCCCAATTGATCACATTGAAAAATGCTGCAACGTAATCTGGACGCTTGTTCTGGTAGTTGAGGTAGTAGGCGTGCTCCCAGACATCAAGTCCAAGAATTGGTGTGCGACCTGCCATAAGTGGTGAATCTTGATTGGGTGTGCTTTCAACAACCAGCTTACCACCATCTACACTAAGCCAAGCCCAACCGCTTCCAAATCGAGTTGCCGCAGCGTTACTAAACGCTTCTTTGAACGCATCAAATCCACCAAGGTCACTGTCAATCGCCGCAGCGAGGTCACCACTTGGCTTACCACCCGCGTTCGGTGCCATAACGGTCCAAAACAGAGTGTGGTTGGCGTGTCCGCCGCCGTTGTTCTGTACCGCACTTCGCTTGTCCTCCGGGACATCGCCAATGCTGCGAAGCACATCTTCAATTGGTTTGCCATCAAACGCAGTCCCTTCAAGTGCTGCGTTTACTTTAGTGACATATCCCTGATGGTGTTTCGTGTGATGAATCTCCATCGTGCGCGCGTCAATATGCGGCTCTAAGGCTTTGTAGTCATAGGGAAGTGAAGGAAGTTCGTAAGCCATGTGTATCTCCAAAAAACTAGGGTTTCTCGATCAAACGAACCGCAACAGGAGCGGCAATAAAACCGAGTCACCCGCTCATAAAACGAATGCGATTGCTGGTGAGTGTATAGAAGCAGCAGGTACTATTCAATGTCTTCCAGGGATATGTCGTCAGTTGCTGACACACTAACATCACTAACATTCGCGGTAATCTACTGCTTAGAAGTGCTTTGCTCAGCTACGATTGTGCGAGAACAGCAATTTTACCGATCCTTAAGAAGTCCTATTTCGGGCAGTTGTTAAGTTCTTGGCCCCATCAGGTGATGACAATGCATCAGTTGCTCGGGCTAAGAGCTGTCGTCAAAAGGTTCTCACGCCCATCATCAAGCACCTCTTCTTGCAGCATCCGACCTTTAACTCCTTTGCGAAGGAATTAAAGGTCGGATGTCACAACAACCAACAGGAGGTGAATTATGATGGCTACCACAGCACCACAACCTGACTACGACCGAGCTACCGTTGCTCAATTGGTTGAGCAAGCTCGGGCGAAAGACGGCCAGGCATTTGGCGAGCTGTTTCAACGGTATCGAGCCACGGCTTTCAAAGCGGCGGCGAGATATCTTGGCTTCGGTGATGAAACCGAAGACCTGGTGCAGGATGCGTTCCTACACGCGTTTCTCAAGCTCGATCAACTCAAGGTCCCAGCCGCCTTTGGCGGGTGGATTCGCGTCATCACATCTCGAATGGCAATCAACAAAGCTACTCGAGGTAAAAAACTCATTTACAGTGATGACGCAGTCGGTGCAGCGATTGGAAAAGTGCGGCGTGCTTCAGAACTCGTGGTGGGTCAAGAGGAGATGGATCGAGCGCTTGCCGCGGTTCGTTCATTGTCGCTGATTGACCGCGAGGCTCTCGAACTTCGAGCTGTGCATGAGTTGTCCTACCAAGAGATCGCCGAGCGCCTCGGATGCCCGTTGGGCACAGCGAAACGCCGGATTCACGTAGCTCGAAAGCGCGTAAAACGGCATATGCCAGCCTGAATTAAGGAGTGCTCACAAATGGCTTTGGTTCCTCAAAATACTGACCCCCGATGGTGCGTCCTCGGGTATCAGTATTTTCTTTGGTTTGACCGGACGACGGCTTTTAGCCACAGAATTTGCGGCACGCAGTACAAACTTCCGGTAAAAAACGGAATTGAGAAAACCAACTGCCCAGCCCTAAGTCTCCCTGGGCTAAATATAAGCGCAACCCACGGTAATTAAAGGCAAATTGCCGATTCCTCGGAAAACCAATTTCCTATAAAATTGCGCGAAAGTGACCTCTCCGTTATATATTTACTACTTAATTCTGGCTGAACCCTTCAACAACTTCAGTTAGCTGTTCTCCGCCCAATCTATTCCCCGGGAAGACGTTTGTACTAATGCCCGTGCAAAGCGCCAGACGCGGTGCTTCGCTCGGGTCATTGGTTAGGTAACTAAAACGAAATCAAAGGTAGTCGCATTCGCGCTACCTCCAGATACCCCTACTAAGGGAAGAAAGGAATACCCATGTTTAGTCCGAGAAAGGGCCGTTTCTTGCGGTCACTATACACGTACCTTCTCGTTTGGATGTACGAGAAGGCTCAGCTCAAGGTTGAGTACCAAATCCTACGAGAGAGGCGAGGATTCTCCCGATGGAAGGCGTGGAGAACGACAATCCGTTGGAAGCCGCGACTTCGTCGGCACATGGATGACATCGATACCGCAGATGCAGACCCACAGTGCAAAGGGTACATCTGGGGCTGGGGCGCTGCTTCCGATAACGTGAAGCGACTTCTGAGCTCAGAGAACCAGGGGTGCTTGAGTGAGTTTGGTGCAACGTGCAGTAAGAACGGCGTTGGCATTGTTCACGGCTCCTCTGAAACTGGAATGATGGGTATTCTCGACGCTTGTTGGTTGAATGCCCTCACTACTCTTCGAGCAAGTGGAGTTGCGATCCATGCCTTCATTCGTCAGATCCCGCTTTGCTGGATTCCGGATGAAGTGAATGGTTCGAACGGAGTTGAACAGCGTGAGAAGCCACCGAAGAATGGAGGCGAATTCCGTTTAAAAAGCACACCGTGGCTTGATCTCGGTCCGCGAACAGCATCGTTTGCACTGACTGTGAAAAAGCTACGGCTGGTCCTGATCACAATGGGTGGTCTGGGATCGATGTTCGAACTCTTCTTTGCACTGCTACAGTGGCAGCTGAGAGAGAAACTTCTTACCTGTTTCACGCAGTGGCTTGGAAAACCACCGCGAATCCTGCTTCTGGACAATTTCCATTCTGAAGTTGGCGAATGGTATTACGATGGCATTGGCACATTTCTTCGTGTGGCTGCGAGCTACGGAGGACTTGACCAAAGCCAGATCCGACATGTCACTCTGGTTCGCATCCTGCCAAAGGATAGTGAGCTTGCAGCTACGCTGCGACAGCCTGATGTGGTTGGAGAAGATCGAATTGGACCCGAGATTCGATACTTTGAAGATCAAAGCAGCGCTGCGGAGTACATGTACGGAGAAATCGAAGACCAAGTCGCTGAAGAAGCACGAATGATTCAGCAGCTTGCCGCTGGTGTTGATCCCGACACGCTTATCGAGTGGGACTCAGCTGGCGCGCCGTCAAAGCTGAAAGTTAATTTATCAGATTGAGACTCGGCTGGCGTTACTTCTTCGCTATTCATCAAATATCTCAAGAAAGGAGGACCGAAATCTGGGTGGTAGGTTTTTACAAGGGGCTTTGAGAAGGCCGACCTAACCAACCCGGAAATTCTATTGCTCAGAAGTCGATTCGCGAGGAAACTCGAGCTGTCGGAGAGCAGAACAGTACGTTGACAATGCCGAACAAGCACTATAGATGGTCAAACCAAGATAATCTCGAGAAATACTGTGCTTACACCTATTAGTAGTGATCCAACTTGTGCCCTGTACAAACTTTCTGCAAAGAATGCGCCAGAGGTGCAAGTTCTTTGCGCTTCGACTCCTGAAACAAGGGCCATTTGCAACGATCCGGCGGTGGCTGGGCTCGATTATACACAGAAGCTCGAATCAGCCTGTGCGGCGGTTTTTTGCGCAACGAGAAAAGCCGGTCTTCTGTCACTTGAAGAGCATCGCACCTCTGTCTTACATATTTTACGCGGAGGACTAAACTTTGGAATTCGCGAAGCCTTGGGAACCGCCTATGGTTGGAATCTGCATGGCTCATCATTTCTGAGTGCTCAACGTCGACGAGATTCTCGAACCGCTCGATCCTGGCATATTACTGAAACCGATTATAAGAAGGTGTATCTTCCCCCAAGCGCCAGTGTGGTGTTTGGAGACGTGGTGGCAACTGGGACGAGTCTTCAATACGCCATCGACGCGCTTGTCGGGTCGGTGGATGAAGTTGGCGGCTCACTCGGTAACCTTGTGTTCTTTACTATTGGCGGACCACGAACTATTGAAATTTTTGCAGAACTCGACGCACGGCTTAAGCAGCAGTCATCAACCTATCAACAAACGACTGTGATCTTCTTCGAAGGCAACTTTGCAGTTGCAGAGGAAGAAACCCCTTTGCAGATTAAAATCACTGGCACTGATCTTATTCGTAGAGATTCGGTCCTCGCTCCAGAGTTTCTCGAATCACAATATGAAAACCCCTCCTATCCCTTAGAGCGTTGCACTATCTACGACGCTGGTTCTCGCGCCTTTTGGCTACCAGAGTATATGGAAGACGTGAAAGAGTACTGGCAGCATACCGCCAATTTGGCGACCGATGGCCTCTCGTTCTCCGAACTACTGAACGAGCGTTGTCCCGAACTTGATAGCAAGCGATTTTCTTCCATTGACCTAAGCGAACTCTGCAAAGACCAGATCAAAAAATTTAGTCTCGATCGCCAATCTCTCTAGTTGATCTCAAGTCGTCGCTCGTTCCCGCACTATTTCCTTGTAACACTCGAAGAGCTCTGCCGCATAGCGATTCGCATCATAGCGTTGCGCTACCGCGATGGACCGAAGCGCGAGCTTCTGCCTTGCTTGGGGATCCTCAAGCAATTCAGATATGAACTCCACAGAACTGTTCACATCATCAGGTCTTTCGAGGACAAGACAGTCGCGTTTATTCACAACAATTTCCGCAACGCCAGATTGCTGACTAATTATCGACGGAACGCCACACGCCATAGCTTCAAGCGCAGCCAAGCCAAAGGGTTCATATATCGAGGGCAGCATAAAAAAATCCGATGCGGCGAGCACTTTGGATACATCTTCCAGCTTCCCGAGAAAGGTTACACGTTCTTGAATCCCAAGTTCACCCGCACGTTTTTGATACGATCGAGGGTTCCCAGCCCCAGCAACCAAGACTCGAATCGAAATCCCACTCCTCTGCAACACCGCAGCCGTTTCTAAAACATACTTGAGGCCTTTGAGAAAAAAACTGAAACCGACGAATGTGATGACCACATCATTTTCAGATATTGACCAATGCGACCTTGACACACTTCGCAGTTCAGCTGACTTCTCGGGATTGAATTGACTCACATTGACTGAGGGGTACACGAGGCGAATTCGCTCCGGTGCAACATCGTATTCCCTTACAATTTGGCTTCGAGTCCGCTCGCTGTTGGCTATGTAAGAAACGTCTGGCCGTGAAAAGATCTCAGACTCAAGTCGTGAGTTGCGCCGAGATTTAGAGGAATAGGTATCCCAGAATGCGCCGTACTTGCTTCTATACGGTGCTATGTCTTGGATGTAGGATTTGTGGACTCCACCGCAGACGCGAAACGTATTGGCGACTGGAGTACGGGCGAAGGCTTCAAGCACATCCCACTCCTCGACGTTTCTGATGGCTCTGCGGGAGGCTTCGGCAAAACGTTCTCTACCGTGCTTTGCCAAAGAGCGAAGTTTGGGAATTTCCACCAAACGCACACCCTCCGGCAGTTGTTGTGGTGGGACTGAGCTTCTTTGCGAAAAAACGGTAACGCGATGCCCGAGTGCCGCTAACCCTAGCGCCGAATTATAAGCATCGCGCTCGCTGCCTCCATGTGTAGGATCAAAGTTCTTTACTACATAGGCAATTCGCATGACGAATAGCTCGCGATTGAGGGATTGGATCCAATTTCGAATACTTGCAGATTGAGCATTAGAGGTTTCCAGATGCTCGTGCTTCAGCCAAGCTATTCTCCGGCAAGAGGCTCCGATACAGAGACTCATAGTTTGCAACCGTATCAGATATATTAAAATGCTCTTCGATTCTGCGAATCGCATTTTTCGAATATCTTTCGCGAAGCTTAGAATCTGTAACCAGTTCGACAATACAGTCAGCTAGATTCTTTGCATCACCAGGTGCGATAACGCGACCACATTCGCGGTCTACTACAATCTCCGGCATGCCACCCGATGTGGTAACGATTGGGACAGTGCCCACACTCATTGCCTCAATCACCGCTTTCGGTAGGCCTTCTCGGCGCAGTGAGGGCATTACAAACAATTTACAGGCCTTCACAAGGCTCACAGCATCCTCTCGAAACCCTGCCAGATGAATTCGTTCAGCAAATTCGCCTTGCTTAATCTCTACTCCCTTGCCCACATGACCGATCAACAAGACATGAACGTTTAGTTCCTGCGGGATGTGGCGCAACGAATCGAGTAGCACATGCACACCTTTTCGCGGACGCAAATTTGCAGTGCAACAAAGCACGGTACTACCTGGGGGAATCCCAAACTCGGAGAGGTCCCCGGTGGGCATCTTTTGATACCACTCAACGTTATGTCCTTTGTGAATCGTCAAAGGTACAGTCTTCTTCATTCGAGTCGTTCTCAAGTAGTTCTCTACGGCACGACATACACAAACCACTTTGTCGACTTTCGGATGGAGAAAGGAGAGCCAGGCAGTAGGATTAAAGACACTGAGGTTGCCGACAATGCCTCGATAGCCAATTATCCGCACCGGCTTACCCATTGCGGCGAGATTTGCTGTGCAGAGCGCCTTCTTGGAGAAGGTATGGACAATATCTATTCTTTGCTCAGCGATGAGTTCACGAACAAATCGAATAGATTGTAGATCGATATTCCCGGCAATTCGACGAGGGTGCACAGATATCTGATGCTGGCGAAACAACTCTATATGCTTGGAGGAAGGGTCAATGACCGAAGTGATATGATAACCCCGATCTTGCAGATGACAAAGCAATTGAGCTTCAGGAAGGTCGTGGTCGGTACTAATACAGAGAACTCGCACAGCCATAAGCAATATATTCTAAACTCCCAAATCCAAACCCAAATTCGTTCAAGCGCCTAATCTGCCTCAGCTTTAGCCCTGCGTCCAATGTGCCATAGAGAACGCTCAAGCTCAGCTTACAGAGCTGCTCTTCTAATATCGCTCTCGACTGCGCTAGACTAGCGAGAAAGCTCCGATTCCAGCCCAGTAATTGCCTCAAGTATGGCTATTGGTGCAGCCGAGGGGCGATGAGCCGATCTCATACTCAGAATATTGGACACTTCGTATACGAAGGTATAGAAAAGCTGCATGAAAAAGAAGAACCGAGTCTTGTTTCTCGATAAGGTGCTGATTCGAGGAAAGAAAGGAATTGCAGTGAATGGAGCTGAACGCTTTAACTTGCGGCTCCTGGGCAGTTTACAAGAGCATGATATTGCGGCCACCGTCTTTGCCTCACAGACTTGGCAAGAGGATATCGCTAGCTTGAGTGACCGCGGAGACTTAGAACTTGTTCGCCTTCCCCATATTTTTAAAATCGCCTGGCCGAATACGCTCTTATCGGATCTCCTTCTTCGTTTTCGAAACCAAAGCTACGACGCGCTTATTCTCGGCAATGTCGGAAGAAATCTTCTACCGCTGGTACGCATGCAGTTGCGAAAGAAGCGGTTTACTAAAATTTTGTTGATGGCCCATCGAGAACCGACGAAGTTGTTTTTAAGACTTTTGAATGGATTGCAGGTAACTGTAGTAGCGGTTAACGAACAGATAGCTGAAGGATTTAGGAAAGCTGGATTCACTGATACTCATGTGTATTTTGGCGAGATCCGAAAAGACGTGTTCTCGCCCAGGAACCAGAACGAGGAGAATGATGGGATTCTACGCTTTTGCGTATTCGGCAGTCTGGATTCCGAATGGAAAGGAAGCGATATAGCAGTTCGTGCCTTTCAAGCTTTACCCGAGAGCATTCGAGAACGCTCGGAGCTTCATCTCGCCGGCTTTGAAAAGAAGCGCCCTGAATTTGAAGACTCTAGAATAATTGCCTACAATTGGATTCCCGAATCAGAAGTTCCAGCGTTTTTGAAGAAAATGGATGTCGTGCTCATTCCTTCTCGGGATACGAGCATCATGAAAGAAACTTTTTCTCAGGCGACCGTACAGGCAATGCTCACCGGCTTACCATTGATCGTCAGTAATCTCCCCATTCTCAAAGAAAAGGTGGTAGACGGTGGTGGATTGATATTTACTGACGAAGCTGAGCTGGTAGAACATATGAAAACCTTGTTCGAAAACGAAACGCTTCGCAAATCACTCGCGATTGAATCATATGAGATCGCCAAGAAACGCTATCTCTGGGACACCGGTCATTTCTTAGATAACTTTCTGTTTCCGACTGAGATTCGTTCCTAGTCTTTGCTCGAGCTCTGCGATAACAGTAGCGGGAGTGAGATCAAGCATACAGGTACTCAAACCATTGTCGAGCAACTTACAGCTTCGACGAAAAGGCTGGCATCGACACTCATGCCGAACGATGCTGACGTTACCCGCTCGTTGCGTTCCATAGATATTTTGAAATGGTGCTTCGTCCTTCTTCCAAGCGACCGGCCAAGGGCCCCAAGTCTTTGGCGGCGTTGGCCCAAAGAGCGCGACGGTTGGCGCCCCGACACAAGCCGCCAGGTGAGTCGTTGAAGTATCAGTTCCAACAAATATTTCTGCACCGCGCAGCAAATCAGCAACTGCGGTAAACGGTAGCTTCCCCGCGGCATTGATTAGCGAGAGTCCAGATTGCTCTGCGAGCAACATAATCTCCTCAAGCGCTGCTTCTCCAGGTCCTCCCGTCACAATGCAGCTCAAGTTCCTACTTGCGAAGAATTGGAAGATCTCCACCCAGGCTCTACTTGTCCAAAGTTTATAGGTGCCGCCCGGAACTGGGTGCACGACTGCATATCCCTCATCCGGGGCAGGTATACCCAGGAGTTCAAACGCAGTCGGAGCTCCGCTCGCTGCCTGCGGTGGAACAACAGTATACTGCCCTTTCACGCCGAGCTGCTCAGCGAATCGAACATTGCTCTGCACTGTAGGAATCGTACTATCTAGTTCAATCGCGACAGTTGCAAAAAGATACTTCCACATACTTGCAATGCTTCGGGGCGGTAGAAGAGATGCTCGTCGGCCGGAGGCAAACAGTTGATAGATCTGAATTCGATCACTGATTGAGGTTGAAATCGCGGCATCGTATTTGCGCAGCAACCGCCAATAGATAGGTATTTTCCTAACCGTTCCCTTGGTACGCGAGAACGTAAGCACTTCTTCGATATCCGGATTTCCCTCCAGAATGCCCTGGCATCCTTCCAATACAAGCGCATCTATCTTCGCATCGGGAAAGGCGAGCTTAAGAGAGTGAATCAAAGGTGTTGCAAGCAAGACGTCACCAATTCCTGGCACTGCCGCGACTATAATCTTCTTCGGAGGACGACGAAAGAATTCTGCTGGTGAGGACATGTGGGCAAACGATACTACTGAAGTCGGCAAAGTGCCGCGTAATGGCTATCCAATGCTATGAGTTCATCATGGGTTCCTTGCTCAACGATCTTGCCATCTGAAAGCACCACAATGCAATCGGCGTTTCTCACCGTGGCAAGTCGATGGGCAATCACAATGACGGTGCGACCAAGCATCAATCTATCGATTGCTTCTTGAACAAGTCGCTCTGATTTACTATCGAGATTGGCTGTTGCTTCGTCAAGTACGAGAATTGGTGCATCTTGAAGCAGCGCCCGGGCTATCGCAATTCTGGCACGCTGGCCACCTGAGAGTCGAAGTCCCTGCTCGCCAAGCATCGTATCGTAGCCGTCGGGAAGATCTACAATAAAATCATGGGCGTTCGCGGCTTTTGCCGCATCAATCACATCATCTGGGGTCGCATTCTTTCGACCATAGGAGATGTTATGCATCACGCTCGCATCAAAGAGAAAGGTGTGTTGGTCAACGAGAGCAACATGTGATCGCAAAGAGGCGAGTGAGTATTCTCTAATATCAACTCCATCAATGCGAATCGCACCGCTTTGTGGATCATAGAATCGCGGCAGTAAGTTGGCGATGGTTGACTTTCCGCATCCCGAATGACCAACAAGTGCGACCGTCTGTCCAGGCGCAATTGAGAGCGAGAGGTCAGTCAGCACCCACTCTGGCTCTGCGAGGGTTTGGAGATTGCCCGAACTCTGTATCGCCAAGTATGGCTGACTATCGTACGAAAATGACAAATTTTCGAACTGAATCGCTGGCTTTTCACTCGTGAGCTCTCGAGGCTGTTCACACTCGGCGATGTCTTCCGCCAGGTCGATTACCTCAAAAACTCGCTCCGCAGCTGCAACCCCGCTCTGAACGGTATTGCTCAAACGACTGAGCTTCTTGAGCGGCTCATACATCAACAACACCGCAGTAATAAATGCGATAAAATCACCCGGAGTTCGAGTTCCATTGATCACACTATATCCGCCATACAAGAGAATTCCGGCGACTGCGATAGATGCCAATAGTTCATTCGAAGAACCGCTTAACGCGCCATATTTCTCACTACGAATGAAGCTTCTGGTTGATTCGGCATTTTCATCGCTGAAACGAGCTCGTTCAAATTCCTCCATGCGAAAAGACTGAACAACACGATGTCCAACAATGATTTCATTGAGAATACTCGTCAGTGAACCCAGTAAGTCCTGTCCACTTCTACTGAGACGCCGAACTTTGCGACCAAAACGAATAACCGGAAGTATTGCTAGGGGCAGAATTATCACCGCCAAGACACCTAACATCGGATCAAGCCAAAGTGTCGCGCATACGAGTGCAAACAATCGAACACCATCTCGCAAGAAACCCATCGTCGCGTCAGTAATAGCGTAGCGAACTAACAACACGTCATTGGTCATTCGGGAAAGTATCGATCCGGTACTTTGCGATCCGAAAAATTTCGGAGAAAGTGTCAGTAACTTCCCTCCGATCTCGTTTCTCAGTTGCTCAACGATACGCAGTCCGACTGAGATGGAATAGTAGCGTTGGATGAAGCCAAACAGGGCCCGGGTCACCCCTAAGGCTGCGACCAGACCCACCAGCATCCAAAGACGCTCTTCATTGCGGGAGACAAAGACCTCGTCGAGAAAATGCTTCAAGAGCAGCGGGATCGCCCCGTCTGAGGCTCCAAAGACTATCATCGCGCCCAAAGCTATTGAGATCCGCTTCTTATGGGTACGAAGATAGCCAACTAGCCGGAAATAGAGGGACAACGTCGATTTTGAGGCGTCGGATTTTTGCATATAGTTCGGCTATACCTGAGGTCGAAAAACAGCTAATCTTTGTCAGAAATAGCCCACAGTGTCAACTCGCTTGTCCCTACTATACGGCAGTTCGATATGATCAGCTTCATACGCCTAAGTCCCTCTAGCCGCTAAGTTAATTATCGTGGTGTAGCCTACAAACTAGATGTGGAGAGTATGAACGAAGAAGTAACTTCTGATCAGGTTCTTAAAGCACGACAACTCAACTTAGATTCCGGCATATACGGAACCATAGCGGAAATCGGTGCGGGACAGGAGGTCTCTCGCTGTTTCTTCTCAGTCGGAGGCGCCGCGGGAACGGTAGCCAAGACGATGTCCGCCTATGACATGACGTTTAGCGACGAGATCTATGGGCCAGCTAAGCGCTACGTTTCACGAGATCGACTTATCGATATGTTGGATCATGAGTATGAACTCTTAGAACAACGCCTAAAAAAATCTCGTGGAGAAAAATCGAAGTTTTTCGCGTTTGCGAATACAGTCTCAGCACAGAGCTACCAGAAAACAAATGAATGCCACGGATGGATGGGTATTCGGTTCCAACTAGAACCTCTTAGCCCTCCAAGCGATGTTTATCTGCACGCTCGAATGACTGACGATAGTAACATCCTGCAGCAACAAGCATTGGGGATTTTTGGAGTAAATCTCATTTATGGTGCCTACAAGCACAGTGTCGACCTCGACCGCTTTCTCCTCTCCCTCACAGATAGTCTGGGAAAGGAGCGGATTGAAGTTGATTTGGTAGAGTTTTCTGGTCCGGCATACCCGGACGTCAATAACCGACTCATGACGTTGAAACTTGTGGCCCATGGGCTCAGCAACGCCGTACTCTTGGGGTCAGATGGTACAGTCCAACAAGCCTCGGAGAAATTCTACAAACGACCAGTTCTAATCGAGCGCGGCAGTTTTCAGCCCGTCACCGAAATCAATGTTGAAATGCTACGAAGTACTGGCGAACAGTTTGTAGAGGAACACCCAGATTTTGACCGGGAGCCTCTCAGTTTGTATGAAGTCACCTGCGAAAACCTGAGTTCGACTGATTCTCGAGGAGTACAGGAACTACTCGCTCTATGTGATACCTTGGCAGAAACTGGCTACGGAACTCTCGTCACGAGCTATCCCGAATACTACAAACTCGTAGAATACATTCGTAGATTCAACCATGAACCGATGGCGCTCGTCGTTGGTCCCAATACGTTGTATTATATATTCGATCCCTCGTTTTACTCAGATCTTTCAGGTGGAATACTTGAGGCGTTTGGTAAATTGTTTGAGCAAGATGTTATCATGTACGTCTATCCTATGGTTCGGACAAAATACGAAGAATATTTTTCCCAACGCCCGGACAATCCACCGAACATAAAACGTGCTCCAAAAGATCTCGTGACTCTAACCAATATCGAACTTCACAGTGCTCAAAAACCATTGCTGGAGTATTTGTGTCGAAATACGTTTCTAAAAGAAGTAGAGAGATACACCTGTTTTGATTGATGCATCATTAGAATTGTTTAAGGGAGATCTACCGTGCAAAAAACTCCGCTGATTAAAACTGAGATGACGCCCTTCCCCTACTCTATCGATGCTGAGGCTCTGATTTCGCAAGTTTTTGAGATGATGGAAGAGCATGGCATCCGACACCTGCCTGTCACCAGCGATGGTACAATTTTTGGGATGATTTCTGAGCGAGACGCCCGCACCGCCAACACCCTTGCCGAGCGTTTTCAAAAACAGATCGCCGTTCGAGACGTTTGTTCGAAAAATCCCTTTACCGTCAATCTAAATACACCCTTAAAGAATGTTGCCAACGAGATGGCTGAAAAGCGATTAGGTTCAGTTGTTGTCATGAAGGAAGATCGCATCGCTGGAATCTTTACGACAACAGATGCCTGCAGGTGTCTCGCAGGGCTCATTCCTGGACCAGATGGGCCCACGACTCCACAGGAGGCTGCAAAAAATGATGGAATCCGACATCAGCAAAGTAAATGAGAGAGTTTTAAACTCGGAGCCACCTCACGTTCGTTGGATCATAGCCGGTGGCTGGCTCTCATTGGTGCTTTCGGCTGTGTTTTTATCGGTAAGCACTGATTACATCCTAAGTGCGGAAAGCGATGAAATGAGCACTCTCATTTATCTATCTGCGGCTCGCATATTTGGTATTGGTGGGTTTCTAGCTGGGGTAGTCGCAATCTTTAATCAACGTTGGACCACTGGAGCGATCTTGCTAATCGGTTCGGTGGTGCTTCCGTTTGTCTCTCTGTTTGTCCACGGCTCAATATAACTCTGGCCGCGAAATAGCCCGGAACGAAAAGCTCGCACCGGGCTACCCTGAGGTTACTCGAAAACTACCCACGGACAGCTGAAAATCATATCTGCCGTTAGTCGCCAATCGAACATATCTTCCCTATCGGTCAAGGCGAACTCATACGCTGTTCCAATATCCAGCCAATCGGTAGCTCGAACTCGGAAGCCGATCGCAGCCGTTACGACCGTGCTTCCATCAGATCCTGATGAGCCAAAATTCACTACATCAAATCCCTCTCCACCTAAGCCAATTCTCGAACCAGAGTTCATTACGTGGACGAGATTGAGTTCAGCAAGGGGATAGAGCGGTCCCAAGGGAACATCTGCGTGAAGAGATACATCCCAGAACGAACTATCACGGTCATCTATGGCCAAACGCAAATCGCTGTACCCGAGAAGGTTGAGCGAATCGAGTGCAAGTCCGGCCGAGACATGCGGGTTAATAGAGCCATCACCATTACCCTGAAAGACGTCAGGGTCTCCAGTTGGAGCCTCATAGCGCAACCCCAATGTGAGAATCGATCCCTGCTCAGTATCTTTGTGAATTGCATACTGCAAACCGCCTGCAAGATTTGCCGCACCTTCGGCATCATCAATTCCCGCATCAGCATTGATCTGAACATATCCGTCTTTGGTCGCAATAAATGCAAGGCGATCGGTTAGTGCGACCCGCGCTTGAAGCGCCCAGAGCTGTACGTCACCACTGCCAGTGATAAAATCACTCGGTATCTTGTGATACATAAAGATCGGACGAATCGATGTCTGAATTCTGGGATCCTCAAATAGCACTGGGTTACTGACTGGACTGATCATCCCTGAGAGAGCTTCACCCTCCGCCTGCGCACTCAATGGGAGCATGTACCCCACAGCAACAAGGATCGCCGCCTGTATTGACTTCACAATCTTCATTCGACAAACACTTACCCGTCTAAAACTCAATTAATATTAAATCTAGGAATTGCTTGTTGTAGTAGCAGGCCGCTGGGGGGAGGGCGTTATGATCGAAATCAGATTAGGTGAGATTCCACTTGCTCGCAGGGGCACTAGCCGACCGGTGCAAAGGTAGAAGTTTTCCAGAGTAGAATCTCATCTTCGAGCGAAACTCGCAGTTGTACCAACCAACGACCATTTGGTCGCATTGGTATCAAAGCCGAATAGTCTCCCGGCTCATTTTCACTTAAAACAGTCTCAATATCGTCATCTGCTGATGCAGGGTATTGGGCCAACATCGAAACATTCAAACCATCGGCTATCGCACCCTCAGCATTGGAGAACGAGACTTGCACAAGCCTCCGCCCGTCAACGCTCGAAACGCCAACCTCGATTTGAGGCGACAGCCCGGACTTCTCTGCACGAACTAGTTGGTCGAGCACCTCCTGATAGGCGATGCCTTTTTCATACGGTCGATCCTCAATTAGTCCTTTCTCAGAGGTGATTGCAAAGTACACAAGGGCAGTATTTACGCCGATCAGCACAAAAAACACGCTAAGAATACCAATAGCCCACCTCATATGAGTCTACCTCGGGTTGTAATCACTTATTTTTCCCTCGCTAACTTGGACCCAATAAGGTGAATTGCTGTCGACCAGTGAAACCCTTGTCGCCTTCAATCTGAAATTCAATCGGGAGTTTACCATCTTGAAGTAACGTACTTTTGAAATTTATAAAAACCGGTGTAGTACGCATCGCATGGGCAGCTACTGGAAACGGATTCTCTGGCACGATGAGTTCAATCGAATTTGTATCCTTAAGCGATATAGTAAAACGTTCAATTAGATCGCTCTTGTTCGAAACCCGGATCTGAAGCTGGTTGCTTATCCGACCATCGTCTAACAACTGGTAGGTCTGAATTGTCGCATTGCGGAGAACTTGGAATTCGGCACTTTGATGAATGGAGATAAGATAGGCAAAGGCTCCAAGAAAAACTGTAAGAATTGCGCCATAAACGAAAGGACGGGGTCGAAGAAGAGTTCGATTAGCGCTGCGCCCGAGCAATCTATTCTCAGTATCATATCGTATCAAACCTTTCGGCCGACCGACTTTATCCATGATGGAATCACAGGCATCGATACAGGAGGTGCAAGCAACACACTCTAGTTGGAGACCATTGCGAATATCAATTCCCGTCGGACAAACCCGGACACAAAGCCGACAATCGACACAATCCCCTTTGGACTCTCCTGAATCCTTTCGCTCTATTTTCCCACGAGGCTCCCCACGTGTCACATCGTAACCGACAACGAGCGACTCGGCATCCATCAGCACTGATTGAAAGCGGGCATAAGGACAGAGCAGCGTGCAAAACTGTTCGCGAAACCAACCAAACTGAAACGCCATCAATCCCATCATCACAACCGTCAGAAGAAAGGGCACAGGATTGTGGTGTGGCCAATCAGACATCATCGCCAATAGCGGTTCTCGACCCATAAAATAAGCGAGGGCGCTTGAAGCGATTACCCAGGCAAAAAAAGCTGAGATAACGTGTTTCAATGCCTTCTTCTTTATTTTCGAGAATGTCCAGGGCGCTTCGTCCAATCGACGGCGGCGGGAACCACTTCCCTCAATCAGTCGTTCGATTGGTCGAAAAAGGAACTCCAAGAATACCGTTTCTGGGCAAGCCCAACCACACCATGTCCTTCCGAGCAGTGCGGTAAAGAAAAACAAAGAGAACGCCATGATGCCAAAAAGCAAGAAGAGGAAGTAAGTGTCGGTGGCCCAAAACTCATGACCAAAGAAAATAAAGCGTCGACCGGGAATATCAAGCAGTACACCTTGCTTACCCGCAATCGTCACCCACGGCATCGCAAGGTAGAGTGCCATCAAGAAGTAAGCGACAATAGCTCTGCGATAGAGCCAGGCACCCTTCACAAGGTCAGAATACACCCAGCGCCGGTTGCCCTCACTATCTACCGTATAGAGTGTTTCTCGAAAATCTGAGCTACCGCCATCCTTTGTCATCTGAAAACTACTCTACAGGTTCAAAAGGAACCAATTCGCCCTCAGGTTTCTTTGGGTTCGGTGGATTAGTTCCACGAAGCGTCCAGATAAATGCAGTAACGGCATTGATTTCCTCAGGCGTAAATTTTTCTTTCCAGGCAATCATTCCCTTGTCTGGGACACCTTCGGCGATTACCGTATGTATTTGACCGATCGTACCACCATGAATCCAATATTCGTCAGTAAGATTCGGACCGACTAATCCTTGCCCTTGTTGTAAATGACAGGCGAAGCAATTCGCCTCATATAGCGTCTTGCCAGCAGCGAGTGTTGTCGAGTCCTTTGCCATTGCCAACAGCTCTGCTTCTCCCACAGGTTTCACAGATGCTGGGGCATGCGCTGCCCGCTGTTTCTCTAAAGCTTCCATAGAAACAGCAAGTTGCTCCTCTTGGAGCAAGCCTGGTCCCATGTGGTAGTAGACGACTCGCCATACTCCCCATACGATGGTCAACACAAATAGCCAAACCCACCAGCGAGGCAAATCGTTGTCGTACTCTTGAATGCCATCATAACTATGAGAAAGTAATTCATCCCGATCTGCCATACTATCCTCTTACACCTGCTCTTTCTTTTTCTCAGATCCGACTATTCCGTCCTCAAGTGGAAGCGTACCAGCTCGCTCGTACGTAGCCTTTCGCCCTTTACTATAGGCATAGACCACGATCCCTATGAACAATAAGAAAAAGACCGAACCGGAAACGATAATCGATAAGGGCAAAGTCATTTCTGGAAGAAGGTGTTTCATTTCTCCTCGCCTGGCTTTGTTGGTTTCGAAATATCAGTACCCAAACGCTGCAAGTAGGCAATCAATGCAATGATCTGCTTCTCTTCCAAATTCGGCGGCGGCGTAACTCCCTGTTCAACAAGTTCGTTAGTAATTTTCTTTGCCTGCGCACGAAGGTTCTTTTCAGCATCCGTAACCTCTTGTTGAGAGTAAGGAGTACCTAAAGTTTTCATCGCCGCTATTTTCGTCTTGGTTAGGCTGGTATCCAATTTCGTGTCATAGAGCCACGGATACGCCGGCATAATCGATTGCGGAACGGGGGAGCGCGGATCTTTCATGTGGAGGTAATGCCAATAGTGATTCCTGGTTCCACCAACTCGAGCTAGATCCGGCCCGGTTCGTTTCGAACCAAACTGGAATGGTCGATCATAGACGAACTCTCCTGACTTCGAATACTCTCCATACCGGACCACTTCCTCACGAAACGGTCGAATCATCTGTGAATGGCAATTGTAACAGCCTTCTGCCACATAAATATCACGGCCTTCCAATTCGAGCGGTGTATAGGGCTTCACTGAAGCGATCGTAGCGATATTCGATTTGATGGCAACCATTGGAATGTATTGAACCGGGCCACCGATGATCACCGCCAACAGGACCAGAATCGTAAATTGTAGCGGTCGACCCTCTAAGCGTCGATGCCAAGGATTCGGATGACCTTCGTGATCTGGCAGATCCTCTACTAATGGCTTCGCCTTGAAAATGGGATCGCTCAAATCCACTGCTTGCTGTTTCGCAGCAGCAAGGGTCTTTACCAAATTGTAGACCATCATGCACATGCCGACCAGATACAGACCGCCACCTATCACCCGCACCCAGTAGAACAGGTTGAGGCGAACAACAGTTTCGATGAACTCGGGATAGCGCAACAAACCAACTTCATTAAAGGCGCGCCACATTAGCCCTTGGGTAATCCCCGCGGCCCACATCGAGGTAATGTAGAGAACAATGCCAATTGTAGCGCACCAAAAATGGGCCGCCATCAAGCGAACACTGTGAACTGGTACATGCCAAAGCTTCGGCAAGAGATAGTAAACCATCCCAAACGCCATAAAACCGTTCCAACCAAGTCCACCTCCATGTACATGACCGATGGTGTAGTCGGTGTAATGGGTCAACGCATTGATCGTCTTAATCGACATCATCGGCCCCTCAAAGGTCGACATGCCATAAAAGGTAATTGCCGCAACAAAGAATTTGAGAATCGGATCAGTGCGCAGCTTATCCCAGGCACCGCGCAAGGTCAGCAAGCCGTTGATCATACCTCCCCAAGAGGGCGCAATCAGCGAAATTGAGAATACGACACCTACCGTCTGGGCCCATTCTGGAAGCGAGGTGTAGAGCAAATGGTGCGGACCAGACCAGATATAAATAAATATGAGCGACCAAAAGTGTATTATTGAGAGCCGATAGGAATAGACCGGGCGTTCTGCCACTTTTGGCACAAAGTAATACATTAAGCCAAGAAACGGCGTCGTAAGAAAGAAGGCGACTGCGTTGTGACCGTACCACCACTGCACTAAGGCATCCTGTACGCCAGCGAACACCGAATAGCTCTTGAACGCAGAGACTGGCAGGGCAAGCGAGTTGACCACATGAAGTAAGGCAACAGTGACTATCGTCGCAATATAAAACCAAACTGCTACGTAGATATGTCGTTCACGACGCTTTGCAATCGTTCCAAACACATTTACGCCAAACAACACCCAGATAAGCGCAATAGCGATGTCAATTGGCCACTCCAATTCGGCATATTCCTTCGAGGCTGTAATGCCGAGCGGCAGGGTGATAGCTGCGGAAACGATGATCAGCTGCCAACCCCAAAAATGGATCTTGGAGAGCGCATCGCTGTACATTCGGGCCTTCATCAAGCGCTGCAAGGAATAGTAGATGCCGGCGAATATCGTATTCCCGGCAAATGCGAATACCACGGCGTTGGTGTGCAGTGGTCGCAATCGTCCAAAGGTAAGCCAAGAGATCCCGAAGTTGAGCGGCCAATAGGCTAATTGGGCGGCAATTAATAAGCCGGCCAACATTCCAATGAAGCCCCAAATGACGGTTGCTAATACGAATTTCCTGACA
>CBDUGV010000024.1:0-26352 GCA_965366815.1 uncultured Bdellovibrionales bacterium | reverse complement strand
GCCTTCTGCGTCGGGCGGATCTTGGAGTTGGTTTGTTTGTCGGTGAGGGGAAACGCGAGGCACTTGAGAGATTTCAATCTGACACTGAACCCTTAAGCAGTTGCCCCGTCAAAATCTTACGTGAGTTACCAGAAGCATTACTAGTGAGTGATTTAATATAGATATGGACAAGCAGTATTCTTTTCCGAAAAGCAAGATAAAAATTTTACTTCTCGAGCGAGTTCACCCTTTGGCTGAACAAGCCTTGCGCCAGGCAGGCTATTCTGTCGAAACGGAAGATCGTGCGCTTAGTAGCGATGAGCTGCTAGATCGAATTCCCTACGTGCATGTACTCGGCGTGCGTTCTAAAACGGAAATCCGCAAAAATCATCTTGCTGCAGCGAAACGCTTGCTTAGCATTGGCTCCTTCGGTGTTGGCACGAATCATATCGATCTTGAGGCTGCCGGCCTTGCTGGGGTTCCCGTGTTCAATGCGCCCTATGGGAACACTCGAAGTGTTGCCGAGTTGGCAATTTGCAACATTCTTTCCTTGGCTCGGCGTTCTGCTGATAAGAACAATAAGATGCACCAAGGCATTTGGGATAAAACCGCGACTGGCGTATTTGAAGTTCGCGATAAAACGCTTGGAATAATCGGGTATGGTCATATCGGTCAGCAGGTGAGCGTGCTTGCTGAAGCGCTGGGGCTGCGAGTACTATTTTATGACAAAGTTAAGAAGTTGCCGATCGGTAATTCGAAACAGCTACCGACGTTGGATGAGTTGCTCGAACGGTCTGATATCGTGACGCTTCACATACCGGCTCTTCCTTCTGCTCGGGTGTATCTTGGCCGCGCCGAGATAGCGAAGATGAAGCCTGGCAGTTATTTGCTCAATAGCGCGAGAGGAAGCCTGGTTGATCTGGATGCGGCGAGAGAGGCACTTGAGACTGGGCATCTTGCAGGTGCCGCGTTTGACGTGTTCCCCGACGAGCCAAAATCGAATCAAGAACCTTTTGTCTCTGATCTCTGCGGGATGTCTAACGTTATTCTTACACCGCATATCGGTGGTAGCACCGAAGAAGCGCAAGAGAATATCGGACGGGAAGTAGCCGCGTCATTCGTTAATTTCATTGATACGGGATCTACTGCGAACGCGGTTAATTTTCCTCAAGTTGATATGCCAATCGATGGGCAAAGCCATCGTATTTTGAATATACATAAGAATGTTCCCGGCGTGTTAAGTGAAGTGAACACTTTGATTAGCGAACTGGGAGCCAACGTGAATGGACAGTACCTTTCTACACTTGGCGAAGTTGGTTACCTGGTAATCGACTTGAACAACAATGTTTCAGATAAACTTTGTGCTCAGTTGAGTAAATTGGATAGTAATATCAAGACGCGAATTCTCTACTAATTATTGAATGGCTCTTTATTTATCGCCGACGATTCCTTTGGAAGTATACGCTGCGCGCCGCCGGAATTTGCTCCAGCGGCTACCCGGCAAGGCGATTGTATTGGGGAATGGATCTTGGCGCTTCAAATCAATTGATGCGGTGCGCTATCCGTTTCGCTCCAGCAGTCATGTGCTCTATTTTTCACCTGCACTCCCTCCAGATGCGATGCTCTTGATGACGGACGGGGAGACTTCCGTTTTTCTCCCAGAACGCTCGTCTGACGATGAGATTTGGCATGGGCCGACACCTGATGATGAGTCGCTCAAGCAGCAGCTTGGGGTGAATCGCGTTTCGACGCATTGCGAGCTTCGAGCCCTGCTTAAGAAGTTTGCCCCGACAGATGTCTTGAGTTTGCCAAGTGTAGATTCGTTGAGCAATGCACTCGTCAGTGAGCTGGTTGGACGAAATCCTGATTTGGATGGAGCCGATAGGGAGCTGGCTTTAGCGATAGTTGATTTGCGTCTCACACATGATTCCTACGCCATACGAGAGTTGCGAGCCGCAGCAGAGATGACTGCCGACAGCTTCCTTGGCGCGATGCGGATGACTGCTCCCGGAAAATATCAGTTTGAGCTGCTTGCTGAAATGGATGCAGCGACTCGACGTAGTGGTGGGGAGCCGGCTTTTCTTGGTATGGCAACGAATAGGTGTGAAGTGCTCCACGATGATGCTGATCCCTATACCCTATTCGGCGTGGATGACATGGTGCTTGCCGACTTTGGGGCTGAAACGAAGCTTGGCTATTCCTCAGACGTCACACGAACCTGGCCGGTGTGTGGTGTGTTTACTCCTGAACAGAGAGCGATCTATGAAATTGTCTTGGCTGCGCAAGCTACGGCGATTGCCGCCGTGCAGCCGGGTCGGCGCTTTCTCGATGTTCACTTTGCTGCAGTTCGTCGCCTTACTGAAGGACTAGTCGAAGTCGGCATTTTGAAGGGAGAAGTCGATGCTTTGGTCGAGCGTGGTGCGCACACGCTCTTTTTCCCCCACGGTATCGGCCATTTGGTCGGTCTCGATGTGCACGATATGGAAGACCTTGGAGATCTTGCCGGCTATGCACCTGGGAGAAGTCGTGCTGAAGAGTTTGGACTTAATTTTTTGCGACTCGATAGGGATTTAGTCAGTGGAATGGCTGTGTCGATTGAACCAGGCTGCTACTTCATTCCGGCGCTATTAGATGACACGCAGCGTATGGCGCCTTATTCTGACTGCATTTGTCGAGAACGGCTTGCCGTCTATCGCACCCTCCGTGGTATACGTATAGAGGATACCGTGTTGGTCACTGAGGACGGTGTTGAAGTACTTACTGAAGCGATTCCAAAATCCTGCGATGCGGTTGAGAATCTTGTTGGAACAGATGTACGTGAATAGATATTTAGTTGAAGGGAGACCAGCAGATGCCTAGGGTGACGCGGCCGTGCTTGAGATTCATTTGGTGTTTACAGTTGGTTCTGTTGCCGTTGCTCACTTCGGTTGGGCTCGCACAGGATACACAGGATGCTCCGGGGACTCCGGAAGTAGCGGCGGAAGCAGAGGCGAAGCTCGAGAATGGCGCTGAAGTCATTGCTGATGTTGCGGCAGCTAAGAATGATGAGAAAGAAGATGCGCCACTTCGAGTTGGGATGATCCTGCCGCTGACCGGTGATTTTTCCTTCTTTGGGTATCAAGCAACTATCGGCGCAAGTATTGCCGTGAAGGAGATCAATCTACAGGGAGAACGCCAGATAGAAGTATTGTATGAGGACAGTACGTGCAAGCCAGCCCCGGCCGTATCTGCCTATAAGCGACTGACAGAGCAAGAGAAAGTTGATGTGCTCCTCGGTCCGGCCTGCACCGGAGCCATCATGGCGATAGCGCCCATCGCTCAGAAAACGCGCCGCCCCTTCATTGCGCTTCTCGATGCGGGGACCAAGGTTTCGAAAGCAGGTGACCAGGTTTACTCAATTGGCTTTAGTAGTGAAGATGAAGGACACTTGGTTGCCGAGTATCTCAATCGGAACCAGCTTTCCCGAGTCGGAATCATCTATGAAGAGGATCAGTGGGCGACCTTAGTAAAGGATGCATTCAAGGAGCGTTTTGTCGAAGGTGGAGGTATTGTTGTCGCAGAAGAGTCGCAGAGTGTTGACAACAAAGACTATCGTCCAACTATTCTCAAGGTCATTAAACAGGAGCCTCAAGCCTTGTTTATTGCACCCGCATTCAACGGTGGACATGTTCTCAATCAGCTTCGTGAGCTAAAAGTAAAATTGCCGATAGTCGGTCCAGATACATTTGGTACGCAAGAAGTTCTTACCACCGCCGAAAAGAATGCCGAAGGAGTTATCTTTGCAAACGTCAAACTTGCCGAAGAGAACGAAGTAGTGCAACGACTTCGGAAGTTGGTCGAGTTGGATTACGACGAATCGATACATTCATTATTGTTTGTTGCCTTTGGCTACGATGCGGTCCGTCTCGCCTACCGGGCAATGAAAGAGAACGTAGATTTGCACGACGGCCTTTCTCGTATTCGCTATGAGGATGGAGTTATCCCTATCAATGGGTTTGACGAAAATGGCATGGTCAAACTAAAGCCACAGTTGATGCAAGTTGTGCGGGGTAAGTTTGTTGATTTAGAAGAGAAAAAGAAGAAGAAGAAGCGAAAGAAGAGACGGTAGCTATCAGAGATAGTCAGGTAGTTACTTGCCTAAATCGTACAACCGCATAGCGAGTTCTTTTTCTCGATCTTCAGATTCTTTCTTGGCGTTTACCAGCTGATCGGTTACTTGTTTTATTCGAAGGAAGGAAGCAACCTTGATTTGTAGTTCTTCGCAGAAGAATGGCTTCGTTATGTAGTCATCCGCCCCCGCCTTGAGCCCGTCAATTTTTGCATAGGGATCTGATTGGCTCGTGACTATCAGTACTGGTACGAATGAATCATCGCTCAATTCCTTAATTGTCTTGCAAACCTCCAGTCCCGTCTTGCGGGGCATCTGCATATCTAGAATGGCAATGTCTGGATTGACCTGATGAAAGAGCTCAAGAGCTTGGTCGCCGTCTTCGGCCAATACAAGTTCGTAGTTGAACTGCTCGAGGATTGCGCGAAAAAGAGTGAGGGCATCCGGCTCGTCATCAGCCAAAAGGATCTTGAATCTATCCGCTCTCGTATCAAGGCCGAGTTCTTCCCGGACAATGACCTGCGTTGTTTCTAGCTCCTCTGATTCGCCGTCCTGAGAGAACATTGAAATCCCCAATAGTAACTTAGCTTCTTCACGTACTGAACGAAGAGTAGCCTATTTGCTTTCAAGCGAGGCAATACCCTGTAGCTGTATAGATAGTAGTATCGGTGTTTTTTTGGCTGCGCCTTAGCAGAAAGCGCATAAGGACGGAGCCGCGGAGCAAAATAGGGCCTATCCCACTAGGAAACGCCCGATCGACTGGCTGCTGGAATCGGATCGAATCTGAATTTACCCCTTGGTTCGGGCAAATTCTGCCATGAATTCAGCTAGTGCAGATGCTGATTTCGGAGGGAGGCCGTTGTAGAGGCTGACTCGAAGGCCACCTATTGAACGGTGTCCCGCGAGGCCTAAGAACCCTTGCTCGAGCGATTCCTGTAAAAAGAGCGATTCGAGTTCCTTCGAGGGGAGCGTAAAGGTGATGTTCATCGGCGATCGATCTTGCTCGGCAGCATATCCCCGATAGAGGTCATTTCGGTCGATTGCTTCATAGATCAATCCGGCTTTCTCCTCGTTGCGCTTTCCAAGTGCTGCAAGGCCACCTAGCTGAGATATCCAGTTAAGCATTTCATGCACGACGTAAATCGCAAACGTCGGTGGAGTGTTATAGAGCGATTTACTGTTTGCATAGGTTCGATAGTCGAGCATGAGCGGGAGCACTTCAGGGATGGTGCTGAGAAGCTCGCGTCGCAAAACGACAAGAGTTATTCCCGAGGGTCCGAAATTCTTTTGTGCTGCTGCATAGATCAAAGCGTGGTGCGCTACGTCAACTTCTCTACTCAATAAGTCTGAAGAGGCATCGCAGACAAGCGGGCATGAGTCGCTCTGTGGCGGGAGAGCATAGCGCGTGCCATAAATAGTGTTGTTGCTCGTATAGTGCAGATAGGCCGCATTCTCTGAACATTTGAACTCTTTGGGGATTGCGGAAAATCCGGATTCTGTGCCGTTGGCCGCGCAATGCACTGGCGCAAATTTTTGCGCTTCATCATATGCTTTCTGTGCCCAAGAACCGGTGATCAGATAGTTGGCAGTTTGCCCTTGTGGTACGAGGTTCATCGGCACCATTGAGAACTGCTGAGTTGCGCCACCCGTGGTAAAGAGTACCTCGTACTCTTTGGGAATTGACAGGAGATTGCGAAGCTGTTGCTCGGTCGACGTGAGTAAGTCGATAAAGGGAGTGCTGCGGTGACTCAGTTCTAGAATTCCGACACCAGAAGTGCCGTACTCGAGTAGAGCTGCTTGAGTCTTGTGCAAAACTTCAATTGGAAGGGCCGAAGGGCCTGGGTAAAAGTTGTGACAGCGCATGATTCGAAAAGAGTGAGAAAGTGGTTCAGGCAATACCTATCAGGAATCGAGCAGCTTGAGAAGTGGAGGCTGAAGGGGGACGTACCCCCTCCAGCGAGTGTGTGGTGGTGTGTGAGTTGAGGCATCTGCCGTCGAAGCTCTTTTGAGAGAGGCTCTGTCGAGCAGGGTTACAGAGGTTATGGCCAACTTGTTGATCGAAGCCCGAGCGAAATCCTTGCGAATCTGATCTATTGAACCCCGGTTTTCACCACGATTTGTGCTACATTCTGTGTCGTTTTCGTTATAACGTAGATAGCATGAGTACTGCCATCTCTTGTCTAAGTGCTTAGTTTTATAGAGGATTGTTTATGTCAGCCCATAAATTTCGGTCAGAGCCCTCCGACTTGGGGCCGCAGAATGTGCAAGGTGGGCAGCAAGCTCCAAAGCAGGATACTGAATGGGACCCGGATAAGTTCCCCACCTCTGCGAAGCCTATCTTTCGAAGCACTGCTCTGCTGGTAGCCACCATCGCTCTCCTATGTGGGTTGGTGTACTACTCCTCGGATCACAGCACGCCAGAGGAAGACCTCAAGCGGCAAGAAGCTCGGCAAGAGTTCCTCGGTGAGGGAGAAGATTTCTAGTCTAAGGCTGGTGCGATCGTAAACTTATATACATTGCTCACCGGCATCCCGTGATAGTCACGAACGATATCTGAGAACTCACGAGTAAGCCCCATCATTATTTCTCGATACTGAGCTATGTTCTCCACTTCAAGATTAAGCTCGTAGTCCCATTCGCCAAGCGCTTTAATAAAATACACTAAGCGCGGTAGATCTCGTAAATATTCGATGAAAGCCTGCAGGCGTTTTTCGGACACGTAGTTAAGGTAGAGCAGGATGTAGTAGTTCACCTGTTTGAGAGCAGCGTTGTTGAGGACTATGCGATATCTGCTGAGTACTCCAGACTTCTCGAGTTTTCGAATGCGTAGTCCAATGGTCTCCGAACTCAATCGCAGCTCCTTTCCTATCTGCGTTGCCGAAGCCCGGGCATTTGTAGCTAAGATTCGCAGGATTTTTCGGTCTATCGAGTCTATAGAGCTCGGACTGGGGCGATATACTTGCGAAGGTGCGATTCTCGCACTCCGTGGTGATTTCCCAACTAAGTAGGAGCGCGGCAGGTATTCGATTTCGATATTCGTAGCGAAATGTAGACGCTGAAGGTGCCCGCTGAATTTTTTGCGAAACTCATCGACAAAATCACTGAGCTCATGGATCTGCCGGATTCGAATGGTGAAACTCACGTCGTAGAGCCCATCGAATCGGGCAACCCAATTTACAGGCTCCTGTTCAACGAGATATCTGATGATCTTTTCAACTTTGGATTCATCGACATTATGCAGCTTTAGCAAGACTTTGTTGTAGCTAGTTTGAAGTTTTCCCGCGTCGATGACGCTAAGGAAATTGAAGATAACGCCATGATCGACGAGTCGTTGCACGCGATAGCGAATTGTTTCTTGCGCGCTGCGAAGTTTGCGGGCCAGCGCCCGATAGCCCTGTCGAGAGTCACAGTCCAGCTCAAAGAGCAGACGTCGATCGAGTTGATCCAGAGAGTGGAAATCTATGCCCATATGGCGACTATATTACTCGAATATCTGAAAAAACACAAAAAGTTGATATATTTTCTACATTCTTTCATGTTCTCGAGTAACTTACTAAGTTTCTAGAGGAGGCTCGCATATGAAAACGCTCAAAGTACTCTTGCTGGTTTCATTTGTCCTATCGGCAGTACCGGCTGTTGCACTCGAAGAGGTAACCATCGCCCAGTGGGGACAGGAGAAGTATCTGATTTACCTCCCACTCTATGTCGCAATGGAGGAAGGTATGTTTGCTGAGCAAGGTATCTCGGTTCGGCTGAAATACAGCGGCAACGATGATCAAACGTTTGCAGCCGTCATTCATGGTTCGGCGCAGCTTGGTATCGGTGATCCGGTGTTTGCAGCTATCGCCCGTGAGCGCGGATTTTCTTCTCGAGTCGTTGGGCTTTTGCTCGGTACGGTAGCGAATTGGGGAGTCAGCAATCAGCGCGACCTGTCAAAAATTACCGTGCCTTCCGATCTGGCTGGCCTTCGCATCGGAAGTCTCCCCGCGCCGTCAACCACCTTCACTCTTCTAAAGGAATTCCTTGAGCAGCATAAAGCGGTAGTTGGTAGTGCTACCATCGTTGAAGCGCCGATTGGTGCCCAGCTTGCACTGCTTGAGGCCGGAAAAGCCGATTTTGCGATTGAATTAGAGCCTGCTGTATCGATTGCCGAGAGTAAGGGGTATCGAGTGGTCTACTCATCGGCTCAGTTCTACGGACCCTACGCATTTACCGGCTTGACCACTACGGACGATATGCTTGCAACACGCGGCTCGGCTATTCAAAAAGTGGTCACGGGGGTACAGCGTGCACTCGAGGCACTGCATCGCGATCCGGCCCTTGGGGTGCGCGTTGCCAAAAAATTGTTCCCCAACTTGCCTCCATCCGTAGTTGGGCGGGCGGTGCATCGAATGCTAGAGGAGCAGACGTTTCCCAAGCAAGTTGTCGTTTCAGAGGAAGCTTGGCAGCGTGCATTGGAGACGAGACTGGCCGTGGGCGATCTCAAGAAACCTCAAAAAACGGATCTGGTCGTCGACAACCGTTTCGCTGATCAGGCTGTAAAGATTGTGCATTCCGCGAACAACTAGACAGGAGTGAGTGAGATGGAAGTACTTCGCTGCAAGGATATCTCGAAAGAGTTCCCCCAAGGAACGAGCAATACGTTTCCTAAATCGCAGAAGGTCTTAAGTCGTGTGTCCCTAGCACTTTCCGCAACCGAGGTGCTATGTGTGGTAGGGCCCAGTGGCTGTGGAAAAACCTCGTTGCTTCGCATACTCGCAGGTCTCGATTCTGAATATAGCGGTGAGTGCCAAAGAAACGTTTCGCAAGAGATGATCGCCTATATGCCCCAACGAGATGCGCTCATGCCGTGGCGCACTGTTGCCGAAAATGTCGGATTCGGAATGGAGCTCACAAAGGTGTCAAAACAGCAGCGTGTCGATCGCGTTAAGGATGCTTTGGCTCAGGTCGGATTGAGCGAATGCGCACTACAGTATCCTGCGGAGCTGTCTGGGGGAATGCGGCAACGAGTAGCTTTTGCACGAACTCTCGTCTGCGATGCTAAAGTGTTTCTACTTGACGAGCCTCTCTCACAACTCGATTTCGTTACTCGGCGGCTGCTTGCCGACCGTTTAAAGCGCTATGTGAGCGACAAAGCTGCCGCAGCGGTGATAGTCACTCATTCAATCGAGGAAGCGAGTTTTTTGGGCACCAAGGTTCTCGTTCTTGGTGGCGTTCCCGCTAGCGTGCAAGGGTTGTTTACATACGATGATACATTTTTTTCTCAAAGCCCTGACATCCCTACCCAATGCTGCACGAGTGCTGGTCAGATGTTCGATAAAGTTGTGCAAACGTTTGAGGACATCACCGTATGAGAAACCTTTGCTCAAAATGTATGGTTTGTCTGCCAGCTCTGCTTTTTCTCTGCTGTTGGCAGCTACTGACCGGCGATTCTGCGCGCTTACAGTTCTTGTACGGAAGTCCATTGATGGTAGTACGCATTGCCGTGACTGAGCTTCAATCGCTTGAGATGTATTACGATTCTGCTCTTACTTTATTCGTTGCCGTTGTTGGATTGATGCTCGGTTGCTCGATAGGAACAGTCCTTGGCTTCTTGATGTGGATCTCGCCTATAGTTGGTCGGCTCTCAAAGCCCTATGTTGCTATTCTTGGCGCTATTCCAGCTTTTGTGTTGGCTCCAATGCTGATCATTTGGTTTGGAACTGGTTTGTTGCCAAAAATTGTGTTGGCTACCTTCTCAGTATTGCTCTTGTCTATGGTTCAAGCTTATGAGGGTGCGCGTGACACCAATAGCGACTTCATTGAACTCGCGAAAAGTTTCGGAGCAAGTCGCGCACAGGTTCTACTAAATGTTGTGTTTCCGTCTTCAGCTTCATGGGTTCTTACTGGATTCAGGTTGAACATTGGCTTTGCGCTCATCGGTGCATTTCTAGGTGAGTTTGTAATAGCTGAGCGTGGACTAGGTCGATATATACTTCGAGCAGCGGGACTGTACGATACTCCGCGGGTGTTGTTCGGTCTGCTGCTAATGGCAAGTATTTCTCTGTTGTTAGGAAGTGTGGCATCGAGAGTTCAGCAAAAATTCTTTCCGTACATTTTAACTAGGTAGATTCTTCTGCCGAGCCGAGTTTGCGAGGCGCCGGGACGGTGATAGTATTTCCTTGAGCTTTACCGAACATTCGGAGAGGAGAAAATATGCTACTCGTCAATCCAGCAGATGGCAGTACAGAGGAAATCGAAGAAACAGCGATCGAAACTATCGCTGATATCGTCGCGAGAGCCCGTGCCGCGCAGCGACTCTGGAGTGAGCGATCTATCGAAGAGCGAATAGCTGTCTTAGAAGGGCTCTCGCCGCTTATGGAGCAGCGAATCGGCGAATTGGCTGCTTGTATTACGCGTGATATGGGCAAGCCGCTTCACAAGAGCATTGGTGAGGTGACAGCCGGGGTTATGAGTCCGAGGTTCTTCTGTGAAAATGCCCCGGACTGGCTTGCACACCAGGAAGTCGAAGGTGGCTTTGTCTGCCATGAACCGCTGGGAGTTGTCGCTGTGATTTCTCCCTGGAACTATCCCTGCAATGTGCCTCTCTTAGCCATCGTCCCAGCCCTGTTAACCGGCAACTCGGTGGTCTTCAAGCCATCAGAGCATGCGGTTCGAATTGGCAAGGCCTTGGGAAAACTATTCCATGATCTCAAAGGCTTTCCAGAGGACCTTTTGCAACTTGTGATCGGAGCTAAAGATCATGGTCGCGCCTTGGTTGAGCAAGATGTCGATATGATCGCTTTTACCGGATCGGGGGTCGCCGGTAAGGACATAATGAAGCGCGGTGCAGACCGAATGAAGCGCCTGTTGCTGGAACTAGGGGGCATGGATGCTGCGATTGTTTTGAAAGATGTTGACGTGCCGAAAACAGCAGCTGCGCTCGTGGCAAAGAACTGTAACAACAGCGGGCAAATCTGCTGTGCGGTGAAGCGAGTGTATGTGGAACGTGAGATATTTGAAGATTTTGTTGCAGCCGCGGTCAATGAATCGAAGAATATCTCACTGGGTGATCCCAGTGAAAAAGTAGATATGGGACCAGTTGTAGGTGACTTCCAGCTAGAGAAGTTGGAAGCTATTGTTGAGGATGCACGTCGCAAGGGGGCAACAGTCCACTGTGGTGGGAAACGCCTTGAGCGTGATGGTTTTTATTTTCCCTCTACCGTAGTGACCGATCTGCGCGATGATATGCGGGTTCTAACTGAAGAGCCCTTTGGTCCTATTCTACCTATTCTTCCCGTTGATGACTGGCAAGAGGCAGTTACACTCGCGAATGATAGTCGCTATGGCCTGACCGGCTCGGTTTGGACAAATAAGCTCAATCTTGCCCAAGCGGTAGCTCGTAAATTAGAAGTTGGCGTGGTTGCGATAAATTCTCATGGTCCTGGACCGCTGGGTACTCCATTTGGCGGGGTAAAGGAAAGTGGAATCGGACGTGTGAAAACGAAAGAAGGGATGCTGCATTTCACTAATACTAAATACGTGAAGCTCAGTTAAATTATTAATTGAAGCGGAAGACGTTTTCATTGTCGATCCATTGAGCTATTGCCGTTGCCACAAGCTGGTGACCGGCGACATTTAGATGCTCGTCGAGCTCCCAATTGAGTTGCGAATTTTCTTTTGTGGCCATTCGAAACTCGTTCGTGAGATCTAGGAAGGGAATTTGCTGAGTCCTCGAAAATGCTCGAAGTTGTTTCTGGAGCTTGCTTTCTTGGGTCAACCACTCAGCCCTGACTTCAGTGCCAGTACGGACCCAGGGGTTGCTTGTTTTATGAGTCCTGGGATCATATTGAAAGTAGACTGGGATAAATATAAGAGCGGTTTGTATGTTTTTCTTCTTGGCAGTGAGGACGAGTTCTTCAAGAGCCTGGCTCATCTTATCGAACTTTCTTCTCGCGCGAGCATTTGAAATGTCAAGTGAGTCACTCCAGTACTTGGGGTAGAACAATCCCATCGAGAGAATCGATCCGTTGAACTTCCCTTGATTAACTGCCTCAATCAAGTTGATAGGCACTGCCTTTTTCCATTCCTCGAATGCAGCAGGAGGTGTGAGCCGTTTCTCAGCTTCTTGTTGGATAGTATTGACGAAATCGGTGGTGCGAATCTTTTCTAGCCTACTTTGTCTATCCATAGCTGTTTCAAGCAGCGTTAGAATATGAGGCCAAGACTTGCGCATTCGTCTGACGAAGATTCCCTGATCGGATTCGAGATTTGGCATTGTCTCTGGAGTTTCCGCAACATCGTTTACAAAAACGCAGATAAGCAACGAATCGGGGTTGTAGCTTGGCTCCAGCTCTAAGAATAGCTTTTTATACTTCTCCGGCCAGGATCTTGAGAGACCACCATTAATGAAGAGCACCTTTGAAGATGCGTAACGCTGTTCGAGTAGGTTGGTAAAACGGAATTCATTTGCAACGCCGACACCCTCAGTAAACGAATCTCCCACGACAAAGACCCGGTGAGTGCCGTCGCTTTTTACCGTTGGGACTTGACGATAGCGAAGGCCGTGAATATTTGTTTCGAAGCGATACTGAAACTCGATACTTTCCCGGATTTCCTGAGCCAAAGGAGGGTGCGAGACTGGAGGTGCTATTGAGGCGGGAAAACCGAAGGTAGCTAGGAGGCGATCAGACAGGAACAATGCCGCGATAGATGTCAATATGACTATGCTTACATTAAGAAGAAGACCGCTGCGTTTCTTCTTGTTCACCGAAAGGGGTTTGCTCCGGGGGTAAGTGGTTTCCGTTCAGCTTCGACAGCAAGATAGCGCTGATACTGCTCTTTTGTGAGAATATCTCGTAACCTATCCTGCAGTTCGAGCCGATTCTGTTGTGACACGGCCTGGTATTGTCGTATCGCTTCATTGGGATTATCCGGGTTTTCCGAATTCGCTAAAGCTTCTGCAAGCTGTGCCTTGGCAACTTGATCTATTGACTGCAGGGCGTCGGTTACTTCTTTTTCCTGTTCTATGGAGAGGTCAAGTGATTGGCTTAGGACCGTCACTCGCGAAGCGAGTTGTCGATGGCTCTCCTCCTGTTCTTGTTGCTCTCGATCGGCGAAATACTTTTCAGCAGCGTCGGAACCTATAACCAATGCAAGCCCCTCTTTTAGTTCCGAATCCGCACGTGGTGCATACAACGGCCCAAATGAGTTTAGTTTTAGCTCCCATTCCCCCTGGAAAAGGCTGTGCAACTCATTTCGATTACTGTCGTCAATAGTGACAAACTGTGAAATCTCAGACAGGCGCTTATCGATGTACTTTTGTTTAGCCTGGGAGAAAACCGACGGGCCAAGGCCAGTCATGGTCTGAGGAGCGTTCTGCAATTCCGCTGCGGTGAGGCCAGGACCTTCTTTCGGAGCACTCTGCATCGCACCTGAGATACGCTTTTCAACGCGTTTGGCGTACGTTTCTGGCTTTGCTGAAGCGGATTCCTCGACATTGGCCAGATTGCTCTGTGAGGTCGGCGCCTCCGGGACTGGAGCCTTTCGCTCACTACTCAGCCAAATCGTGATTCCGATGAAGAGAAGAAGGATGACAACAATTGGAACGATCTTACTCATGACCCTATTTGTATCACTGTCCCTATTGGAAGCCAATAATTGAAGTTACAAGTGCTTCGGCTGTATTGGCATCTATGTAGCGCAGTTTGTGTTTCCCCTGGGTTGAAGTTGCAGAGAAAAGTATAGTCGACAACAGTCATGTTGATTTGTTGGGCCCCGGATTCGGATCCACTAGCTACCGTAAGTTAATTCGCTTGTATTTGCTGTGTCCTTGGCATAGCGGCTCAGAAAATCTGAGATTTTAATTGACGCGGACACTGTGATCGACGGCTAAGTACGGTTGTGAATCGAATATATTGTCGACAATTTCGGTAATCTGCTCACGCATGCTGCGGCAGGTCGGATCGCATACGAGGCGACCATCTGCGTCAGTGATATTGCCGGAATTGCCTGCTCGTTGTCCCATGCGATCGCCGCGATTGCTCAAACTCGCACATTCGCTATCGAGCCAGTCCTCTAAGGCTCCATCAGCACAAGACCCTCCGCCTAGTTGAACTGCGGAAGGATCGCATGGAGGACGAACGATTCCCCACTCTCCACCGGTGGCTCGAACGGCTTCGTAGAGCCGGTTGGCATAAAAGTAGCGATCTGAGTCGCCAAATTGCAAATCCCCGTTACTGTCAGCATTTGCCTTGTCGCGCGCATCGTTATAGGAGGCGGTGTTGGTGCTGTAGTCAACCCAATCGTGGTTGTTCTCCCTCGCTTCGTTTTCATCCATGCATTGATTCTCGGAGGAAGCGGTGTTCCCGCGGCGAGCGAGTGAGTGTGGCTGCACAACACCTCCGACCATGATGATATGTAGCTTGATGTTATTGGGAACGAGCAGTTGGTTCGCCAAAGAAATCGTCTGATCGATCGATGCTTCGATGCTCGCCTGATCAGTGCCACAAACATGCCCGTCTACTGGGTGCTCCCAGCATTCGGAAGGTCCATTGATTATCATAATCAATTGGTTTTCAGTGAACGGGTAGTCTGGCTGGGAAATAATTTCAGTATAGCCGAGACGTATTGCATCTGGCAGGTTGAGCAGCGCGTCGTCTCTCGGGAAAAAGAAATGCTCCCCGTGTCGTAGATTGAGAGTGGCTGGATCGATTCGATCGACGAATACCTCTTGCATATCAGTGAAGTCAGAGTTGTTGAGACTGGCCTCCATCAGTGGGAAACTTCTGATATCGACGTCTACTCGCTGATCAATGCCGTAGACGGCCACCATATCGCGGTCGACATTTCGTTCGACGTACTTTTCGAGACTCTGTTCTACGGCGAAAAGCATGGTGTTAAGTGGCTCTGGTCCGCGATACTCTACTGGTTGACCTGCTGCCTTGCTGTATTTGTTACCGCGGTAGACATCAACGAGAAACGATTCCGTTTTGCTCGGTTCGCTTCCTTCTTGGTAGGTCACGTTGTAGCAGCGATAGTCGGACTTAGAGTGAATCGTGGTGTTCCAGCTATTGTGTACAGGGTTCCCCGCCGGGCGGATGATTGGATGCGGGTTTGAGCAATAATTATATATGGCGGAGAAGACCCCATTGATTCCAGCAACTGACCAACCTCCGGCAAATTGGCAGTCTGTTGGGCCTAGTACGCCCGGAATGTTCGTCCCGTTGCAATCAAATGTTGCGGGAGGGGCGGCTTGTGGAACACAGCTAAGATTTCCCTGCACATATTTGAGATCGATCGCATCGGCGACTGGAAAGCTAGACGGTGTGTCGTTTAAACATGCCTTGTTAGTAATTCGATAGGCATACTCCGCTGTCGAGAACGAACTGGGGCGTGCCCCCGCCATTTCATAGGGCAGGTGAGTGAGAGAATGAGAGCGGCGTGATAAATCAACATAGGTGACGGTGCGCATTGGCCGCAGTGCAACTGTTGCCGATGCAGTGAAGTGAAAATCAGTTCTTCCTCCGTCAACTCCAGAGAATTTTGTCTGCATTGGCTTATCGGCGCGCGTGCGGACCTCCGCATAGATTGCGGTGATAGGTGCGGCACTTGCGTCGACATCTTCAATCGCTTCGAAACATGGACCGTTCCAGATACCGCCCTGCCCACATGGACACGGTTGCGAACCAATGCACTCACCAGTGCTCGGATCGAAATGTGGAGCCGTGTAGGTTGGAACAAAGTGCCAAATACCCGCAGTGATATAACCAGTGGCGCCAGCTGCTCCAATGCCGATGCCCAGGTCTTGAGTGTTTCCGCTACCCTGATCCTTTAGAAAGTTTGTCGTGGTCGAAATATCCACGTTGAATTGAGCCAGCTCTTGGGCTCGATCTCGGGCAGCATCGAGCCTTTGGCTGCGAGTGCCGGTGCTGCGACTAAACGTATTGAGCGCAGTTGTAGCTACCGTTGGCGCAAGGCTTGTATGATCTCGTCGAGTCGCAGAGATCAAACCGGTATCCACACCCAGCGCCACGAACGTAATCAGTCCCACCGCGAGGAAGGCCAAAACGATTAAAACTGCTCCGCGCTCTGATTGGGCGCCGAATGGCATAGTAATATTACCCAGTAAGTTTCTAGGATAAACTACTTCTATATCTGTCAGTTTTTTGATGCGTCGGCTCAGCAAATGGGCCCTGTATTTTAACAACTTTTGCATGACCCAATCCAATTTAGTGACAGATGTGCAACTATTCCCCTTAAACGCGAGGTTTATTGAGAGAACTGCGTCCCTGATACTCAATTGTGTGTTTTGGCTGAAAATACATCTCTGACACCAATCTCTAGGTGGTGTTGAGTAGATAGGGAACCCGAACTTGTGCCGAAATAGTTATTCCTTTGAATAGAGGGAATATAGCCTCGTAGCTCGCTTGAGCTTGCACGAGAACCGTGTCTGCATTGCTTGGATCACTTGCCTGGAGTCGCTCGGAGATAATGCAGAGCTCAGAAAGTGATCGATTATGCAGATTGATTAAATTCGCTACGCGTCCGTGGATGAGATCGCTACTCTTGTCGTTTGCGCCACTACAAGAAATCGTTGGGCCGCTGGCGTATTGCAAATTGCGCACGAGGTTTGGCGCAGTCATCGCACGCTGGGCACCAGCTTTTACTGCGTCGGCCAGAAAAAAGTACTCATTGAGTGCAACTGTGATGTCGAACAAACCAAGGATGAGCGCGAGTAGAAACGGAAGCGCAATCATGAACTCTAAAAACGCTGTGCCTCTTTGTTCTTCTCGTCGCATGACGGAAACGTAAGATCTAAGCGGCGAAGCCATTGCCGGGAACCCTCAAAAATTCCAATTTTCTAATAACCGCTTTAAGTTTATCGACCACCGCTAGGAAGCCTGATACCACCGAACAATTTGCCTTTTGCTAACTAAGACATCCCTCCGCAAAAACCATGATTCTTTCACAGAGGTCCCACTTAAATTATCGGATCAAAAGGGGATTTCTTGAGTGGGGGGTCTGGGTCTCTGTCGTCGTAAAGCAGACAACTAGCTAAGGATATGAAATTGTTAACTTAATTGAGGTACGGGTTGGCCCGCAAAAATCCCGGGTTTGGAAGCTACTTCTGTGAAGAAGTCTATATATATAGTCAGCCAATTCGTCTCGTTTCGCGGAGGCGGGCTCTTGGCGCTAACTAGCTAAACTCTTTAGTGAACTTGATTGTAGGCATATCTTGCTGTGCGCGAGGAAAGGAAATAAATCTTTAAATTCAAGCCCTTAGCCAGGTGTGTGAGCAGAGCTGAGCGTTGACACCCGACAAAAACGCTAGTAGAACCTATGAAGCTTCAAAGCTGAGGGTCCGACGGGCCCTAGAAGTTCGGAACCAAACCCAATGAGCCTAAACAACTACCTACGATCGCTTCTGGAGTTGCTGCGATCTGATAAGGCAGTATCACAACTCCCTGTGGGCAGCATTCAATTGCAAGGCGTAAATAAGCGCTTCCGCAAACGCACGGCCACTCGCAGTAGCTATACCAGCGTCAAGTCCGAACTACTTTCGGGATCTGATGTGGTAGCTGGTGAGCGACCTGCGAAGAAAGGCAACTACCTCCATGCCTTGAAAGACACTTCAATCGATCTGGAACCCGGTTGCGCCCTCGGAGTGATAGGGCGAAATGGTTCCGGTAAGTCGACGCTACTCAAGCTAATCTCGGGAATCTATCTTCCCGATAGTGGCACGGTTCAGACCAGTGGTCGAATTTCTGCCCTCATCGAATTGGGCGCCGGTTTTCACCCTGACTTCAGTGGTCGTGAGAATATTTATCTGGGTGGTGTGATGTATGGCCTCACCAAAACCGAGATACATAAGAAGTTCGATGACATTGTAAGCTACGCGGAACTCGAAGACTTCATCGACGATCCAGTGCGCACCTATTCCTCTGGGATGTATATGCGTTTGGGATTTAGTCTGGCGGTACATACTGACCCAGATATCCTGCTAATCGACGAAGTTCTGGCGGTCGGAGATGCTGGATTCATCCACAAATGCCAAGACACCATCAGTGAGTTTAAGCGGCGTGGAAAGACCTTGATCTTTGTGACGCATGATCTGCATTCGGTGAACCGTTGGTGTGATGAGGTTATTTGGCTCGACTCTGGAGTTGTGCGCGATCGAGGTGAGCCTCGTAGAATTATTGATGCCTATCTCCAGATGGTTGAAGAGGGCGAGAATAAAGATTTACAGAAAGAGAATGACGAGCGAGAGGGTTCGCAGCGTTGGGGAAATCGCAAAGTAGAGTTGAGCGATATCCGGCTCTATGACGGGAAAGGCACCGAAAGCTGGCTGTTCCAGCCTGAAGACGAAGTGACGATCGAAGTTCACTACCGGATCAATGAGCCGATTGATGATCTTGAGTTTGGAATTGGTGTTATCCGCGCCGATGGCCTTCAGGTACACGGTACCAATACTGATCTTGATGATGTTGTGACGCCTGTCCCAGATAGCTCGCAGATTGAGGCCTATCCGGTGAGTGGTGTGTATCGCTATAAAATTGTTCGCTTGGGATTGACTGAAGATAGTTATTTCTTGGATATCGCTGCGCATAGCAGCGATGGGCTTCCGTACGACTATCATCATCGATTGTACAAATTTTCCGTTCGAAGCAGCAGTCAACCAGTTGGCGTATATACCCCAGAGCACGATTGGCAGTTTGAGGCTCAATATGAAGTGCTGCCAAGTGAGCGGACTGAGAAACGAGTGGTAGGAGAGTAGGGATGAAGCGTAATCTTATCGAACTCTGGCGGTTTCGCGCCTTGGTGTGGGCTCTCGTTTGCCGTCATCTCAATGCACGGTATCGTGGATCGCTACTCGGTTTTGTTTGGAGTTTCCTCAATCCGCTCTGTTTGATTGCGGTCTATTCTTTGGTTTTCCAGTACTACATCCGCTTTGATGGGGTGGAGCACTATACCTTGTTTCTCTTTGCTGGACTCTTGCCTTGGATTTGGTTCTCAAGCGGACTTCTCGAAGCGACCGGCTCCATCAGCGGGGGTGGCAGCCTTATTACCAAAGCAATGTTCCCGCCGCATATCTTGCCAGTCGTAGCGGTGTTGACCAACTTGGCAAACTTTCTTTTTGCAGTGCCGCTTCTATTGGGGTTCATGCTGATTACCGGAGTGTTGCCGACCGCGAGTTTACTGAGTTTACCGCTGGTGATCGGAATTGAGCTTGTATTTCTTATTGGCTTGAGTTTGCTGTTTTCGGCACTCAATGTTCACTTTCGCGATGTGCAGCATATTCTCGGAAATATGATTACGCTCTGGTTCTTTCTCTGCCCGATTCTGTATCCGACTGAGCAGGTTCCAGAGGGAATTCGATTTACTATTTGGCTCAATCCGGTAGCCACTTTCACCGAGATGTACCACAGTATATTCATGGAAGGCGTTTCTCCTGCGTTTGGGACCGTGATCTTGAGTCTGGCAATAGCCTGTATCACGTTCTATCTCGGTTGCTCGGTGTTCAACCGCTATCGCGATGAATTTGCGGAGCTCGTGTAGTGGAAATCCATCAGTTCGTTCATACCTTACACTATGGTGACGCGATCTCTGGCGAGGCGCTGGTCATTCGGCGCAAGCTCCGCGAGATGGGCATTCATAGTGAGATATATTCGCTCCATGCGCATGAAAAAGTAAAAGACATTGCTCGCGATTGGCAGGAATTCACAGCGGATTGTGACACAGCGCAGGCCGCGGGGCGATCGGTTGCCGTTGTTTTACACTATTCGATCGCTTCCCCACTCAACGATCTGTTCGTTTCAACATCGGGAATTCTCCGGGCGATTATTTACCATAACCTCACTCCGGTTCATTGGTTCAGTCGATATAATGCACGGGTAACTGCTGACTTGATTAAAGGTCGGGACGAGTTGCCGCAGTTACTCGAGCACGTTGACGTAGCTCTTGCTGATTCAAGCTATAATCGAGACGAGTTGCTCGCAATGGGCTGTCAGCAGGCTGAAGTATTGCCGCTTTTAATCGATGAACAGAAGTGGCAGATCGAGCCGAATGCTGGAATAACATCTATTCTGCGTGCCCATGGTGGAGTGAATCTCTTACACGTTGGACGAATCGCTCCGAATAAGTGCATAGAAGACATCATCAAGACCTTCTATTTCTATCACCACAAGATCAATGAAGACAGCCGACTCTGGTTAATTGGTGGCGAGATCGATACCGAGATATACGCTTTCGAATTGCGACGACTCGTCACCGAATTGCGGTTGTCGCATGCAGTTTCCTTTGTCGGTTCTGTCTCTGACACTGAACTTTGCGCGTTCTATCAGAATGCCGATGCCTATCTCTGCATGAGTGAGCACGAGGGCTTTTGCGTGCCTTTGCTAGAAGCCATGCATTTTAAGGTGCCGGTTATTGCCTATGACGCGGGTGCGGTTCGCGAGACGCTTGGGGATGGAGGTGCGCTCATTGAGCGCAAAGCCCCAGCTGAACTTGCGGAACTCGTCGATTGCATCTTGCACGATCGACAACTTCGCGATCGCATGACTACACAAGGTGCTGCCCGGGTGGCCAGCTTTAATGAGCAGCGCTTCGAAGAGAATCTTAAGCAACGCTTGGTAGCTCCGATTTCGGCGCTGGCTGAGCAAGGAGCGAAACCAGCGGTCGCGAGTGGTTCCTAGCCGAGGGTAGTATTTGTAGTGGCAACTCAACAGCATCCATTGAGAATCGGACTGGACCTTCGCCCCACGGAGCAAGGATTTAAAGCCCATGCCGGCCGTGGAACCGGGCGCTACACCAACGAATTGATCCGCCATCTGCTCGCAGCTCAGGTTGAAGAACAACTCCCGTTTGAGTTGGTGCCCTTGCACTCTTCGGAGTTTCGCACCGCGGCCTGGGAAAAACAGCTCTTGGGACTGCTCCCCTTTGGTAAAATGACTTTTGAGTCGCAGTTTCTCTACCCCCGTCGGGTTCGCCGTGCTGATGTCGATATGGCCCATTTCTTTACCCATGGAGACGCTTCGGCACGACCGCAAGTCCCACAATTTGTTACCGTGCTCGACGTGATACCGCTTCGCTTCCCCGAACTGTATAAAGCGGACAAGCCAAACTGGCGCTTTCGCTTCGCCAGATACCTCGAGTATCAAGCAATCCGCAAAGCCAGCGGTATACTAGCGATCAGCGAAGCCACTAAACGCGATGTCGTGCAAATCCTCGGCGTTCATCCAGACAAGATTTTCGTAACCCCTCTTGCCGTTAGTGCTCAGTTGAGTGACAGAGATGCAACTCGCTCAGAATTCAAAGTGAGTGAAGCTGAGGCCAGTGATCGTCCATTTATCCTCTATGTCGGCGGTATTGATCCTCGAAAAAACGTCTTATTTTTAATCGACGTATTTCGAGAGCTTCTCAGTGATTGGCAAGGCGATGTTCGCCCGATGTTAGTGCTCGCTGGCGGCATTGCGAAAGACGACCAGTATCCGGCGCTTTGCAAAGCGATAGAGGACGCCGGACTTGAGCGCGATCTGCATATGACTGGTTTTGTCAGCGACGAAGCCCTATCGGATCTCTACCGTTCAGCTGAGGCTTTTGTGTTTCCAAGCTTGTATGAAGGATTCGGACTTCCGGTGCTCGAAGCTATGGCCTGTGGCTGCCCTGTGCTGGCTGGAGATAATTCGTGCATGCCGGAAGTGGCTGGAGATGCAGCCTTATTGCTGCCAGACAAGGACACGAAAGCTTGGGTGCATGGCTTGCGTGCGGTTCTGACGAGCGACGCTACCCGGGCGCAGATGTCGGAGCGAGGACTTCAGCGAGCTCGACAATTTAGTTGGCAGCGCACCGCTGAGCAGACAATTGCTGCCTATCGACAATTTTGCGAAATTCTATTCTCCCGAAGCTTTACTGCGGATCGGCAGAGGCGACATGCGGCAAACAGCTGATACATACTTTACGAGTAGTCGAGAACTTGTCTGGCTGAGCGCAATAATGCTCCTTGGCTTAGTCGTGCGCGTTCTCTCCCTCTATTTTTCTAACTTCGGTGTAGAGTCAGACGAAGCCATAGTCGGTTTGATGGCCAAGCATATGACCGAAGGGCGTAGTTGGCCGGTTTTTTATTACGGGCAGGATTACATGGGAAGCTTTGAGGCCATCTTGGTGAGCCTGGTCTTTGCTCTCTTTGGTCAATCAAATGCCGCATTGAAAGCAGTGCCGACGGTTTTCTCGCTATTCCATATTGCCCTAGTCTATGTGCTCGCCCGTCGGTTCGTGCGGCCGGCATTTGCGCGGATAGCAGCACTACTAACCGCGCTAGGCCCTAGTGTCTTGATTCTATGGAGTCATAAAGCACGAGGTGGCTTCATTGAGTTAGTCGTTTTGGGGACACTCGCCCTGATCATGGCGGTCGACATCCTCCGGCGGGAGCGAAATAGCGGGTTCTCGCTGTTTCTTCTCGGGGCTGTTCTAGGACTGGGTTGGTGGGTAAACAACCAAATGGTTTTCTACATCCTCCCAATTGGCACTATTTTCCTATTTTCCTTCCTGCAGCGTTATGGGTTGCGTCAGAGTGTTGTTTCAGGGACCAGCTGTATAGTTGGATTCTTTTTGGGCGGACTACCGTTTTGGTATGCCAATCTGCTTGGAGACCCTCCCTTTGCTACCTTCAAAGTCTTGTTTGGAAAGACAGCGGAAGGGCATCTACTCGAATATTTACAGGGCTTCTTCACGACTGCTTTGCCAATAGTCTTTGGTGCGCGACGCTTCTGGTCTGAGATCGATGTGTTTTCCAGCGCTTCTTTGCTGCTGTTTGCGGGCTATCTGCTCGTTTTCGTGGCAGCAATAGCTCTCCCCCGCCGAGCTACCGCAAAGCTGCTGGGAGCGAACTACTCGTTCATGCTGCTGCTCTTGTTTTGCCTGGCTGTCCCAATGATATTCTCGGCCAGCAGTTTTGGCTGGTTATCAAAGGCTCCAAGATATCTCCTACCACTCTACTCGATTTTGTTCGTTATTGTGGCAATTGCGGTTGAGAAGCTTTGGGATCGAGAGTTCGTCGGCTCGAAAGCAGTTGCGGTAGGCATCTTGTCGATAATCTCCTTTTCCCATATTGCCTCTAATTACCATGGTGGTGTTTCGGCGGCCGGTCAGCCCTTTGTCTATCGTGGAGATAGGGTCTCTTCTTCTCATCAGGAGCTCTACGACTGGCTTGCGAAGGAAGGCTATACCCATATCCACACCAACTATTGGATTGCCTATCGCACCGCATTTGAGACTCAGGAACGGGTAACAGCGACTTTGCACGGTAGTCCGAGGTTCACTCGCATTCCCGAATATGAGCGAAACGCGAAGATTGCAAACCTGCCAATCGTCTATGTCTTGGTCGCGGCTGAAGCTGGTCAGGTCGGATTTCAGCTACAGCAATTTGGCTACAAGTATCGATCTACCTGGGTGGGTGACTACGTGGTGCTTGATAAGATACAGCCAGCCTGGCCGAGAGGTGAGGCAGTAGCAATCGAGGAGAGTCAGGTAACCGCCACTTCTCGGCCAGAACAAGTTGGCCTGATGTTTGATGGAGATCTCGACACGCGCTGGGGCAGTGGCAAGCCCCAGCATCCAGGGATGCGTATCGATGTGGATTTTCCAACTGCGAAGCGTATTACTGGCGTCGAGCTGGAATTCGGAGCCTTTCTTCACGATGCGCCGCGCAACTTGCAGATTATTGGCACCAAGGCCGATGGTTCCACCGTTTCACTGTTCTCCATGGAGCAAACAAGGGTCTATCACGACCTTATGTCGCAAGCCTCCTCCAAGGCAGATCCCATGTGGAACATCCATTTTGCCCCGACTGAAGTTGTAAAACTAAGCTTCCTACAGCATGGGACAACGACGGTGTTCGATTGGTCAATTGCTGAACTTCGGCTCTTCCAAGCACCCTAGAGCGGTATCCATTCGCTCCTTTGCCTTTAGGCTGGTTCCGACCGCTTGAATTATCGGTAAGACTCCTTTATCTTCCCGCAATGGGATTTAATTGTGGGATCGTTGGCCTGCCCAACGTCGGAAAATCAACTATCTTTAGCGCACTCACGGCAACAACTGTGGATGCTGCGAACTATCCATTTTGCACGATAGAGCCGAATACCGGAGTGGTGCCTGTTCCCGATGAACGGCTTCAGGTCTTGGCTGCTATCGCTCATTCAAAAGAAATCATCCCCACCACTGTCGAATTCGTCGATATTGCGGGTCTTGTGAAGGGCGCATCGGAGGGGGAAGGGCTTGGAAATCAGTTTCTCGGCAATATTCGCACCGTTGACGCTATTGTTCACGTCGTGCGCTGTTTTGGCGATGATGAAGTCGTTCACGTTGACGGATCTTTGTCGCCACGACGAGACGTCGAAGTGATTGAGACGGAGTTATTACTTGCCGATTTGGCGATGGTAGAGCGCAGAATCGATAAGGTTTCACGTCAGGCGAAAAGTGGCGATAAGCTGCTCAAGGCCGAATTAGAGGCATTAGAACTAGCGAAAGCCGAGTTAGATGCGGGTAGAGAACTTCGTCATATGGAGGGTCTAGCCGAGATTCGTGAGCATTTGAAACCACTCGGTTTGATTACGGCCAAACCACTTCTCTATTTAGGCAACGTCGACGAATCTCAGGCGTCACTCGATGTAAATAGCGATGCTCTCGACGGACTCGTCGGGGAGTTGGTTACGGTTGCTCGCGAACGAAATTCGGATGTAGTTCTCATTTCCGGAAAGGTCGAATCCGAGATCGCTTCATTAGAAGACGAAGAGCGAAAGATGTTCTTGGATGAACTCGGTCTGACCCTTTCGGGCTTAGATAGACTTGCGTTGAGTGGGTATAAGCTCCTTGATTTGATTACTTTTTTCACGATTGGTCCAAAAGAGGCACGGGCTTGGACGTGTGCCAAGAATACGACCGCAGTTGATGCTGCAGGCATTATCCATACCGATTTTGCGAAAGGTTTTATCCGCGCCGAAGTCATCTCTTACGCTGCATACTCCGAATATGGCGGTGAAACAGGGGCGAAGGAAAAAGGCGAAATGCGCTTGGAAGGTAAAGCGTATGCTATGCAAGACGGTGATGTTGTACACTTTCGTTTTAACGTATAATTATGCAGATTACGCCTTGTTCTAGCCAATAAACTGGTGGGAAGGTAAAAGCATTCTCCTCGAAATTCCCCGACGCAGCGTTCGTTTTTCTCGCAGTACCTCTTAGATCAAACGATTGCAAACATTCGAACTGAATTATTAACCGAGAACTACTTTTTTACTGCGTCTGTAGAAGTTCGTTTTTCGCTATGCATATAGTCTTTTTGCGCTTTGGAATGCCCAACTGAAATTGCCGATGCGCACTTCGGATCCGCATACGTTATCCACAGTACTGCGAACAATTTTTGTCATTCACCGCGCTGTTCGGCGCTCCTGTAACTACCTGTAATTACTTTGTTATTTACGTGTTTCGTTCAAATTTTGTCGCTGTAATTCCCCGTGCACTTTTGCTCTGCGAATGTTGAACATTGCATGCAAAAAACGAAGTTCTTCTTCGTTTTGCGACGTTCGTTTTTGCAATTGTTCGTTTTGAAATTTGGAGTTTGAACTGCGAGTTGAAATGCGATCGTTGAAAAATTTTTGATGAAGTCTGCTGATTAGTAACATCAGAAGTGCTTATGCAATTCGCAAAACAAGACGAAACATTCCTTAATCCACAAAATAATTGTTTTGGGAACTAGTGGAATTATGCTACCGTTTCCGGGTTGTGGAGTATGGAATTCGTTCTGTTACGTCGAAATGTTTTCGAAAGATTTGAGAGATTTTGACTATAGCTATAGTACACGTAGAAGTTACGCAGTGCCAGCACTTAACGCGTTAGTGTTGGAATACGAAACAGACAGAGGATAAAAGTAATGGCAGCTAAAAAGAAAAAAACAGCAGCTAAGAAAAAACCTGCAAAGAAAAAAGTAACTAAGAAAAAGCCTGCAAAGAAAAAGACTGCAGCAAAGAAGAAGCCAGCGAAGAAGAAGGTAGCTAAGAAAAAGCCTGCAAAGAAAAAGACTGCAGCAAAGAAAAAGCCGGCTAAGAAAAAAGCAGCAAAGAAAAAGCCTGCGAAGAAGAAGACCGCAGCTAAGAAAAAGCCTGCTAAGAAAAAGGTAGCTAAGAAAAAGCCTGCGAAGAAAAAGACTGCAGCGAAGAAAAAGCCTGCGAAGAGAAAGGTAGCTAAGAAAAAGCCTGCGAAGAAGAAGACCGCAGCTAAGAAAAAGCCGGCTA
>CBDUGV010000023.1:0-27700 GCA_965366815.1 uncultured Bdellovibrionales bacterium | reverse complement strand
CCGGATGTTTCACCAGAACCGGAAGCATCTGCCGACCCCGACCCAATGCCGGATGTTTCACCAGAACCGGAAGCATCTGCTGACCCCGACCCCATGCCGGATGTTCCGCCAGAACCAGCGCCATCGGCAGAGGCTGATCCAATGCCCGAGGTTTCGCCTGCGCCAGCGACTGGCCCGGGGCCAATTCCCGATCAATCGCCAGAGCCAGAGTCTACCGAAACCATCCCAGAGGATAGAACCATGTGCTGTGTGTGCCAGACCTGGGCTGGTGCTGACGAGTTTGGGGGTAAATGCAAAAAGGATTGGGACCCACTTCCAGACTGCGAGAAAAAAGCAGCTTTTGATTGGTTAAATCCCACTACGGTTCGTACAGGAAAGATTGCCCCGGCTGCTCTCAGTTGGATGGGTAGAAACAAATGCGACGACGTGAGGATAATTATGCACACCCATGGTAGTCCAGCGGCTTGTCCTCTTTATTTTCAGAATGTTCGAGCTTGCTGGTCTGTAATGAAGAGAAACGATTGTCAAGGCAAGGTGGAAATGATCTCGACGGCTTGCAGTGTGTTTGGAAACATCGAGTTGGTTAAAGCAGAAACGAAGAAGATTGCCAATGAATGTGAGGAGGGATACTCCTGCTATGTCGTTGCGCACATGACTGACGGCCTGTTGGGTGCGGGAAAGTTCTGTGGCACCGATCCGGATGGCAATTCCTCGGTCGCATTTGCAACTTCTTGGGTAGATTTCAAAGAGGGTGGAGAGTGCAAAGCGGGAATCGCCTTCCCCCTTTGCTCGGATATCGTGGGGGACGGGTGTGCCTCATATGGAGAGATTGCCTACTGCAAAAACTATCAGAACAAAATAGTACCGGCAAAGTGTATTGGAACGAAAGGGTGGATACAGTTCTATACCGATGTGTTGTGCAAGAATATGCTTGGTCGTAAATGCGAGCGGGCTGGAATGAGGACGCAATGCATACTGCCGGGAGGTTCGAAAAAGCAAATTTTTTGCCCTGCGGAAGGAAGTCGGCTTGGAGATACGTGGCACTAGCGGACTGGATCAATTGACTTGTTTGCTGTGAGGATGCTGTGGCAGATCCCCAACTGAGACTAGCTATGTGTCTTCACGGGTTGATGGTAAGGGCTCTGCTAGAATCGCGCTGAGTGAGCAGTAGAACACTCGCCCACAGATAGAAAAGCTAGTCGAATCGCAACTGACGAGGAGCTGCAGGGGGTGTTATATCAGCTGAGGTACTGCCAAACTCATGGGCGCCCATATCCCAAGCTCCTAAAGCTGGTCGCGTGTTGCCGTCAATATCAAGCGCAAGCGAGCTGAGCGGTGTCCCCGAATTGATCGCTGGGCTCCCTGTCGCAATTCGAGCATTGCCATTTGCGATATCAACGAAACGTGGATCTCCTTCAAGGCTGTGAACGTCATTGGTGGGATTTGCCGCTCGGTAGGCTGCAAAACTATTGTACCCCGTAAGCACTTGCTTCGGTGTGGTATCGTAGAACAAGTTGTAGTCCGAGTTGCTGCCACTTGCTTTCGACATATAGAGTGAATTCCAAAAAATGTTTCCCTTTACAACGTAGGTGCCTGTGACCGAAATGTTGATACCGTGGGCATAACCTCCGCCGTTTGTCGTAAACGTGTTACCCTCGACAATGACATTTGATACTGGCCCTAAGAACACGTGTTTGCCCGAAAAGTCAGTACCTTCCTGCAGTGATATATTGCCGGAAATCGTGATGTTCTCCCAGGGGCCCGAGCCTATAGTTTGTAGGAAAATGTTCTGATCGGAGTAGGCTAATACATTTCGCTTGATGCGAAGATTGCGAACGGGGCCGGCCCGAAGCTGAATAGAATCGTCATGGGCGCTTGGGACGACAAAGGCTGTGCGCGTAATGATGCTATTGCCTTCAAAGAGCGCATTCGTAAGCGCTCCAGTCGCATGGATTCCATCGTTAGTAGTCGAGATGTCGTTTCCGAGGAGCGAGACGGAATCTGTGTTACTCAAGAAAATATTTTTCCCCGTCATAAAGTCTTCACCGAAGATAGTGGAGTTTTCGAGACCAATATTGTTGGAATCCACTACGTGAAACCCGTAGTTCGTCGATGCCGCTTGTTGAATCTTTATCCCGACCACGCGGATGTGGTTAGAGTCTTCTATCTTGAAATTGGTGAATATCGCAGCAGATGTCGTTACTGACTCGATGATAACTGCGCTGCTGAAAGTTCGACCGCTAATCGTTATAGAGCCATAGTTGTTTGGGTTAAGCAGTATTTTGTCCCCAGGGTTTGCGTTGGCCACTGCCGTTAGCAGTTCGCTGCTATTCGAGACACGATGCGTGGCCGCTAAGGCAGACGATGCCCCGAACAACAAAAGTAAGGAAAGAAAAAAGAGCCTTATATATACTCTGTGCTGCATGAAGCCCGCCTTCGGGGAAATAGACACTACGATATACTCTAGCTACACATTATTGCCGGGTAGCGGTTTGGGATCAGAATAAATCCGCAGTAGTTCTGCGAAGATAGCAGAAAGAATCGGACTCAGGCCAATCTAAATCTAGTTAGCTGGGTACTGTGCAAATTCTGTTCCAGTTCTAGCACACTTCTCCGGTTGAGATGTTATGTTCGCACTATTGGCGCAGAAGAGTGCCGTCGCGGCCATGGGGCGAGTTCGTTGCTGGGACAGCCGCCTCCAATTATGCAGTTTTGTCAGTTCCTCGGAAGTGGTAGCTTGGACAACGTGAAAAACGGAAAACAGGATCCCCCGTGTCCGAAAATAAGCCACTTTCAAGACGCCGCTTTTTAGCAGGCTGCGCTGCTACAGCGAGCGCGTCGTTTTTACCAATCGACTTTGCACTTGGACAAACAAAGGCAAGTAAGAAGAATGTGCTTTTTCTCGCAGTCGATGATCTCAGCACGAGAATTGCGACATACGGTCACCCGATAGTAAAGACGCCGAACATCGATCGTTTAGCCGCAGAAGGTGTTCAGTTCAATCAAGCCTACAGTCAGTTCCCTGGATGTGGCGGTTCGAGAGGCAGTCTCCTGACCGGGGCTCGACCTACGCATACTCGATTCCACAATTGGGATAGTCGGATCTCAAAAGAAATGCCGGAGGCGGTAACTCTTCCAGCCTGTTTTGGCTCTCAGGGTTACTACACCGTATCGTACGGGAAAGTTGAGCACGGCTTCTATGATATTCGCAAAGATTGGAATGATAGCTTTCGAAGGCGGAGGCAGAAGCCTCTCATACGTGAGGAAACCGTGCCATTTCGGGAAATCCCTTCGACTGAGACGGCGCTGGAGCTCGATGAAGAAGTAGCTCGCGTCGTTGAGCTACGGATTAAAGATCTTGAGCGAAGTAAAATTCCGTTTTTTCTCTCAGTAGGATTCTTTCGACCGCATCTTCCATACTTTGCCCCAAAAAAGTATTGGGATCTGTATTCTAAGATTGAAATTGCCAAAGAGAATCAGCGCATTCGCAAGCTGGTGGATCTAAGCGAGTTCGCGAATTACGCTGCTGAGCTGAGAGAGTATCGGGGGATTCCAAAGGAAGGAGAGATACCGGATAAAGTGCGCGAGAAGCTGATTCACGGCTATTTTGCTTGCACGAGTTATGCCGATGCCCAAGTGGGTAGAGTGCTTGATGCGCTTGATGCATCGAGGTTTCGCGACAACACTATTGTTGTTCTTTGGACTGACCACAGTTTCAGTCTAGGTGAGCATGGATTTTGGGGGAAGGGCACCTTGCTTCGCGACCAAGTGCATACACCATTGATAGTGCGTGCTCCGGGCTTCGCAAAGAATGTGAAAGTTGATGCGCTGACAGAGCTCGTGGACATCTATCCTTCACTTTGCGAGCTCTGTGCACTTCGCGCTCCAGAGAATCAACTGCAAGGCGATAGTTTTGTTCCGATGCTCCACGACGCAAGTACGGTGCTGAAGGATAGGGTATTCTACCGCAGTGAATATGGCAAAGCGGTACTGACGAAGGATTTCAACTATTGGGAGCTTCCAAACAAGAAGGGGAAGCTAGAGCAAGTGTTGTTGAAGACCGAGACTCAATTGAATGAGAAAGGAAACCTCGCCTCTCTGCCAGAATACCGAAACATTGCTGTGGATATGGCCGAGGCCTTGCGAAAGGGTTGGCGTTGGGCTGGATAATCAGTAGACTCGCTATTTTTTTCGCCAGCGTACTGCATACAAAAGACGGCGCAGGGATCGCTGAATAAAAGTATTGGGACAAACCCGAAAACCTCCATTCTCCCCACTGCGCTGTCGTTGGATTGCACCTCTTGTAAAAATAAGATGGGGTTGACTGTGAGTGATCGAGCCAGCTGACTCAACTACGTTCCGGAAGGTCACAGATTTCTTTGAATCCCGGCACTTCGTCGGAAAAGTCGACGATGACTGTCTTGGCCGGACAGAAGTGTTGACTCCGTTCGCTGTTCGAAAATCGGTCCATGTTGCCATAGAATGTTCCTTTCAGCGGCTCAACACCCACAGTGCCGTCTTCGTCAGGGCCGCTTATCTCGACAATCAGGTCCTGAGTCACGGCGAAGAATCTTCCCTCAGTCGGAAGTGGAATGTCGATCTTGCCGTTGGTGAACACGACTTGTTTTTCACCGCGAATGCTGAGCCACAACTTCTGTGCCTCACCCAACTGCTCATTGCTGACAGCGGGCTCGCAAATGCCAACGACTGCCATTTTCGGGTCAAGTGCTTCTCCTGACTGGGTGTAGAGCATCCCTTCGACGATCCAGGTGAGAAGTACGCCGTTCTGGTACACAAGATTCAGTTCGAGGCCGAGACACACGAGAAACTTCCTTGTCTCCTTTGGCAGTACAACGGTGTCGTGCCCGTTGCTCAGGTGAATTCCAGCCTCACCTTTGCGTGGGTGAAACTTGGTAAAGCTACCAAGTTCCTCAAGTCTAAAATACGGTTCCATAGGTTCTCCTTTCGGTTCGAGTGCGTTCGCTGGACATCAGCAACCGTGTTCAAAGGCTCGAAAGCCGAATCAACACGATTGCCGAAGAACGAGCGACGCCTCAATAACGGTGGGGAACTGCTGGAATAACCTACTAAAGCGATCCTGCGTCTTGCTTCACACACCTGCTCAAGCAAGACGCAGTAGATTTCGATAGCCATGCGGATTTTCAAGGATCGGAGTCTAAAGATATACTAATTAACTCGAGAAATTGCCAGTTTTTGCCTTATTCTTCAACAAATTGGCCAACTTCTCACAGCCGAAACTGTTTCGGACAGTTTCAGCGACTTCAATTCTCAGTCGGCTGTTGCAGATGTGAGGGTAAGAGCTCCCTCCGGTTGGAGTAGTTGTGGTCCGAGTTTCTCATAGGCGGCACGATCCTCTGTCGAGTCGACTTCACACCATCCGCCATGCACCTCAACGGCTTGGAGTGCTTGCACTTGACGAGAAATCTCCATGAGGAAAGATGTCATATACATATTGTCAAAGGTTTTACCTTCAAACATCTGTTCCTGGTCGAGAGAATGATACAATTTTTTGATTTTTAGGACCGCAGCGCCTCGAAACGCCACTAAGCCTACATATTGCCCTTCGATATCGCTCATAGAGCCTGGTTTCGCTCCAAGCTCTATTATTTGGCCGGTATCGCTCAGCTTTAGGGTCTCTGCATCGCTGAGTGGATCCTCCATCCGCAGACTCCAAAGCGCCTCCCACTGACGATCTATCGCAACTGCTATCTCGGCGGTAGATGCTTGCATCGCTTGGACGAGCGAGTCGTGGTAGACGATATCTCCGTAACACATAAGAAAGTCAGATGAGAGTTCTCGCTCGGCAGTGAACAAGCTACTTACCATATTGGTTTCAGCATAGCGTGGGTTGTGGACTGTGCGAATTCCGGGAACTGTAATTCGATCGGCTTGATAGCCAGTAACTACAACGATGTCTTCAATTCCATTTCTCCGCAGTGTTTCAACTTGGTGCTGAAGAATTGGTTTGCCAAACAGATCGACCATGCACTTAGGGCGTTCGTCAGTAAGGGGCCGCAATCGCGTGCCTTGTCCTGCTGCTAGGATCACTGCTTTCATTTCTCTACCCTGAAAACTTTTTTAAACAGTTTGATATCATTGAGAGATGTTGATTCCTCTCGTTCGGGATGCCACATGATTCCAACTCGTTGAAACCCTTCATCTGCGAGAGCCTCTATCGTGCCGTCATCGGAAAAGGCGCAAGCCTGAACGGTCTGGCCGAGCGTCGATGGTTGAATTTGCAGCGTGTGATAGGAATTGACCTCCGCTGGAAACAAATCAGTATCGCTCCTTAGCGTATGTCGAGTTGCGACATGGTTAGAAACGGTAGTGAGTTGAGCGCCAGCGTGAACTCCGAGGATTTGCAAGCCACGGCAGACGCCAAGAATTGGAATATCACTAGCTAAGCAGTGATCTATCGCAGCGAATTCTGTTCGATCGCGTTCGGGCGCAGGTGAAGTGCAGTTGGGGACGGTGGCCAGATCATTTCCTCCGGTCAACAACAGTCCATCAATCTCCATGCTGCGCAGCCAAGCCACGACGTTGCTCAGGCAGTTGGGCATCGGCACAGGTGTGAGCTGTGCTTGCTCGAGGAATCCCATCCAGCGCTGGTCTAGACAGTCACGCCGTTCCGCGTATGCCTGATGTTCAACCACTCGTTGGGATACTGCGATTCGCTTCTTCACTTCGGTGCGCCTCTTAAGGCAAGGATTTGGGCCACGTAGTTTGAAATATCAGACTGCTCAGTATCATTCTTAATCTCGAGGTCTGCGTTCCTTGGAAGTTCTACCTCTACATTTACCCCGGCGACATTTTGTACGGTTCCAGCTGCGGCACCAGAGTAGAGTCCCTTCTGATCGCGGCGCATGAGCGTCTCCATTGAAGGGTTCACAAAGATTTCGTGATAGGTCGGGATTGAAGTTCGGAGCCAGTCGCGGACTTCGTCATAGAGCGAAACTGTTGCAGCGACGACGTGAATGTACTGCATGCTAAGCATATTGCTTGTCCGGGCTATCCGCCAGGCATTCTCTAGTCGATCTTTGGGAGAGTATCCAACGTCAGTAAAGATGCTGCGAAACGCGTCTCCGTCGAGTAGGACAACATTATTTGCGCTGATTCGTAATTCAGCAGCTAAGGCTCGCGCAATTGTTGATTTTCCCGCTCCTGCCAATCCAGTTATCCAAAATACATCTCCGTATTTGACAGTGGCGTTTGCAGTTTGAGTCATGCGCTATGTTCTTCTAACGGTCCAAGCACGAGTGAGATAGGGACATTCGATCTTATCCAATCCCGAAATTCTATCAGAGATTTGATTCATCAGCTCTTCAAATTTTTCTGGTCCAGCTTGGGCGGGGATGTCGTTCACGGAACGCCAGGCACCGAGATAGCGCTCAGGAGACATTGCCACAACAAATTCCGCTTCCATGTAAATAAGATCTCCGAATTCCCCAGACTCCGTGAGGCGGGTGCAAAGCTGTTCAACAAAGGAGCTGGATCCGGATGATTTCCGTGAGGAGCGCGGGACCACTGCATCCACCATTGCTTCAATTTCTTCAAGCAGCGGTTGACCTTCTAGTTTTCTCGGGTTCCATAGGCAGGTAAAGAGGCCACCTGGCTTGAGGACACGGCGAAATTCACTCAGGGCAGTTTTGTAATCTGTCCAATGAAAGGAGGAAGCCATGGTCACCCAGTCAAAGGCTGCATCGGGCTCGGCGAGAGATTCTGCTCCGCCGGCTTTCCAAGTGATTTCAGATCCAGAAGCGGCTTCTCCCTGACTTCTCATGTCGTCATTTGGTTCAACGGCAACACAGGAGCCGAAGTACTCGGCAAGCATCCTCGTCCATTTTCCCGTTCCCGCACCGACGTCGAGTACCGAAGCTTCTTCCCTAGAACTAGGCAGCAGTGCGGCGGCCGCGCGCAAGACATCCTCGCTGTATCCAACGCGGTAGAGTTCGTAATTCTCTGCGAGACCGGTAAAATCTCCGTGCTTCATCGTATTTAACCTTATTATTGTTAACGAAACTGCAATGTTTTTGATGAGGGGTGAAAGTGAATGATTCGACAAATGGGCAATGCCCTAGCAAACTACTCAAAAATTGTGGGTGCGATCTGGCCGCGCCCAGTGGTCAGTGCGAGGCGTCAGTGACCAATAGCATGACGCTTGAGTTGCTCTTCAAACAGCGCTGTTGCAAACTCGTATAATTCCAGATCGTAGGAATGAATGTCTTCCAGCCGTCTGCGGTCTTCGGCGGGAATAGTTTCTTCCGTTTGAAGGAGTTTCTTTCTGGCTACCTGCTTCGGATGTTCTTCTAGGAGCGGCCAATCAAAGCATTTTTGAAACAGTTCCTGCGCTTCAGAAAAGCGCTCCGTGATTCCAACTGCAGAAAAATGATCTGAGAGGTTTCGCTTCGCTTTCTGAAGTAAAAAGCTATTGCAAGATGGAAATGCCCGTTGAATGACGCCGGCAAGCTTTCTAGTTTGGAGGTTGTCTAGTTTCGTTTTCGCATAAAAATCAACGAGACCATATTTCATTGCGAGATCGTAGTCTGAAGCAGTGTACTCTTAGTTTGTAAACTCATGGACGAAATAATAATAGGAAACAGCCCTTCGAATGGGACTTCGCAATAGAGTGAAATAGGTTGTAGGAAGGGGGATCACATTGTGAATTCCAAACTCGATATGGCCAATCAGACACTTGGCGTCAATCTTCTCTTTTCGAAACGCCCTGTAGGTTTTAAATATTCCATAGAGATTCACTACTCTATGTTCGCCACAGTTGGGCTCAAGCAGATTCTTGCGAAGAGAAACGCCACCAGTGCTTTCCAGGTGTAAAAATATCGGAAGCGGGTGAGCACTCACTTTTGACATAAACTCGGTAGATTAGAGGTAGCTGCAGTATTGCGAAGTTCAATACTGGCGGTTTTCTAGGGATCGAGCAATAAGGAAAAGGTTTGCACTGCCGATGGGCTATGATAGCGGCTAATTCGACGCTTCCCAGACACTGGCACGCTTTCTGCTCAGCAGCAGTTCCATTGCACTGGGACAATCAATGGGGCAAGACTGTAGTGCGGTACGTGTAGTTGAACAGTCAAAGTAGGGTGGAATCAAGGCGTCGGGAGGAAAGGATCGAAACGACTCTTCCAATACCTGCAACAAAGGATTTTTCAACTTGCCAATCTCAGGTTCGATTTTTTTCCACCAAGACCGATAGTCTATCAGCTCGCGGATTTGACCCAGTCGTAGCAATTCTTCTCCTACCTCCTGGAGAAGCACTGGTCGTGGATTGCACAGATGAAATACTTTATTGCCGCTGTCTTCTTGATTCGATATTCGACTGATCGACTTCGACACGAAAGATACGTCAGCCATATCCAGTGGTAGTGCGAGTCGGGGCAATACTCCAGCAGTGAGTGAGAGAGTTAGTAGAACTCGAAACAGGTCATTGTCTTCTTCTAATGAGCGGGCGGATCTTCCGACGATAAGTCCCGGCCGAAAGATACAGCCTGGAAGCCCGTTGTGTAATGCATTGCGAACAATGTGTTCTGCAACCCATTTCGTCTGGGAATAACCTGAGTACAGCATTCCCGCTTGGTCAATCGGGTCACTCTCAGCGACAGTTCTTCCGGCACCGTAGGGGACAACACCAAGACTTGATATATGGTAGACGGCCTTTACTTTCGTCGTGGATGCCAGTTTCAGTATCTCAATCGTGCTCGATACGTTTGCCGGAAAAAGCTCCTGATAGCTGGCAATAAGACTGAGGTTAGCCGCGCTGTGATATATCGCATCAATTTCCTTTGCAAGACGTTGGTAGCTACTCCGTGGTAGGCCAAACGACGGGAGTGCGCAATCCGCAGCGATTGCACGTGTTCGTGGTTCGAAGTCTTGTTGCCAAAGTCCAGCTTGTTGTAGCACCTTGGTCAATCGATAGTGCGCTTGCTCTTGGCGCTCTGCTCGAACGAGGCAAACCACATCTAAGGAAGTAGTCTGTAGAAGCTCGTGCAACAGATGCATCCCGAGAAAACCAGTTGCCCCGGTAAGCAGGACCGTTTTCCTTGCCTCCGGTGGCGCCGAAGAAGTCGCCATACCAGCAGAGGTGCACAACGACTCCGCTTCGCACCTCAAACTTTCAATTGAACGAATCTGCGATGCCCAAGGAGTGGGGAGCAGCCCGGGGTCTCGTACTGCCTGAGCGATCAAACGAGGCGTGGGATCTCGAAGAAATTGAGAAAGCGGAATTCGAACGGAAAACTCTTGTTCTATTCGTGTGAGAAGCTCAAGTGCAAGCAGGGAATGTCCTCCAACTTCAAAGAAATTCTCTTCCTTTGATGGTTGGGTTCCAGGGAGGAGACGCTCCCAAATTTCCGAAATTCGTCGTACAACGGCGTCGCCCGAGTTTTCGGAGACTTCAAATGTCTCTGATGCGGAAAGTATACTTCCCAGAGGGTGGAGTATCGCTTGCCGGTCTATCTTGTTGTTCTCCGTGAGTGGGAACTTCGCTACTTGATATATCGCTCTGGGAATCATGTATTCAGGCAATCTCGTACGGAGCTCTTTGCAAATGCATTTGTAACTGAGAGTCTTGCTCTGGTCAGCTAGTATGAAAGCAACGAGCCTCGTGTCGCAGTTGCTTTCAGTCTCGGTTTTTACTAGTGCACCTCTGACACCAGGGATCTGTTCGAGAGAAATTTCGACTTCTCTTGGTTCAATTCTATAACCGGAAACCTTGAGCTGGTTGTCAACGCGACCCAGTATTTCAATTTCGCCGTTTTCGTAAAATCGCCCGCGGTCTCCGCTGCGAAAATAGCGATTGCCGGTGTGTGGGCAGATTACAAATTTGTCCGTTGTCTCAGATTGGTTCCCGATGTAACCAGCTGCGAGGGCATTTCCGCCGATGTAGATCTCTCCAAGCTGAGCGACAGCGCAGCGATTCATTTCACTGTCAAGGACAGTTACTTCCTGCTGTGCGAGGGCACGGCCATATGGAATTGTTGGTGCTACGTCTGAGTCATCTATTTCGTGATAGATTGACCAAATTCCGGCTTCAGTGGCACCGCCGAGCGATACTATCCGCGCTTGTGTTGCAAGTTTGCGCACCGAGTGTGCGAGGTCGACAGGAATAGTGTCCCCGCTGAGTAGGACAAGACGGAGTGAATTGAGTTTTTCGCATGCTCCATAGTCAATGAGGGCTTTCATTGCTTGTGGCACAGAGTTCCAGATACTCACGTGTTCTTTCTCGACTAATGCAATCCAGTTCGATGGATCTGACATCGATTCAAGCGAGGGAAGTACCAGGGTCGCTCCGTTAGAGAGGCTTCCAAAAATATCGAACACAGATAAGTCAAAGCTGAGTGAGGAGAGCCCCAGTATCGTATCGGCTGGACCAATCTGAAATCGCTCACTGATGTCATCGAGTGTGGTGAGCACTGCGCTATGAGTAAGGGCCACACCTTTCGGTGTCCCCGTGCTACCAGAGGTATAGATGACGTAAGCCATGTTTTTTTCTTGCCCAGGAACGCTGCAATTGCTCAGCTTCTCGATGGCATCAGTTTCTGTAGAAAGCATGGCTATTTGGAACTGTTCGCTTGCGTTGCCGGAGCACCGCTCGCATGAAAGAATGCGACGTGCTCCTATTTGCCTATACATCTCGCTTCTTCTTTGAAGCGGCAGGCTTGACGACACAGGGCAATACGCTCCTCCAGCCTTCAGGATAGCAAGTACGGCAACTATGTCCTTCCAGCTCTTTTCGTGAAGTACTGGAACAACTTCTCCAGGTAGCATTCCGGAGGCGACTAGTTTGGAGGCCAGCTTTGCTGTCTCGACTGCGAGTTCTCCGTAGGTGAGCCTTCTATCGTTGCAAACCAAAGCCATCGCATTGGGGTTGCGTTCTGCTTGAATCTCGAACCCAGTGTTGAGTTGTCTATTCGCTCCATGCCTTTTCCCCTTCTGAGAGATGCTTTCGTTGACGCGCTTCTCGAACTCCAAGTCGATGTGTTTCGCCACTCCATAGATAGTGGGGTCTTTCAGGAAGGCCTCCAGCGAGATGTTTACCCGATACATTGAATGCAGTCGCTCTAGTAGTTCCATCGCAAGGAGCGAGTAGCCTCCATTCTCAAAGAAGGAATCGTGCTCCCTAAGAGTTGAATGAGGCAAAGTGTGAGCGAAAAGCTGACGGGCTTTCTCCAAACCAGTTTCTAAGCGAGCGTCGCCCAGAACATTTTCTGAAGCGGTGGTCGGTAGTTCTCGCAGAAGAGAATAGTCTATCTTGTTTCCCGAAGTTCGCGGAAGCTTAGGTACTTTGATGTAGCGGTTTGGCAACATATGCGAAGGGAGCTGTTTGGCCAAGGCTGTAGAGATTTCTTCGCATGGCGTCTCCATATTGAACGCAACATAGGCGGTTAAGGCCTCCTCGCCGATGACTGCGGCCTCTCGAATCGCTGGCTGGTTCTCTAGCGCGAGTTCTATCTCTTGAGGTTCAATTCTATATCCACGAATGTTAAGTTGTCGGTCGAGACGCCCAATGAATGCCACGTTGCCGTTAGACAGTCTGCGAACACGATCTCCAGTTCGATACAGTTTAGTCCCAGGCACCTCTGAATAGGGGTCAGCAATGAATGATTCTTTTGTGGCGACCTCATTGTTGATGTAGCCCAGGGCTACACCCGCCCCCCCTATGTACAACTCGCCCACTTCGTTCTCGCAGACATGATTGAGATTCTCGTCAAGTATATGCAGTTGTGTGTTTAAGCTGGCAGTGCCAATCGAGACATACTGATCTGAAGCGTCCTGACAATCATTGGTATCAGGGATAAAGCTGCTTGAAGTGACTGTCGCTTCAGTTACGCCATAGGTGTTGATCCATCTGACATGCTCGGGGGTGAGCGCGCGCCAAGTCAGCAAATGCCGCATTGATGCCGCTTCACCGCCGATTATGACAAGTCGTAGATGTTTGGGCAGCATCACCTGCTCATTCTCTAGTGTGTTGACCCAAAGATGCCAATACGATGTCGGGATACTGAGAATACTTATCCGACGCTTCTCTAGCATCTGCACCAGGTCTGTCGGTTTCATTTGCTGACATGCCGGTTCAAGAATCAACGTTGCTCCGGTACATAGAGTCGGAAAAATTTCTTCGATTGATGCGTCGAACGCGAGTGAGTGAAATTGCAGCACTCTATCCGACTTCTCTATCGCGAATGTTTTTTGAGAAGAAAGGATATGATTCGTCAGACCCCTGTGTGGAATAACTACCCCTTTCGGGTTTCCGGAAGTTCCAGAGGTATACATGATATACGCCGGTGATTGGCTAGTGCAGGCAAGCTGAGGCAAAGAGTCCGAGGCGTGCAGATTCTTATCTTCTTGCTGGACAAATACCGCCTCTAGCGTTCGACCATGAGCCTGCTGATGTGATTCATCGTCGGTGAGCAGACAGCAAACCTTTGCTTGGGTCATCATTTCCTGTTGGCGTTGAATCGGACAGCTTGGATCAATCGGAAGGAAGACAGCGCCGATCTTGAGGGTTGCGAGCATCGCAATCACGGCGTTGGCTGAGCTAGAGCATAGTACTGCGGTGGTCTCCCCTTGACCTATATCAGCGGCTCTCAAACGAGCAGCTAGATGACTCGCTTTGGCATTGAGTTCTCCGTAGGTGATTTCGCCTCCGTCGTATTCAATTGCAACTGCATTTGGTGTCTTCGAGACTTGATCTTCAAATAACGTATGCGCCAAGCGACTAGAGTCAGATTCATTGATTTGGCCCTCTCGCATAGGGCGAATTGGTCTCTGTGATGTTTCCACGAATTCTTCGACTAGCACTTGAAACTCCGAGCAGAGGTGCTGCATTTCATCTCTGCGTAAGAGCGTTGGCGAGAATTCAATCAGACCTGAAAATTTTCTCTCATGTGCAGCAATGGTCAGTGAGAGGGGAAATGGTGATGATGCAGTATTCATTTGCTGATACTCAAGTGTAAGGTCATTTGCATTGAGCACGAGATTTGAGACATTCGTCGTGCTGGCCCCAAGATTTATTCCGTTTTGGTCGCGCGATTTTTGAAAGGTGAAGCAGGTCTGGAGCAGTGGCGTTTCACTATTCTTTCTGATTGGCGCTAGTTTTTCGACAAGGAGCGGGAAGGGATAGTGTTGGTTTCTCCGAGCCTCTCGCATAGTATTCTCGGCAAAAGAGAGGGCATGTTCAATCGTTTGGCAGGCACTCATATCGGCTCGTATTGGAAGCATGTTTACGAAGTATCCGACCGTATGCCTAAAACGTCGGTGAGGTCGACCAGCCACTGGTACACCAACAAGAAACTTTGATTTTTTGAAGTGCCGATACAAGAGGACTTGATAGAGAACTAAGAATGCTGTGAAGGGTGTCACTCCTCTTGTTCGACAGGTTTGGAGAAATTGCTTTGAAAGCTGCTGCCCCAACTGAAAAGCTTGATGTGAGAATGCCTCGAGTGGCTTGGTACTCAAACCTGACGGAGTAGCGCTTTCAAAGAGCGATGCTTTTTCATACCCTTTCATTGCCTCAAGCCAGTAGGATTGCAACCGAGTTCCCTCTGCGGAGTTGAGAAGATTTCGTTGCCAGCGGCAAAAATCAAAGTAGGAAGCTTTGGCATCCGGAGGCTCGTCAAGCGGAAGCCCACTGTAGAGCGCTCCCAGATCTCGAAGGAGTGTGCGGCAAGACAAAAGGTCGATGACACTATGGTGAATTGAAAGCACTAGAAGATGCTCTTCTTCCCCTCTAGAAATTATACTGGCTCGCATCAATGGGTCAGAGGCGAGATCAAACGGTTCCTCTGCGAGTGAGTATAATTGCGATTTGAGCTCGGAGTCTGACCAATTGTTGGCAGCATGAGTGGAAAAGTCGAGTGGTCTAATTTGACGAATGCTCTGACGCAGGCCAGCTCCACTCGTGACGTAGTTCACTTTAAGTACTCGGTGCCGATTGCAGAGTTCTGTAAGGGCAAGGTGCAGCCTATTGGTGTCGAGCACGTGTTTAATCCGAAAACAGAGCACGATCGATGACGCGAGACGTAGCTTCGGCACTTGATTCAAGTACCAAAGCCCCTGTTGGCCGTATGAAAGGACATGAGTATTTTGAAGTTCCTCTTTCATCCTAGTTCTCCGACTCAACTGATCTAGGGAAGATGCCATGAAACAGTATCTCGAGGATTTCCTCTTGCGGGGACGAGAACGACGAAATGGAGTTAGTAAGGGGTCGTAGAATAACGTAGCCAAGTGCAGAACGAATTACATGCCATGCGAGGGCCTCTGCGGAGATATCGCTGCGAAATTGGTCCATTGCCTGGCCTTCTCGGATGATTCCCGTAAGAAGATCCACGTAGCCTTGGTAATGTTTGAGAAGTTTTTTCTGGAGCTTCTTTTTCTTTGCATCAAGGAGGCAGCGATTAATAATGAGAAACTCATCTTTATAACGCTCCGAGAGCTCAACATAGGCAATGGCGATTCGCTCCAACGTCTCTACTGGGTCTGCGGAACTCTCAGCATGCTTGGCAAGTTCTGAGGTTACATCAGCAAGAACTCGTGACAGGAGAGAATCGAATAGCTTTTGCTTTGAGCCGAAGTGCCGATAGAGTATCGGCTCACTCACTCCAACGGCTGAGGCAATCGCAGCGGTTGTGGTGCCAGCGACTCCCATTCTTGCAAACAGCGTCTTCGCTTTACGGTAGATTACCTCACGTCGTTCAGGTGCTTTGAGTCGCTGTGCCATAAAAGTTAGTATACACTAACTTATAAAACTTGTGGAGAACTTCTTTTAAGCTTCTATAAGTATTAGAGATTTGTCCTCAGTGGGCGGCGAGATTATTGCATTGATTCCAAGAAATGCGAGCTAAAGAATGATACTTCCACTTGTCTTTAGTCGGAAAATGGGGTAGCGTCCCTCACTTCTCAAATCGTCTCTATTCCATACGCGCATGTCTTTGCACATTGCCCTCCCCAATAGAGCTGAGAAGAACGAGCAAATGAATGTCTGAAAGTGATTCTTTCAGCGTGTGGGCAGTTAGCTCCAATCGGAACTTTCTCCACCATCACTTCGCTCAATTCAACAAGTTTTCCTTCAGGATTCAGAACTATCTGAGATGAGGAAGTACTACCGGCAATTGTCGACGTACAGATCGTATGTCTTTGCCAAACTATGTCTATCTGGTGCGGAAGGGAATCTGTCCGTTTCCATTTGTGTAACTACTTACAGGATCAACGAAACAGTATGTCTTTCTTTAATCTATTTCGGAAACGAGACTACAATCTCAAAAACGAACTGCTTTCTGGCCTCACCGTTGCCCTAGCGCTTATTCCCGAAGCAGTTGCATTCTCGATCATCGCGGGAGTTCCTCCACTCTCTGGGCTCTATGCCGCTTTCACTATTGGTCTGATCGCATCGATTCTCGGCGGTCGCCCTGGAATGATTTCTGGTGCCACGGGAGCAATTGCCGTGGTAGTTGCGCCGCTCATGCGTTCGCATGGATTCGAATATCTTCTAGCTGCAGTGGTGCTCATGGGGATCCTTCAGCTATTGGCGGGATACTTGAAGCTCGGAAAATTTATTCGCTTGGTACCGCATCCGGTGATGTTTGGCTTCGTGAACGGCCTCGCAATCGTGATCTTTATGGCGCAACTTGATCAATTTAAGGTGTCTGCTGGAGAGAATGCAGGAAATTGGCTCAGTGGTGGTCCGATGTACATGATGCTTGGATTGGTTGGTTTGACGATGGCAATCATCTGGGCCTTTCCGAAGCTCACGAAAGCAATTCCAGGTTCACTAGTTGGGATTCTTGTGGTCTCAGCGATTGTGCTCGGATTCAATATCGACACAAAGTCGGTGGGAGATATCGCATCTATCGGAGGTGGCTTTCCTCCGTTCCATCTTCCCAATGTTCCACTTACCTGGGAGACCCTTCAGATTATCCTGCCCTATTCCGTGATCATGGCTGGTGTCGGGCTCATCGAGAGTCTACTGACGCTAAGCTTGATTGACGAGATAACCGAAACCCGTGGGCGTGGGAATAGAGAGTGCCGCGGCCAGGGAATTGCCAACATCGTTACCGGACTGTTCGGTGGCATGGGTGGTTGTGCGATGATTGGTCAAAGTCTTATCAATATCAGTGCTGGAGGGAAGAACCGCATCTCGGGAATTGTAGCTGCTGCGGCCTTGCTGCTCTTTATATTGGTTGGAGCGCCTATCATTGAGCGATTGCCGATGGCAGCACTTGTGGGAGTAATGTTTATCGTTGCGATTGGAACATTCGAGTGGGCTAGCCTCCGAGTATTCGGAAAAGTTCCACTTTCTGATGTCTTGGTAATGCTGCTCGTTACGGCGATTACCGTATTCTACCATAACCTGGCTCTGGCAGTGCTTGTTGGCGTGATTATTTCGGCTCTGGTATTTGCGTGGGAAAATTCGAAGCGTATTCGAGCTCGAAAAGTTGTTGATGAAAATGGAGTTAAGCACTACGAAATCTATGGGCCACTGTTCTTTGGCTCAGCGACGACTTTTAGCGAGAAATTCGATCCACAAAACGATCCGGATGAAGTCATCATTGATTTTGCTGAGAGTCGCGTTGTCGATCATTCGGCAATTGAGGCACTCAATAGACTGACTGAGCGATATGTCAAGATTGGCAAGAAACTGCATCTAAAGCATTTGAGTGGCGATTGCAAGAGACTACTGGACTGCTCAGCGGAGATCATTGACGTCAATATCGTTGAAGATCCGACCTACAAGATTGTTTCAGATGAGCTTTCATAGTCCATAGTATCCGCATCTGAACTTTCTGTTTCCGCATCGGCGTTTGCTGCTGGGTTATTCCAGCAACTGCTTTTCATGCCAGCGTAAAAGGCGTTGTGAATTGCTTCGTGGTTCTGATTGGAGCCGTTAAATATCCAAAGAAAGTGCACGATACGACTTGCCGCAGTGGCAATGGTAAAGCAGCGGGCGCCGGGAATACAGCCTGAGTTGTAAGGACGCATCACATACATATCGCCCGGGTCCGACCAGAGCGAGCATTTGTCCCAGTTTGCCATTTTACCGGCGTTGGCTGCTAAGAACGTTTGGACATACTGATTGCGATACGGCTGCAGTCGACCCATCAGAGGGATAAACGGCGTCATGTCCCAAGTGCCCGCTCCATTCGGATTCTGTCCCTGAGTCGCACCGGCCAAGGTAACGTATTTTCCGATGACTTCGGATAGAACCTTCCCATTATCCAGGCGAACTTGGTCGCGTGTCGCGCCGAGTAAACCAACAAAGCCTCCAAGGGAATGGGTGAGCAGGTCGAGTTGCACACATTCTCCATGCGAATTAACGAATTGTCGCAGTGACGACTCAACGCTTGCTGCGATGGTTGTTTCATTTGCAGACGCAGGCCAGGTGATGACTTTCATCTCGGTATACATGTGAAAGAAAGGGTCGTTGTTCATTCTGGTTCGAAGCTCACCAATCGCCGCTGCGGCAATCGCGGCAAAGCCGGTGCCGGACGGTCCTGGAATAAGTGCCAAGATCTTCTTTGTCGGTTTCACAACATATTGAATGACGCCATTCTCGCCCTCATCTGTCGGCGGCATGTATGGGGACTCGTTCGTATCGGCATCTTTGCAGATAGTGCGGGTTTCGACTTCAGCAACTTCAATGAAGGGAATTTCAACGTCGGCAATTTCTATCACAAGTGAGTCAATATAGTCTTCTAGCTCTATGGCAATCTGGACTCCTGAATCTGAGTCTTGAACCGGTTCGACGTATGTGAATTCGCTCCCGAACTCAACACAGTCGAGATCTAATTCATCGACGAACCCATCTCCATCATTGTCGTATCCATCCGTGCACTCATCATAAGAATGTGCATCTACGTAATACTCATCGATGTCTTGCGCCTTGGACTCCCCAACAGACACGACGAGTAACAATGCAATACTGCAAGTCACCAAACTTCTATTGCTTTTACTCAACCTCACCATGTACTTCCCTCGATTAGTGGTCAAAACCTATTGGGGCGTAGCGCCTTGTATCTTGTTCCTCAAATCATCCATTCCTTGCTGGAGTTCGGATAAATAGTACGTTTGTGTCTCGATTAATCCGCGATTAGCGGTAAATCGTATAACTCCTTTCTGTACGCAATTCGGATTCCAAACGAAATTGACTTGGATATGATTCCCCATGCCTTGCTGGGCAATGTATGCATTCACTAACTGCTGTGCTTTGGCTTTGGCCTGATCGACTCCATCGGAAAGAGCTTGCGCGGCTTTTCCGTTTTTGCGAGGAAGTCTTGAAGTGCCATCGATTATTCGACGCCCTATGCGAATTTGCCGTGCGCGCCTTCTCGGTCTTTTAGCTGGGACCATGCAAGGTACCATCTCTTTTGCTTTCTTTTTCGCTACGCCTAGTAGCATACTGCGGTTGAGATAGACTCTGACATTGAGTGCGAGATCGAAGTCCCGAATCGTGGCAAACATCTCATCGAGCTGTCCCTTCGTGCTGCTGGCAAGTTGCTCTGATGACATAGAGTTGCCTCCGGCAGCACCAGCGGCGTTTGCCAACTCTTCGCTTCCGATCCAGATTTCAACGAGAAATCCTCGTCTCGGATTTGCTGCGGCTACGAACTGAGTCCCGTCTCCGTCGCCATCTCCGTAGACAAGGAACGCCTCGTCTTCAAAGGTAGATTCAGGAAGAGGACATTGTTCGTCAGAAGTATCAAACTGACCGGCGGCGCACTCGTCGTAGAATAAATCGAATCCAGGTAGATCCTCATCGCTCTCATGTAAGTCTTCTAAAGGGCATTGCATGTTCTCAGGCTGGAGGGGCGCTGGCTCGTTGCTTTCCGCTTCATTCGAGAGAATGGGGTATGGCGAGAATGCAAATTCGTAGACGAATTGATCGAGTTCATCCGCGTAGTCGTAGCACTCGTCCGAATATCCAGTTTCCGGGACATCGGGGCAGAACAGATCGTCTGAGAAGCAGTAGAGTGTCGAATCATCCAACGGAGTCTCGTTGTCTACCGGAATGTCGGCTGGATATGGTTCTTCGGGACTGGCTTCCGTTTGATGTGTATCGTTATCGACGACGTATTCGTCAAGGCTTATTGTCTCAAGCGGTGGCTCTTGAGTGACTACTTGAGTCGGGAATATGAAACTGAGGAATACTACAGCTGTGCAATTGAATGCAGCCGAGCGCAGCACTTGCCAATTAAAGGTGACTCTCAACATTATAACCTCTTTCAAATAGTCCAAAAACCGCGGCCGATCCAAGAAACAGTCCTCTGTAGGAAGCTGCTCAGAATTTGCAGTGCGCGACACACACTGTCCTTATGAGGCCCGATTGTGAAGAATAACCGCCCATTGAGGAACTGATAAGAAATTGATTTGAAACAAATCGCAGGCCACGAAGCTATTTCCTCTAGTGCGTGCAGATGTGGACACAGTCCAACTGACACTCTCCGTTTAGACTGGCAATGAGAGAGTAGGGACTTACTTTGCTAAGCCGGGGCTTGGTTGCAAGAGGCTCCCATGACGCTTGGATGGAAAGATAACGTAGCTCTAACTAACCGAAATAGTTTCGGTGTACTTCTACAATGCGGGGAATCACCTTAGTTTGAACTGCACATATCGGTTCCTATGACTAACGCGTGCGGTTCGAGTCAAACGACTTGCAACCTACGTAAACGAGGGATTCATGATCGACCTCAAAGATGCTGAGGCGGTCAATACCATTTGGAGTAAGAACGAATGTTTAAAGTGTTGCGAGATAGAAATTGGTTCGACGGGGTCTGGGTAGGCGGATTTCTGCTTGGCGCGGGAATGCTGCTTCCAGTATCGACAGTTGAAGCTGCGACTGTGCAAGTTGATTACAAATTCAACGACCCATCCTCGATCGGGCGGGATCATAGTGCATTCCTGTTTACCGTAGGTGGGAGAGGGGAATACCTTCTCACATTTGATATAGACCAAACTGACAATGGAGCTTGGCTCTTTTACGAAGAGGGTTCACGAACGGGCACGCTCTCGTACAATGTTCGTGCGACAAACGGCCGGTTGACGAACAAAGAGACTGGAGAAACCATTGCTTCCGGGGAGAACGGCGAGTCCGCTTTTCGGATTTGGACAGATGCCTTTGTCGTAGAGGCGAACGATGGTGCATTCGATTCAGATAGCGACGCCTTCAATTTTTTCTCTTCTCAGGCGTTTGCTGGTTTGACTGAGTCGGCGAACGTGCAGATACTTCTGGAGAATACCGCACCAGATGGAACATTTTGGGAGGGCCTTGACTTAAATGGACAAAAGATTTTTCGCCAATTTGCAAGTCGAGCAACCGACTACGGGGCCAGCTTTGTCGCTACGCAGGAACTGTTTAGTCAATGGCCGGGACTTGAATATGGGTTCGGCGATACCCATTGGGTGCCAACTGTGGTCGGACGACAGAGACACGACAACAATGCGGAAGTACCTGAACCCGCTACCCTTCTTCTTTTAGGTTCAGGTGTCGCCGCTCTGAGACTTAGGAAGCGGAAAAGCTAGTGTAACATCTAGCACATCAAACACACATGCACACACAACACACGGAGCCTTGCTTGGAGCCTCTATCCCAATCCAAGCAAGGCTTCTTTTCTGAATTGCGAATGCTTGTCGTCGTGCAGTATTGTAAGCCAGATGAGAACTGCAAACGCATTCCAATTCGCCACTGTTACCTGCCTAGTTGCCCTTCTGCTTGCACCGCCCGCTGGGGCAGATCCAAACTCGACGTACACAATAAGTGGAATCGTTCGATTGGTAGATACTTCGCCGCTTGAGGCTTTCGACAGGCAACAATTTATCGACGACCAGTTTACTACGGTTGCTCCTGTTGCGGCTGTTGATTTCGACGGTAAGGGCAGCAAGGAATTTGTCGGGTTCTCCAAATCACATGAGAAATGGGGTTTTTTGTTTGGGGTGAATCCTGGTGGCCTCGGTTTTAACCTGAATGATATAGGGCAATTGGCATCCAGCATGCGATTGTCGGTTGGGCATTTCTTCGATCCAGATCAAGAACAACTTCTCTATGATCTCCCCGATCCACAAAGGCTCTACCTGTCGTGGGCAACAGAGAAAGATGGTATTGCCTATCGATCATTGGCCCTGCAGTGCCCTAGCTACAGCTCACTTTTAGTAGTTGATGTTGATGGTGATACAGTTGATGAACTGCTTTTGCTCGGCACCAAACAATGTCCAACTCGCTTGCTTCGTTTCTCGCCGAATGCCGAGTTTCAAGAGAAAGTGATTGAGAACGCAGACTTTGCAACCGCTCACAGCCTATTGCGGGCCGCTGATTTTGATGGAGATAGCTGTGAAGATGTGTTTGCCGTTACCAAAGCTGATAATGCCAAGATGTTGTATTGGAGCGATTGCAAAGGTGGGTTTTCTAAGGACTCGCTGGACATAGCCTTCAATGTGCAGGCTTGGGATCTTCTCATACCTTGGCGGCATGGGCCGACTGAGCCTTTTGTCTTGCTTGCTGTCGCGGGCGCTGAAGGACGGATCGCTCGTATCGAATTTTCTCGCGAGATGAGAAAAGCTAAAATTAAAACGGAGACAGTACATTCTACGGAAGCCTTCGATCAAGGTTTGGTCTTGAATCTCATACCAGATGTCTTGTCAAAGTTTGTATTGAAAGGAAGCGAGACAAGTAAGATCTACCTACTCAATTTCGAACCTTCCCCTAGTTTGTCGCTCTTGAGTGATTGGTTCGCAGGAGAAAAAGGGATCGAACTACATGAGTTTCAAGAAGAGAATAGTTGGCCTTCTCTGGGTGTTTGGGAGCCTTCAAGCAGGACTGTATACTCCCTTCAAATTTTGAGGCCGCTCCGGAAAGTACGAGTCAGCGCTGGCTTTGGAAAGACTGTATTCACTGATGATCACGGAGTATTTTCATTAACAGGGCTTTCTCCAGGTAAATATGTCCTTGATGCATCGAGAATGGGGTATCGATTTGAACCAAGTCGCCTGGAGGTCGAGGTAGTCGACAAGGATATTGACTCGCTGCACTTTGAGTATCGCTATCGAAGGCCGCAGGAAACTGGTCCTCGACTTTGCATTGGCTACAATCCGACCGAGCACGGATGGGGACATCGCTTTAAAGATTGTCCGGCGGGATATGCGGTGTATTCGATTATAGAATCGAAACCCATAAATACAGAGTTTCATGGGTTGGAGTGTTGCCCACTTCCAGACTCCGATGTCCTGAGCGACGTAGTGGAGTTCCATGAGAACACCTGTCCAAAGAATTTCGTCGTAACTGGAAGAGATTTGGATACCCCTTGCGAGGATTGCGTGGCTATCTTTCGATGCACGAAGATCAATACGGATAGGTACAAGCTTTCAAAAGATGGTCCCGCTTACTATTGGGGTAACGGTTTTAGCCAGTCGACGAATGCCTCTTTAATACGTCGTAGCGATTTCCCCTTGGGTATGCGACATGGAGTGGGAAGAACCTTTCATCGCGATTGGGGTGTTGACGGTTGCATTGGGAAGCCTTTCGGCAGTCTCTTCTCCGGAAAAGCGGGGGATGGCTGTAGGGATATTGTCTTTCGAACACTTCTTTACGCGGGTAAGCAAGGCGATCCTCCGGAGGGCTCTGAGGTAAAGATGTTTCCAGACTGTAAGAAGATTGACAATATCTATAGTCCATTGGCCAAATGCGTTCCTTAGTTTGGCACCGAAGGTTCTGGGGTACAGTGCCTGAATTGTGAAGCTACATTGGTGATGGAATTGAGGTAGTTGTTTCGGGCGCACTGTGGGTCGGCAGTGTGAAGCTGAACGTTGTTCCAGAACCGACTTCGCTTGTAACTTCTATTTTGCCACCATGCTGTTCGACGATGGATTTTACAATGGCAAGACCCAGACCAGCACCACCGCTATTGCTCGCTCTGCTTTCATCGACTCGATAGAATTGTTCAAATAGTCGCGGTAGATCTGCTTTGGGAATTCCAGTACCCGTATCAATGACGCGAATCGTAACCGAGCCTGGGCTTAATTGATGAACAGTCACTCGAATTTCTCCGCCTGTTGGAGTGTAGCGAATTGCGTTGCTGATAAGGTTGAACAACACTCGCTCAATCATTGTGAGGTCGGCAAATATCATCGGGAGCTCAACACCAAACTCTGCGCGTAGTGTAATCTCCTTTGACGCAACTTGTGGTTGAAAACTACGAACGACATCATCTACTAGTTCATCGATAAAACACTCCTCAAGAACCGCAGCCTTCTGTTTTGCCTCCAGTTTTGAAAGCTCAAACAAATCGTCTATCAGTCGCGTGAGTGAGTCGATTCCTTGAAGTGAGGTATCGAGGTAGGCTGCTCGCTGTTCCTCGGCCAATGACCGGTCCTTCCGGCGGACGAGATCGATAAAGCCGCGTATTGAGGTCAAGGGAGTTCGTAGATCGTGGGAGATCGAAGCTACCAACTCGCGACGCAGATCGTCTGTCCGCTGTAGCTCAGAGATATGTTCAGCCAGTGAATCCGCCATTGAGTTAAAGGTAGCACCGAGTTCCCCAATGTCATGGTTATTCTCATACGGGTAACGGCTCTCGAGCTTTCCATCACGAAACTGCGAAACCGTATCTACTAATTGCCGGTAGGGAAGAGTGACGCTACGAAAGAGCCAAGCTCCAGCGAGTCCGACGGAGAGAATGGCAACTACAAAACATGCAAGGGTAATTTTCACTACGTAGTTCTGTTGTAGAAGTGTTCGACTTACGTGCATTCGCTTGACGTGGAGTAAGGCATACAAATAGGCGCTTTCATTCCCGATTGTGAGTGGAGCTACTGAGAATATTCTATTGTACCGCGGTTCAAGCGGATTGGTCCCCCGAAAAATCCCGGAATTTCTATCGCTCTTTGCGCTGAGGAATCGTTGTATGGGTCCAAGATCAACTTTGTCTACTTTGAGCGGCTTATCGCCAAAGTGTGTTTCAACCGTTCCGTCGGAGCGAAGTAGGTAGAATTCGGCGACTTCTCTCGGGCTATTCGCGGCGGCGATGGCGTCGGCAAGTTCTTGGTATCCAGAACCGGTAGCCAATTGCAATTGGGCCTTGTCGCGTACCTCCGCTGCGAGATTCCAGTGTTCTTGCTGTTGGTGATGAATAAGGAGTTGGTGCCAGGAGAAATAAGCTGTTGTTAATAGTGCGAAGCCAACCAACACAAGGAGACCGAAGAATACAAAAACGATTCTTAAGGTGAGACTTCTTCGCCAGAGTTGGAGCATATGTTACTCCTCTCGATCTCCGAAATAGTAGCCAAAGCCCCGCAGGGTTCGAATGTAGATTGGGCGAGAGAGCACGGGCTCTATTTTTTTGCGTAGACGATTTATATGTGTCGTTACATTGTTGTGATAGCCTTCCGTTGAGTATCCCCACAGTTCCTCTAACAATTGGTCTCTTGTGTAAGGATTTCCAGCCCTTTGGGCTAGGAACTCAAGAATGTCGAACTCCTTGGTCGTCAAAACAATAGGTTCTCCCTTCATCGTAACAACTCGCCGCTCGGAACAGATCACCAAGTCGCGATACTCGACTTGACCTTTCAGAGGAGAGTCGGAAGAGCGCTCTACGCGTCGCAGGATTGCCTGGATCCTTGCCACCAATTCATGAACACTAAAAGGCTTGCAGAGGTAGTCATCTGCACCGAGTTGGAGTCCGAGCACTCTATCGATCTCCTCGCTCTTTGCAGTCAAGAGAACTATCGGAATGGAGTTGTTGTCTTCACGAAGTTTTCGGCAGATATCGAGTCCCGTCATTTTGGGCAGCATGATATCAACCACTGCAAGTGTGAATGATGCTTCCTGTAGTCGTTGCAAGCCTTGCTCGCCGTCTTCGGCTACCTCTACTTCGAAGCCGTGATCGTGGAGTTCTACTTCCAGTAGTTCAGAGATGCGCTTGTCGTCCTCTACAACGAGTATTTTCCTCATTACGTTCCCTCTCACTCAGCTAGATTTCCAGCTGATTCTATTCTCTCTCTATCGACAGAATTCACTGTCGGCTCAATCGCATGGATACTTCGAGTAATCCGCTTGGAGTAAAACTACAGCAATACCGATACTTTATTGCTTTATCTCTACTCTCACTAGGGTTATGCCCCGAGCGAGCTTTCTTTGCCGATGCGCTGAGATAACGTTTCGCGATCTTTTGCCCGAAAGAACCTCAAGGCAGATGAGTTCCTCGATTGCAGACGGAATCGCGGTTACCGAAAAGTCATTAAATTGCAATCGTACTGTAATTTCGAACTCTCGGGTTACAAGAGAATCAGGTCGATAGACACCTTAGCTGAGTAGTTAGTTTTTAAGCTGAGGTTATTACAGATGGTTTATTTTGTTAGAACCAGTTCAATACTGTGCATTGCTGCGTTTGTAGTTGTCGGATCAACTATTGGTGTTCCACAGGTAGATGTGCCAGAGCCCCTGAGTGAGCTAGAAGCAGTTTCGATTGCCGAATCGCAGCCTCAGGCCTGCTTTGGTTTTTCTCCCGTGAATGGCAAATGGGCTGCTGCGAAGCAACAATGTCCTGCAAATCATGTTTTATTCTCAATTGGAGATGATGGCGGCAAGGAACGTTCTGGACGAACCATCAATGTGTCCTCTACCTGCTGCCCATTACCGAGCCCTGACATTCTCAGTGATACTCATGTGTTTGTGTACGAGGAATGCCCAGAAGAATTTATCGCGACGGGTGCTCGCGAGGTTCCCTGCGACGAGCAGTATTGCCCCGTTCTAATGCGTTGCACCAGAATCAATACCGACCGATATCAATTGGGGTCGACCACGGCGGCGAAGTACTGGGGGAATGGTCATGCCGGTTGGAGGAACTCAGAGCGAATTGACCACGAGGATATTCCATTAGGCATACGGTTTTCTGTGGGTCGAAACGATGGGAAAGGCTATGGGGCTGATGGTTGCGTAGGGTATCCCTGGGGGAGTCTATTGACCAAGAAAAGCGGGAAGTATTGCTCGAGCTATGGTTTTAAACAACTGCAATTTAGCGGTCGTTCTCAAGATCCTAGTGCTGGTACGCCAGTTAAGATGTTCGCCGATTGCGATGAAGTGCACCATCCACACAGTCCCAATAAGGCGCGCTGTCAGGCTCGAGGGTGATTCCTGGAAATTTGTCCATTTGAGAGGTTGTATGAAGTATTACACGTTATACGAATTAGTGTTCCCGCTCTGTTTTCTGATCGTAGCGAGTTGGCTGCTGTTTGTCGGAGGTCGCGGATTAATCAAGAAACAGGCCGTGGCTTTTTCTCGAGTTTTAAGCTTCGTCTTCACGACAGTATTTGTGCTGCCGTTCTTTCTCCTTTCTTGGAATATCGTGTTGTTTGGCCCTCGTGGGAGCAAACCGGATATCAATGAGTTTGCCGTGGTGGTACTTCCCTTGGTGCTATTGCTTTGTTGGAGGTGGATGAGAGGCTATACCATCATCGGTGTTCGAGAAGGTGAGCTGAGGGAACTCTTGAGTCGAGAAGCAATTGAGCTGGATGTTGTTAAAACTCCCTTACATGCTCTTGGCTCCATTGGTCTGCGAGCGACAAAAAATTTGCAAGAGAGTGACTCTCCAAATGGCGAGCTGGAGAAAATACTAAGCGCTGATTTTCACGAAATCGATACTCGCTCGTTCAAGCTACAGCTTGTTTTGGGGAGCATTCTCGTTAT
>CBDUGV010000022.1:0-27902 GCA_965366815.1 uncultured Bdellovibrionales bacterium | reverse complement strand
ACCAACCTCCAAAAATCCCCACCGCGTAGCGGTGGAAGAAGCTGCAGTCCGCTTTTGCGTCCGAGCTATGCTCGGGCGCGCTGCTCTACCGACTGAGCTACCTGGGCAAATAAGACCAGCAAGAATTACGACAAGCTGAGCTAAGCGTCAAACGGTATGCGCAATGCCGAGTATTTTACTGACCTATGTTGCTTTTAAAGTATGGCTCCGGCTCCAGGCGCCGGACTTTTCTGAATTGTTTTCACACTATAAAAAACGAAAAAACAGCGGCAGATGCCTGCGATCTCTCCAATCACACCCACCAATGCCGCTGCTCTCTACTTCCTATTTCGAGGCACGCAAAGCGTACCATCGCGACTTCTAGGATTTCTGCTTTCGACGTCTTGCGGCACCAACCGCAAGTCCTATCCCGAGAAGACCGGCGGTAAAGGGCTCTGGGACTTCCGCCTCCCCTCCGCCACGACGTGTGGCAATCAGGCCGCCGTTGAATACTGCTTCGCCCGGTCGTGTTTCATGCCGCACTTGGTCACCGAGAATTCCTCCTTGGTTCAACAACCATGTCTCAATACGGAACTGATTTTCACCGAGTGTGCCGTCGTCATAGAGTCGAAACGCCCAACCTAGATCGGGATGATCTTTTAGCATAAGTTGTTGAACTAGGTTGTTATGCGGCGAGTTCGGGTCTCGAAGCGTGAAATCTCCCGCTGCTTGCGCCCTCGCGATCAGATCATCATTGCTTGTGGTCTGATTGCCATCAAGATTAAACGCGGCATCGATCTCGAAATCACCTGCTCCAAGTGTTGCATAGCGACGAAAGAAGCGTTTTGCTGGGTCGTGGGTGATAACTGTTTCATAGCTATCGTCATTAAAGCAGTTTCCACCAGTTGCACCTGTGCAGCCGCTTACCGTGCCAGTGATGCTGATTACATCGTCGGCAAAGGAATCGGTTCCACGGGTGTCGTGAACAAGTGTTGCGCCGGTCCAGTCCACATAGAACGTATATGCACCACTCTGTTCCAAACGAAACATCGGGTTGTTTGTCACTTGCGTATTGAGAATTGGCGCTGCCGATACTCCACTCAAATCGTATTCTATCGTGCTTGCTGAGGCGCTACTGCACAACAGGCAAACTGCGGCTATACTAATTAGTTTCTGTTTTAGGTACATTGGTAATCCTTAGTTTTACTGCTCAGGGAGCAGGTAGTTTAATTTACCCTCGATGTGGTTATGTGAGTGGGAATTCGTCTCGTGCGAAGAGTGAGCAGAACAAGTGTTCGCTAGAAAGGATTGCTGATAATTGTTACCTGACGATGCTATTTGTGATTTGATTATGAGTTTATGGCCGAGTGGAGAGCAGAGCGCCTCGATCTAGTAGCGCTCTTACTCTCAGCTAGATGGGATAAATGTTGGATGAGGAGTTGCTCGATGTTTTCTTCGACAAAAGTTTCTCTGAGGGGGCTTTCGGTATCGGTCGATCCGTAAGATCTGCTATTGTCTCAACTAGCTGCTTTTGGCTTACCGGTTTGCCGATAAATCGGTCAAAGCCGGCTCTGGCACATTGTTCCCGCATCTCTCCTTGATCATGAGCGGTGAGTGCTACGAGTGGAGTGTACGTTCCCTGCTTCCGCTCAGAATCTCGAATGGTTTTTGCCACTTCTATACCGCTGATGTCCGGGAGCTCGCAGTCGAGGAGAATTACGTCATAGTGTTTATTGAGTGCATAGGCAATCCCATGCTGCCCATCGGCTGAGATTTCCACTGTGCAACCGACATTTTGTAGAAGTCGCTCTGTAACATATTGGTTAACCCTGTCGTCCTCAACGAGTAAGACCCGTAGTCCCTTAAAGCATTGATCTAGATACCCTTCATACATTCCGCTTTGACTCGCAACTTCCGCCTTCGTCATTTTACAGGGAGCTGCAAAGCCAAAGTGGATACCCTGATCACGCGAATAGCTATACTGAAGTTCGCCCCCCATTAGCATTGAAATGCGTCGAGCAACGGCCAGTTCTAAGAAGCGACTATTGTAATTTTCGCTCTCCTCGATGCCGTTACATATGCTGTAGAGTTCTCTCATTGAATCAACGCTCAGAACTGTTGTGGGCTGTCGAATCGAGGTAACGAGTTTCGTCATTTGATCATTATTCGGATTTGATTGTAAATCTACCTCAAACTCAATGTCACAATTAGCAGGACAGTGCTGAAGGATAGTGCGCAAGACCGCCCTCCAGATTCGGCCAAGGTGTATTGCGTCCATGCGAATCCGTTCATCGATGCTTGCGTTGATTGAGAACTGTACTCGAACGTTTCTTTGGTCAAGCTCCTCTTGGATTTGACCTAGCACATACTCAAATCGTTTCTTTACAAAGAATTTACTTGGACTGAGATCGAAAGTTGCCATTTCAAGTGATACGTAGTCCATCGTCTCTTCGAGTGTTTCGACCATTGACTGCGTAGCCGATCGAAGTGAAATCACATGCTCGAGCTGAGTCTCGTCATTGAGTTTGCTATGCAAAAGCTCGAGTGTCCCGGTGATGGCGTAGATTGGTGTGCGGAGCTCATGATTGAGACCGAGAATGAATTCTCTTCTACCCTCTGTAGCGGCGAGGGCTCGTTTATTTGCAGCAGCTAGTTCTCGCAGAAGCATCCGACGGTCTTCTGCATTTGCAACAGTTGGAAGCCAGAGGAGAAATCCAGAGGCCGAGAGCGCGACCCCAAAAAAATGAGTGATAGAGAGTTGGGTTTGGCTCAGAAAAAGTTCGAAATCGCGAATGGGTAGGGAATTGTACTGGGCGATCGAATGCAGTGTGTCGAGCAAAGCAGTTGCTGTAAGCACGCAAAGTCCGGCCATTATCCAAGTAATGCCGCGTGGTGATAAATCCGTTCTACGAATTCGATAAATGCAAACGGCAAGGAACGAAGCTGCGGTCGTGACAGTTATAAATATCTTGAACCAAATCTGGACCATGGGGGTCTCCAATGCTTTGCGTTGAGATAGATACGATGCGAAGTCTAAGCCCACTGATGTCGGAAGAAAGAAGGATGAAAGAGAAAGCAGGGTAGGCACGTAAGGGGAGCGCTATAGGGAAAACCAGGCGGCTCGTTGCGGGGAAGCCCGTAATAGAAATGACCACACTCATTTCTCTTGGCCTTTAGTTCAAACCGTGCATCCTAAGTAAAGGTGTAGCAAACTGATTCGCACATTGGGCTCTGAGAAAGAGTAGATAATTTTCTATGGATAGTTATTCAGCTGCAAGTTCTACGAGGAACATTTTATTGGTATTGCCCGAGTCGCTTCTTCGTGCTTGCTTGCGAGTTTCGATCGATACGCAGGAGGGTTTCGAGGTCTCGAATGAAGCAAATGATTTGTATGACGCACTTGAGCAGATTGCAGATACCCAATTTGATTTAGTGGTGAGCGGACTGCGCCTTCCGGGTCCGTCGGGTATTGAGCTTGTCCACGAGTTTCGTAGACGCCGGATACTGGTACCCGTAATCCTCCTTTCTGACGATGGTACTGCCGAGGCAATCAAACAGGCAATGCTGGCAGGTGTCCAAGGGTATGTGCTCAAAACGGGATGCTTGGATGATTTATTTTCTGCGATGCAACGAGTCTTGGAGGGGAAAAAGTTCATGCCTCCACAGTTGACGACCCTTCCTTTGCCAAACAATTACTACAATATTGCCAGTAGAGACAGTAAATCTGATCCATTGGAGGCGTTGACTCCTCGAGAGCGGGAAGTCTTCCATATGCTTGCCGTTGGTATTCGCAACAACGATATTGCAAAGCGTCTGTATATCAGTCCGAGAACTGTCGAGACGCACCGGGCTCGCATAACGAAAAAGTTAGAAATTTCATCTAACGGAGAGCTCGTTCGCTACGCGATTCGCCACGGCCTTTCATCAGCGTAGCTTTCGATGCTGGTGGAATACCCCACTATTTTCCGAGATTCAAACGATAAGAGCTCCTTTTTTGAGTCTCTGTTCAACAGTCGACTGCCTACTGTCAGAGAGTCGGCACATAAAAATAGACGGTTGGCAGTGTTGGAAAGCCGAGTAGTTTGCTTGGGATGTTGTGGTTGTACGGGCTCATGCGTAGAGAGAATACCGGTCCACTTCGAGTGCGTTTGCAATGTTTGTTACAGCACGACTAGCAAAGCGCTGCTTCAACACTACTGAATAATCTCTGGTTTTCGAACGGTTTAGTTAGAAACGCTGAAACTCCAAGATGTCTACAAATGCCTAGTAGGTATTGTTCTGCACTGCCAGATACTATTACGACAGGTATGGTCTTGGAGCTACGTCTCAGGTTGCGTAGGGTCTCTAGGCCATCCATTTCATCCATGTAAATGTCTAATGTGATGCAATCCGGCTGGTGTTCGTGAATCAGCCTTAGCGCCTTCTTGCCATCAGACGCTTGCAGAACCGAGTGGCCCGCTGAAGAGAGAAGGTATGTCATGTATCTGCTCATGTCTTCGTCGTCTTCGATAACAAGTATAGTTGCCATAGCCGATTCCTCTTCGGTTTATAACTCTCTCTGGCTTAGGATGCACTAAGGGAACTATGTGAGCTACCTCTTACTGAGAAGACGGGGAGTCCCGTAGGGTCGTAATTGTCGCTCCCACTGTCACGCAACCGAGTTCGTCAATAAGTTGTAAGCCGAGTTGAATCACCTTGATTCAACTCGGCGGCCTATCTGGTTTTCTTGGATTGGTTGAGCGTAGGTGATAGGACAGTGTTCTTTTGCGTCTCGCGTTCGATTCTTACTTTGTTGGGTCGAAGATCGCTAGATTATTCTTGTGCTTCGCTACTTCCACCTGGTAGCGCTTACATGAGCTCCGGTGGAAACTCTGTATATTGCCAAAAATGATCCAGCATACTAACTAGATCGATAAACCCATCTCCAACCTTAGATTTTGCCAAACAACCAGGGATTAATAATTCCTTTCTTCCTAATTGCAAGCGATATCGCCTCAATATCAACTGCGTCATCATCTACAAGCAACACCGCAGCTGTTTCGTATGATTCCATATGTTACTCCCGGACCTAACTCACAATGCTCTTTGAAGTGTGGTAAGAAGAAATTACCTCTCTGCAGGCATGTTCAAGTTTATTGATAATCCCGTTCAATTCACTTTTCTCGTCACTTCTTGAAACTGCCTCAAGTTGCTCTGCGAGACGACTCAATGTCGGGCAGCCAAAATTCTCAGCACCTTTTAGGCGATGCGCTAACATGGAAAGAGCGCTCCAATTGCTCTGAGCATGTGCCTGTTGGATTGCTTTGACTCGTTTGGGAAGATTTCCGACGAAATTGGACATTACCTCCAAATATTCTGGATCATCCTCTAACATTTGGAATTTCATATTGCTTTGACTGAACGTCGGATTCAAATAGCTTTCGATTTTTCGAAATAAAGCGATTCTATCAAAAGGTTTAGTCATGTAATCGTCGCATCCAGATGTGATACAGCGATCGAGAGAGCCAGACATTGCACTTGCTGTGAGTGCGAGAATTGGTTTGGTGTAGCCACGCCTCCGAAGCGTTTTTGCGGCTTCATATCCATTCATTACTGGCATTTGCATGTCCAGAATCAAAAGATCAAACTCTTCGTTGAGCGCACGTTCAACCGCTAGAGCGCCGTTCTCGACGGCGACAACGTCAGCCCCTTGGTTCTTGAGCAGAAAAATAAGGAGTTCGCGATTGTCCGGTCCATCTTCTGCCAACAATATGCGACCTGCGAGTGGCCCTCTCCCTAGGGCGTGCAACTGCGGGGCGACCTGCGCTGGTGGTTCTGATTCAATCTCGTAGACAAGATCATCTGTTGATATTCTGCCGATGCTGCTAGAAAACGTTGCGACGGTTCCTCGGCCCTTTTCGCTCTCAATAGTAATGTCGCCTTCTAGCATTACCGCAAGTTTCCGAGAAATTACTAGCCCGAGGCCGGTGCCACCAAACTGCCGTGTCGCGCCAAGTCCGACTTGCGAAAACGCTTCGAACAGACATTGTTGTCGCTCTTCCGATATTCCTACGCCAGTATCAACAATCTCGAATATCAACTGCCCATTGTTCGAATCGAACCAGACTGAAATTTTCACCCCACCTACATTAGTAAACTTGATAGCGTTTCCGATAAGATTGAACAGAATTTGTTTGAATCGAAGCGGATCTGTTTCAATAACTTTAGGGAGAGGAAACTGATATTCGAAACCAAATGATATAGCTTTCTCTTGGGCTTTCAGTTTGAGGGCGATCGACAATTCTTCAAGAATCGTAAACAGAGGTACTTTCTCTAGCTGCACATCAAGTTTGTCAGCTTCGATCTTGGAAATATCTAGGATGTCGTTGATAATCTGTAGTAAGTGCCGACTATTTTTCAGTGCTGAAGTCAGAGCCTGTTGCTGCTCTTCTGGAGAGACTTCGCTATTGAGTAACACTTCATTATACCCAATAATTGCAGTGAGCGGTGTTCTCAGCTCGTGACTCATGTGAGCCAAGAACCTACTTTTGGTTTGCGATGCGAGATACGCATGTTGCTCTGCGTCACAAAGTTTCTGATAGACGCTATGACGTTCGATTGCATGGTCAATCATGCGTGCCAATCCGCCATCAACTGAACCCTTGACCAAATAGTCCTGAGCACCCAAACGGATCGCCTCTACACCGCAATTCTCTGAATCAAGTGAGGTGAGGACGACAATCGGGATATTGGCGAATCGCTTTCGCAGCTTGTGGAGCCCTTCCAGCTCTTTGCTATCAGGGAGAGTTAGGTCGAGCAGTATTACGTCAAATGGTTCTTGTTCCAATCGAACCAAAGCATCTCGCAAAGAGCGTACCCAGGTGATCTGATGCATAGCTCGCTTCGGCAGTTGACAGTTGGGATCGTACTCTAGCTTCGACTCGACGAACAAATAGTCATCGCGATCATCTTCTACAACTAAAATTCGACTTTTCTCACTTTGCGTTGTTTGTACTACAGAAATCTTCTGAGCGGGGCTTGAATCCATTTCAAATTCTTTCAGTCTTTCACTGGTGGGTTTGTCGGGGTCTACCCGTATATCGTGGTCGTCGATTCTTTTCTCTGGTGACTGTTCCGCACTCATTTGCTGACCTGTTTGTCGAGAGTACATACGCGGCTCCTATTCTTTCTTGGGTAGGGTCTTCGGTCAATTTTTAAGAGCAGGAGAGTCGAAAATACGGGGAGCCGCGTACCTTTTCAGAGGTAGTTTTTTGTTTCATTTCCGCTCCTTTCAACATCTGAATTTGAGAGACATCTGATTTTGAATGGCAACTATGGAAGAGAACATTGAAGAACAAGGGAGAAGCCCAGTGCTCGATGAAAAGTGCCGGGTATTGATCATCGAAGATGATGAACATGATTTTCAAGCAGCTCGACGGGTCCTCTTAAAGGACTCTCATACCGAGTATGAATGTCTATGGTCTAAGTCTCTGCTTGACGCGCGGCGTCAGTTGTCAGAACAGACAATTGATATTGCCCTTCTGGATCTTGGACTCCCTGATAGTGATACCATGGAGGGTTTGAAAGACATTTCAAGTCTTCACCCCGAACTGACAATTGTAGTGTTGAGCAGGCACGAGGGCGATGAAGGAGCGGTCAGCGTGCTACGGCTCGGTGCTCAAGGTTACCTCTCGAAACATCAACGCCACGCCGGGCTTGCTCGCACGGTTCGTCACGCAATTGAGCGAAAGCAGATCAAGAATCAAGTAAAACAAGCGGAACAAGCAGCGGTGCAGGCGACTCTTGCAAGGACGCAGTTTCTCGCTAACATGAGTCATGAAATTCGAACGCCGATGAACGGTATTCTCGGAATGGCTGAGCTGCTCCAAGAAACTCATCTTGATGACGAACAGTGCGAAATGATCGGAATAATCAAGGATTCTGCCGATGCGCTTCTTCGAATAATAAACGATGTGCTTGATTCAGCTAAGATTGATTCCGACAAATTAACAATTGATCGAGAGCAGTTTAATCTCCACCGATTAGTTCTCGAAACTACGAAGTCGATTAGAACCGAAATCGAAAACAAACAACTTCAGCTTAAAATTTGTGTACCAGAAACAGTTCCCTGGGAAGTTAATGGTGATAGCGGTCGGGTTCGTCAGGTGCTGATAAATCTACTCAGTAACGCGCTTAAATTTACTCCTCCAGGTGGTACAGTTTCGGTTTCGATGCAGACCCTTTTTGAAAATACCGAGCATGTTGATGTGCTCTTTTCGGTTACAGATACCGGCATTGGCATACCCCCAGATAAATTAGAAGAGATATTTCAGCCTTTCTCTCAAGTTGACAATTCACTCACAAGACCATTTGCCGGAACTGGACTGGGTCTATCTATCTCCAATCGTTTGGTTCAATTAATGGGAGGGGCGCTCTGGGTGAAGAGCACGCCGGATAAAGGTTCTTGTTTTCAATTTACAGTCCGCTTTAAGCTGGTTACGTCGTTGACCGCTGGCAAAGATAAATCTTACGTGAGGGAACTTCAGTTTCCCGTGTCATAAATTTGTGGGGTCGGAGCAACACAATGTATGGAATTTCGCTATCAGTTGTCTTTGAACTACTTTTTTACTGTAGTGTTGTTGGTGCATTGGTTGGGAGTAATCTTGAGAATCTACAAGTCCGGCTCGTCGATCGCAATATCGAACAGACACTTACGCACGTGCATCGCGCCGTCAATAGCCATGCGCCTCCGAATGGACGTTTTGTTCAATACTTTGAAACAGCAACTGGCCCAAACGTACTTCCACAGCCTTACGAAGAAGTAGCAATACCGGAAGGAGTTACCGTTTCGGTCTTTCGACGCCATTACGGCTATAGCGGGTATCATTCCGATTTGATAGTGCAGCTTGGGTCGCATCCTTTGTCGAATTGGCATTTCGTACAGTACGATTATCTAATTAACGATCGGCACTATAGTTATAGCGCGAAGCGCAAAAAAAGCAGTGCGGAAAGCTAAGGAAGTTGGAGCGATATGGAACATACTAATGAACCTGGTGAAAAAGGACGCTCTAAGCAAGAGGAACTACGAGAGCAAGAACCAAGCGATGTTGTTGTGCCGGAGATGCCACAGCAGCCGCCTCGCGCTTGGTCTGAGGAGATACGTTCTCGCGGAGGCGCTAAAGCAAAACAGGAAAGCCCAAGAAGTTTTCCAGTTTATCGTCTACTTGCAGTTTTAGCCTTACTCAACGTACTCACTGCTTTTGTGATTGAACTGACTCGAGATGCTCAACCCGTGACTATTACCCAAGGTCCGACGAGTTCAATCGACCCATTGATCGGCGAGCGAATTGATCGGCTGATAGAAATCATTGAGACTCCACAGCGCTCCCATGCTGAGATAGAACAAAGCCTAGCTTCTTATTTTTCAACGAGCGTGGATCTCTACGGGAGCGGTGGGTTTGTCCATAGCCGTATGAAACGTAGGGCTGTCCCCAATCGATAGTTGACCGAGGAACTGATATGACGACTGCAATTACGCTTTCTGCACTTCTTTTTACAATAGCACTTAGTGCGAGCCTGCTGCGGTTGGCGAGGGTAAAACAGCAGGCACTGGTTCATGAACTCGAACGAGCAGAAGAGCGAAGTGCTAAAGCCGCGGAAACTCGCGCTGAATTCGTTCGAAACTTGAGCTATGAATTACGAACGCCGTTGAATAGCGTTTTGGGGTCTGCAAGTCTTCTTGCTTTCTCGGTGGATCCCAAGGATCAAGAGATTCATATTAGATCGCTAAAAGCCTCAGCGCTGGAATTGACTACCTTCGTTGATAATGTGTTGAAGCTAATAGAAGTCGAACGAGGTGCGCTGCAATTGGAACCCGTTCGTTTCAGTTTGCGTTCAGGATTGCAGAGAACCTTCAGTGTCCTCTCGAGAGAAGCTGTTGGCAACGGTGTTTCGACGTCCTTGCATATTTCGGAGCAGGTGCCTGAATTCTTTCGTGGTGATGTGAGCCGATTGATGCAAATTGTCATGGCAGTTTCTAGAAAAGCAATTGAGCTCTGTAAAGAGCAGGCCAAAATCTCATTAGCAGTGGACCTTATTTCGCAAGTGAATACCTCGGTCCATTTAAAGTTTCTCATTGTAGTAGATTCAATACAATTGACTGAGAATGAGTGCGAAAGACTGATGAGAAAAACCGATGTTGATAGTGTGTTTCAGATGGGGATCGAGAATATTCCAAGCTTGGAATTCTTTTTAGCTATGCAACTTGCGCCGCTCTTTGGTGGCGCTATCACCGCAAAGCATAGCAACGAGAATACAATTGAGTTTAGCTTCGATTGCGTGCTTGATGCCCAAGCGAGTACTGGTTCGGCCCAAGCAATGTCTGATTCGATATCAGAAGAATCACAAGACGTTGGCGCCGCGCAGTGTCTTTCAGTGCTTCTGGTGGAAGACAATCAACTTAATCAGCTCGTTACCAAACGACTGCTCGAACAATTCGGCTGTTCGGTTCAAGCTGCGTCCGACGCAGAGCAAGCTGCAACACTGTTTCAAGCGAATCTGTTCGATCTTGTCCTTATGGACTATGAATTGCCCGGAGCCGACGGACTACAGCTCACGGCATTGCTGCGTCACCTTGAAACCCGGCTCGACTACAAGACGCCGATCATAGCTTTGACGGCACATGTAACCGACGATGCTCGTGTTAAGTGCTTGAAGGCTGGTATGAACGATTTCTTGGCAAAGCCGGTTGATAAGCAGATGTTGTACGAGAAGCTTATTGAGGTCAAAAATGTCTACGGCAGTCGCCCAGATGGCGAGTCGAGTGCCCGAGCTCATTTCTTTGTTGATACCTCGGATAAGCCAATGTGCTAAGAAATATGGGCACACTACAAGCCCACGTTAGATGTCGAGTGGCTCTTAGTTTACAGCTGGTTGTGCGAGCTTGTTGCAAATCTCGTCAATTACTGCGAACAAGATTCCCCGATCTATTGGTTTGGACACATATCCATCCAGACCATTTTCAAGAAAACGCTCTCGGTCGCCATGCATGGCATGGGCGGTAAGAGCTATAATTGGGGTGTATCGACCATGTGCTCGTTCATCTTTTCTAATTTGAATAGAAGCGCTAATGCCGTCGAGCACGGGCATTTGAACATCCATAAGGATAATGTCGAATTGCTGCTGTTTACAGATTTCGACAGCAGCGAGACCATGCTCGGCGATCGTAATTGTATGGCCAGCTCGAGCAAGCATCTTCTCAGCTACAACACGGTTAACTCTATTATCTTCAACAACAAGTATGTCCATATCGAAACCCTTTTTCTACCTTAATTGATGATTTGCTCTGTTTATTGTGTTCATAAAAACTCGTCCTCAATACAGAACAGCAGGCTAGCTTTGGACGCCGATTGATAGATCGGGGCTAGCCCGTAAGTGCCAAGAGTGCAGTCGAAGGCATATCAATTTACTATCTTGCTCGGAAAAAGTTCTTCTCCAGTCACTTCTATTCCAGGGAATGGAAGCTTCCTCAGTAAATTGACCCGTTGCTGCTCGCTCTGCGTGGTGCTATCGAGAATTTTTGCCAGCGCGATCGCATGAGATTCCAGAGTCAGCTCTTGAGCTATGTTCGAAGCAGTGGAGACAGTACCTTTCTGAATTGGTGCTGTGTATTGCAAATATCCGCTGAGTACTACGTTAAAGAGAACCAACAAGAGCAAGGTCTTGAGCCAATTCTGATGATAAATCGGTTTCGGTTCGTTATCGGTTTCGTCTTGATCCTCCGCCTCCGCTGCTTCCAGTAGTACCTCGTCCATACCTTCGGTTAAAATATCTTCACAGAGCTCACGTGCCTGAAATGAAGAGCTTCGAGTTGTTTCTGTTTCTGTAGTTGCCATCGTGCTAGTCCTCTTAGTTACCCGCTTAGAATTCGATCTATGAATTGAGAAATTTTCTCTCGTACAAATAGTGTTTCCCGTCGATCTCGTATTCGTAGCGTAGCACCCGCCACTTAGAATGCTTGTGCCAGCCATACTGATATTTAAGCTCATAGCTTCTCGCTCCGCTGTGCCATGCGCGGCGATAGGCATACATTGTCGTTCCATCTGATAATGTGGCTGCTTGATATGGTGCATCAAACGAGCCGGGGCCAGTTAAAATGCGTAAGTAGTAGAAGTCATTGCTGTCCTCTAGTTGTTCACCTTCCATTGCAAGTCGAACATTTCGCAGATCAGCTTTCAGGACGGTATCGTATGCACGTGAGCGAATTTCCTTGGCATTGGTTACACTTGTGGATCCAAGTATGCCCATTATCACCAACACCACCATCAGTTCGATTAACGTGTACCCATTCTCCCAACTAAAATCTTCCTTTCTTCTCATGATGCCACCTCTTTCGATGCTCCATTCAAGTTAGTAATGCCCTTTGAAAGTAGTCTTTGGATTCGCGCTACTATTATCTGTGTGTCACTACTCTTTCTGATGAAATCGCTTACGCCGAGTTCGAGATAGTCGAGTTCTGCATCTTCAGATTCTTCCGCGGTAAGTATCACTATTGGAAGTTCTTGATATCCCTCACTTGCCCTGAGGTATTTTACAAACTCTCGACCATCCATCACGGGCATGAGTGAGTCACAAATGACCAACTGGGGATCGAACTCCGACAATACTGAAATCGCTTCTTGTCCGTTTTCAGCGGTTGTAACCTTGAATCCCTCTTTCTTGAGAATCCATTCAAACATCGAGCGCAAGGTGATATTGTCCTCAACTAACAAAAGTCGTTCGCCCTCACAGGAGCTTGGTTCGGACTGTGGTGAGCTAACGCTCGTTTCTTTCTTCGGTTTAGATTTTCGCGCAAGCTCTATCGGCTCGAGAGACCGACCGCTTGAGATTGCCACTACGTTTCGAAGTTGTGCTAGAGTTGGAAGGTAGGGTCCAACCTCTTCTAGTGAAGTAACTCCTTGCCTGAGAAGACGAACACCGTCCTCCCAGAGCTCGCGATAGCCATGTTTTTTTGCCTCGTGGCAAAGTGCAGAAATAGGACAATCTTGAGAAATCATTTCTGCGACACTCGGCGTGCAGTCGAAATAGCTATATATTCCGGATCGACCGAGATATCCGGTATGCTCGCAGCGTTCGCAGCCAATTCCGAAGTAAATTGATTTCAATTCGATTCCCAAGCCATCGAATCTTTGCCTTTCTTCTTGATTCAGCTCTCGCTCCCCTCGGCATTCGGGGCAGAGTTTTCGAACGAGTCGTTGAGTGAGGATTGCTTGCAGACTGCTTGCGATGAGGTAGTTCGAAACTCCCAGACTCTTCAGGCGAGAAATCGAAGAAGGTGCGTCTATGGTATGAAGGGTTGATAGAACCTTGTGCCCAGTTTCAGCAGCTTGAAAAGCTATCTCGGCAGTCTCGGAATCCCGAATTTCTCCGATCATGATGACGTCGGGATCTTGCCGCAACAAGGAGCGCAGCGCTGATGCAAATGTCATTTGCACTTTAGAGGAGATTTCGGTTTGATTGATTCCTGGGAGACGATACTCGACAGGGTTTTCGATTGTCGCGATATTTGTCTTCCCGTCGCGAAGATGATGTAAACAAGAATAGAGACTTGTTGTCTTTCCCGAGCCGGTAGGTCCAGTTACGAGAATTATCTTCGCGTGTTTGCTCAAAGCACCCTCGATTCGTCCCCGAATATCTGGAGTAAATCCAAGTCTGCTAATGTCGTTGAGAAGCGCGTTTTCGGCGAGTACGCGAAAGACAAGTTTTTCCCCGTTTGCGGTGGGAATCGAAGATACTCGAAGTGGAATGGACTCTCGTTTATGGAGCACACTTGCTCGGCCATCCTGTGGAATGCTGTGCTGGGTTATGTCCATTGAGGATATGATTTTACATCGACCGATGACACGATGCTTGAGTTCGTCAGGGATCCGAAGTATCTCTCTCATTGCTCCGTCGATACGGTACTTTACTACTAATCCGTCTTGGGCCGGTTCCAAATGCACATCACTTGCATGGGCATCGATCGCTCCAGAAAGAATTTGTTGTACGAGTCGAACTACCGGTTTGGCGGACAACTCGGAAAGAATCCTCTGTTGATTTTGAATTTCGATCGTATTGTTTTTTTCTTCTTCTTCTTTGCTATCAGCTTCAGCAATGTCATTACACAAAGTGTTAATTGCGCGCGTCTTGTCCTTTGCCGCTGAGCTGATAAGTTGTTCGATCTTCTTCTGCTCAGCGATATAGGGCCGAATCGGCATTGAGAGGATGAAACGAATTGCGTTTACGCCATCCGTGAGAAGTGGGTTTGATGTTGCAACGATAAGGTGATCATCTTCTGTAAAGAGCGGAGCCACGTTGTAGCGTTTGCAGAGGTCAATTGGTATTCGTCGAAAGAATTGCGCTACCGCAAATTTTTCACGAAGGGGCGAGTTCTCTAGATCTATAAAAGGAATTTGCAGTTTGTCGGCAACAGCCTCGAGTGCGTCGACTTCGTTGATTTCTCCTTTCCGAGCGAGAATAGTGATAGGAGTATCTTTGGCCGAGTCGAGAATCTCAGAGCCTGGAAGTTCGGATACAAACTCCTCTTCCACTAATATCCTCATCAGGGCGATATTGTGAAATCGGGGCGAATTACTGATATCTTCTTTCATCTATCTTCCTTGAGTTCCTAATTGCGTTGACTGGCAAGAGCTTCATGTCGAGCGTCCGGCCAATCAGTATCAAAATCTTTCTCAATATCTTCATTGTCTTCAGACTGGACTGGTAGCGTGATAACAAATGTTGAGCCCGTCCCTACTTCGCTTTGAAGCGTAATGGTGCCGCCCATCCGCTGGACGATATTGGAGCTAATCGCCAGTCCTAGACCCGTACCGCCATAGTGGCGTTGGATCGAGCTGTCAGCTTGCGCAAACGCCTGGAAAATTGTTTTTTGTGCTTCTTTTGAAATGCCAATGCCGGTATCGCGTATCGCAAACGAGAATATAGTGTTGCGGTCCTCCAGTCGTACCGCATCTGCAGAGAAAGTGACTGTTCCGTTCGGCGGGGTAAATTTGATCGCGTTTGCGAGTAAGTTGATGAAAACCTGGCGCAGACGGCCGGGATCTATTGTTATGGTGTTTGGAAGGGTGGAGGGAAGAGAGACCACAAGCTCTACTTCTTTTTTTAGAGCCGCTGGTCTACAGATTTCCATACTGGTGTGTATAAGCGACTGCAGTTCGAGCGTGCGTGCTTCGAGCGCCAATTCACTGCATTCCATAGTCGAGAAATCGAGAATGTCGTTGATTACGCTGCAAAGGTGTGTCGCACACTCTCTTGCCATTTCGAGGTTCTCTCGTTGCTCATCGTCGAGGGCGGTTTCTAACACAATATCGGTTAATCCAACGATCCCGTTCATTGGCGTGCGAATCTCGTGGCTCATGTTTGCTAAGAACTGAGCTCGCGCTTCGACTGCCGCTTGAGCGCCCTTAAGGGCAATTTTTAGATCTTCGTTGAGTTTTTCAGCGCGATTGCGCTCGGTTTTATAGTAGCGGGCAAGTTCTTGATTCTGGAACTGTAAATCTATAGAGGTGCAGATCGCATCATTACTTTTAATTATTGCCTGAATAAGTACTATTAAGAAGAGCGAAGAGATGATCCCGAGCCATGAGAATTGCCCACCCCTTAAGACCAGACAGAGAGTCAGCGGAGCGAGAATTATCGTAGTATAGGCGATCGCGACTCCTCTCATTACTGATAGTACGGCGAGCGCACCTGTGCAGATTCCACAGAGTACTACACATATGACTAGTAGGCTTTCAGAGGTGATACTGTTCAAGAATATCGGCGGAATTACCCCCCAAAGGAGAGCAGTCATTAGTGCGCCGGAGCAAAATAGATGATTCCAGCTGGTAAGAGTAGAATCATCAGGTTTTCGAATGGCGAACTGAGATGTCAGGCGAGCTCGGGCTAGGCAAACAAGCGCCATCGCAACAAACCAAGTTGTAACCTGAGCAAGTGGGGCGAATGAAAAGAGAACTTTCGCTGTAACGAATGCAGCAACCATCATTGCGTAGTAGGTCGATTGTGGTTGGGCGTAGAGCAGTTTAACGCGAGAAGTGTATTTAAAGTGTTGAGTAGTAGATTTGTGGTCTAGTGGAGCGATGTCGGAGAATGTCGCTGCCGCATGAAGCGGACGCTTGACTGCGCGTAGCATATTTCGAATTCCACTTACCATTTTTCTTCCTACTTTCTGAAACTGATTCCAATTTGCAAATAGGTAGGTCGACGTTTCACCTGCTCAATCTGATACGGTAATGCCCTTATAGACTTCGTTTTTCTCGTATTTCGCTGAGTTAGTAGGCGATATAGGGGTTTTTACGAACGGGAATGCTCGTGCATTCCAAACCAAGATAAGAAATACGGGGTTCTACGTGTTGATATCTCTACTCCTGAGACCGATCTCCTATTCTAGCGGTTTTTGTTGGAAAAGATCTGAGGAAGTAAAATGATTCTCTTCGTTCTCAAATTTAGCAGTGCAATTACAACCTTCGTACTCGTTGGGTATTGTTGGTCTGAGTCAAGACAGCGTGACGATTTGACGCAAAATGGCTTCTCTCTGATTCTTTCCGGTCTAGGTTGTCTTGGAAGTGGACTTCTCTTTTCTGCCCTCAACTTTGGATTGACGAGCACAGGCTTCACTCGAACTCCAGCTTTGGTATACTTCTGTAGTTTGCTTACTTTCGTCGGCTCCATCCAGCTTTTAGTTGGATGCTATCGATGGTTGCCGGGTATGACGAGCATGTTCGAGAAGGGGCAATTGCTGAAAAATCTGACGTTAGCAAAGAAGCAATCAGTAGCGAGTTCTGAGGCGCGAAGAACCTTTGTGGAGGGGCTTTGTCATGAGCTACGAACTTCGATTAACGGTATTACTGGTGCACTCGAGATTCTTCGCTATTGTAAGATTAGTGAGGAGCAGCTTGAACCTGTTCGCAATTTGTCAGTGGCCACCAATAGTCTTGTTGCGACGATAGATGGAATTGTTGACTATCTATCCCTTAGCAACGGAACTTTCCAGCTCAATCCAACTTCGTTCTTTGTGAGGGATAAAGTTGATCAGTTGGTTGACCGGCTTCAGAACGAATTGGCTAAAAAGAATGTGCGGGTCAATCGAGTTATCCACAGCTCGGTGCCGCAAAAGGTGCGAGGTGATGCCGCTCATCTTTCGCTGATTTGGAGTGCAATGATCCTAGAGATTGTAAAGCACTGTCCGCTTCGCTCTCAGATATCTTTGGTCATTGAGAATGTATCAACGACAGACACAGAAGTAGTGTTGGTTGCTACGGCAAGTCAAAAGAGGACAGTCGTTTCAACGGAAATAGGTAGTCGGTTGAGATCGGTCTGTGTGGATACTGTGGGTGATTTAACCTGGATAGGAGAGCCTGGAGATATTGACCTCGGAGTTGCTGGTAAGCTATGCCGGTTGATGGGTGGAGGTCTCACTGTGGTGAGTAGCGTAGAGGATGGAATGTGTTTTTCGGCCATCGTTCGTTGTCATTCGGCTGTCGCCACTCAGGCCGCCAGAATAGCGGAGGAAGCGGAAGAGGATCTAGCCGCAATTAATGGTTGTTTCGCTGGTGTGCATGTTTTGGTAGTTGAAGACGATAAAGTGAATCAATACGTAACGGAGCGTCTGCTTGAGCAACTTGGATGTGTCGTAGATGTCGCTGCTGATGGACGGCATGCGCTCACTTACTATTTCAATGGGGAATTTGATCTGGTGTTGCTGGATTGTGAGTTGCCAGAAATCAATGGCTTCGAAGTTGCAAAGCGAATCAGAAAATACGAACGCAAGACCAAATCACGAACTCCAATCATTGCGCTGACTGCGCTTAGTGGCGCGGCAGTTGAGGAGAAATGTCGCAAGGCAGGTATGGACAATTTTCTCGGTAAGCCGACAAACGTGTCCGAGCTGTTGGCAGTCGTTGCCGAAGTCACTGGCCGGCGTATTCCCGCGGCTAATGTGCAGAATCAATGCCAGCAAGGTTGATTTTGTCGTCTTGTATTCTGCCTCATTTGCGGCACTTCTGATATATGACGACCTCTATGTGATGAAGAGGAAGCAGATAGTCCATTATCGATGGAAAATATCTATTGCTCAGTAGCAAACTTACGACCAATGACTGGTAGCTAGAAACGATAGTTGTAGATGAGCCAGCTGAGGGAGCGGAGCAAGGAAAACAAGGTCCCAACCAGCGTGAGACCAAAAGGGGAACCGGGTGTATTAGCGCCTGTGGCGCTACGCTTTGTGGCCTGTTTCAGTACGAACGAGGGTCAATATCGAGATCATCATCTTCGAAAAGCTCTGCATCAGGGTCGTCGAGGCGAAGAGGTCGACTTCGGTCACGAAACGACAACGTCTGAACTCGTTGATCGATTGCATTTCTGAGCGAGTCGATCTCCTCAAGATAGAGGTCTCCGACTTCAATTGACCATCCATGACCGTCGTTACGACCCTTCCAGAGACTCATTGCACAAAGAGTCGCATGCCAGATGCAGAGTTCTTGATCCTTCAATCGCTGCTGATCGTCTTTATCGCCTCGATCGGGATCGATTTCCTCTCGGATCAGACGATTCACGATGAACTCTTTCATGAGTTCGAATGCCGCGTCACCGTTTGAGAAGACTCCTTTGAAGAGGACAACCGTAGGTTCTGCACGCAAGCGGCGTCCGGGATTGTGACCACGCGACTCAGTGATCGAATCGTAGGCGGCGATTCGATCCAAAACGCTGGAAGCGGTGAAAATGCTCCGCAGGTGACTTTCGAATGTGTGGCACAGTTCGCCGAGGGGTCCGGTTGAGGGGGTGTGTTTCATCGAATCCTCGATTCCAAATATGCTTGTGACGGGGAGACGGGGAAAAAGAAATACGACAACAAAGGTCCAAACCATGGAAAAACGCTTGGCTGGTTGGACCTTTGGCTTTCAGAGGATGACAGACAAAGGCCCCGTAGGACTACTCCGCAGACGGTCGCTTGGAAAGAGATTGGGGGTAAAGCTACATGAAAATACTAGCAAAAGCAAGGTCCTGCCCAGAGCCTGGTTCGCGAAAATCTTAGAATTCGCTCCCCTCCGTTTCGCCCTCAGGCAGCAAAGCCGGAACGGATATATATAGTATGGAAACAGCTCAAATCTATCTTTCTATCCATGGATTGGGCGTTTTGGTCCGCTCTAGCGAACCATTGATCTGTGAATGGCTTCGATTCGATTTCGGTTATTTCGTTAGAGAAACTCAGCAAAATTCATTTCTTCTATTCGCGGTACTCTATTTGCTATGCACCTCTTGGTTTAATTTCACGAGATGTTCCTTGGCTCAATCGATCGAGTCAAAGCTAGTTTTTCCGCTTGCTTGAGCAGATTATCTTAGGGGGTTATACTTTTCGAAAGCTGTTTCGGGTATTTGAGAGAGGACTCATACCCGCTTGAACTTCAACTGTCAGGCGGGTACGGGGGGATTTTCGGTTTTTCATTTCTACGGCATCATCCACTTGGTCGTTCGACCAATCTTCCGTACTCACGGATGATTCCAAGCATTTCTACCAGAGAGAGGGACGGATGGAATTCATCCTACCTGAGCATCGGCGGTATCGTCCGTTGGTGCTGTGCGGACCATATGACGCTCTTAGCGAATGGTCTGCGCGATTCATGATGGAAGCGCTCTATCTTGAGCGACAGAAGCGAGGCTGGGCTGCCTGGGGATCGTCCACAGGAAGCACGCCGGAAGGAACGTACGCATGGCTCGAACGTTTGAAGGGAAGCAAGAAGGGAGTCGACGCGGGAGACTGGGTTGTGCAACAGGACAACTATCGTCTGCCGCTGCTTGACCCTATGGGGTATGATACCGAAGTCGGCTCGGTTTGTGACCGGCTTGGTATTCCTCGCGATCGATTGTTGGTGCCCCCTTCGGTGGGTAACGTTCAAGAGATCCGCCGTGCTTGCAGCAGGTTCGACCAAAAGCGAGCGATTCATCGAATCATCGTGCAGTTCTTGGGCCTTGGTCCAAACGGGCATATCGGGTTCAATGAACCGGGTCGCACGACCGCAAGTGCCGCACGTTCGTTTCTTCGTACGGGAACGCGACTTGTTCAACTCGCCGACGAAACGCTGGTGGCCAACAGTCGATTCTTCGGCAACGATGTGAGCAAGGTGCCAAAGCAGGCGATCACTCGGGGGTGGAAATCCTACGAGGCGACTGGCTGGCATTTGATCATGGCGAACTCGGAGACCAAAGCGATGGCCGCTTGGTCGGCCATTCACGGAGCGGTTTGCTGTGAGTGTCCCGCGAGCTTTTTGCAACTTCATCCAAGAGTCATCTGGTTGATTTGTGATAAAGCAAGTGGGCCGTTTCAAGACCCCAGTGTATTGACGCATCTGCTACCGGACGTCGGTGACGTGCTGAAGCATGACAGCGTCTTCAACTATCACTGTGTCGCTTAGCATGGTGGTTCAGGACTCTCTATGGCGTGGGAAACCAACATGCGCCGGGGGGTTTGATTTCAAGGTCGCCCCTCGATCCGCATGTATGTCTCGCCTCCGTGACCGTTGAAGCACAATCAGAGCGAAGTGGCTGGAAGATTCGTTCGCAGCAACGCGGTTCAACCTACAGATGGAAGAACCGCGCCGCGCGAATCGCGTCACTTGAAAGGACGCCGTTATCGTAGTGGATGCGACTCACCGGTGGTGAATCGATGCCAGCAGAACGGGAACGCTTCAGAGATCAGTCGCCGAGCCGCCTCAGGGTTTTCAGTTACAAGCTGTTTCGCCTCGGACTGAGAGAAGTCTTGGCTGAGGAATCGTCTAACCCAGTCCTGCTTGTCAGAGGCAAACAAAGCTCTGACTCGAGCTTTGCTTCTACTAAAGTTTTCTCGAGCCGCCTTATAGGCTTGATCGAGAAACTCTTGAGCCTCTGCTGTTGCCTCGAAAGTCGGGTTCAGAGCCGGTCTCAGCTTTGCAATTTCACCCTTACAGTTTGGATTTCTTAAAAAGGTCCTTATTCCCGCAGATGAGGTCGATTCGTGAACCCAACCTCGATCTAACAAGATTCGATAGACTTCTCGTGACTCCAAAGCTGAATCCGATGAAACCGAGAGCAACTCAATCGCGAATTGGGAGCGAAACTGCTCGGCGTTTGACGAAAGTACCGAGTCTGCTTCGCCGCGATATGGGCTCCGATCTAAACTGGGCAGTTCTGCGATAACTTCCTGTTGATAAGCGTGCTGCCCCGGAAAATCCTCCCTGGGTCCGGGAATTTCTACAATGACGACCGAAGGATCAGAAGCGAGGTCCGCCAGTAAGGCTTTCTCCTCTAATTCTTCTTTGGTGCGTCTCTCGACTGATTTGTCGTAGTCTGACAACCATGTTCGAGTTAAGATCAACAGATTTGCAAAAGCCTGCTGATACTCTTCGCCCTCTAACCAGGACGAAAGACGTTCTACGTACACAAGTACCTCGGGGGATAAACAAAGAACCGTTCTATACAGCAACTCAACAGAAGAAAACCTTCTACCGCGTGCTGTATCCGTTTAACGTTTCGCACCTGACGGCAACCGTCAGGCGGATACAATCAAACCGATACAACTCACTAACTTGTCTTCACATACAACACGGATTGAGAAAGAACATTGCTCTATTCTTCAATGTTGACCTGCGCGGTGGCAACAATAGTAGAAGAGAAATTGAAAAGCATATTGAGTCCGATGACGATCATCAATAGGCCGAAGACTCTCTTTAGTATGGGGGCGGGAAGTGCGCTAGCCAGCATCGCTCCGAGCACACTGCCACCAATGCCGCCTACGACAATTAGCGCGGCCATTTTTAAGTCGTCAGAGTTAAAATTATTGGCGAAATAATGCTTACAAAGTCCGCTGCAGGCAGTCGGAATAATTGCCGCGAGCGATATTCCGATTGCGTGGTGAATTTTCACCCCAAACACGATAGTGAGTACGGGCACCAATACTACTCCGCCGCCGATTCCTAGCAGACCACTGAGTACTCCAACGCCCAACCCTAAAAGTATTAAATACACAGCGCTCTCCCTAGGTGTTCTGTTGTCCGTTCTACTTACTCAACAACACTAGCAATTGCCCTTCGAGACGTAAACAAAGTTGCGTAGCGTAGCACTGCGTTTCGAAAATCAAGATAGTAACCTTGGCACGAGAAGCAGTGAACGCTAGCTGGTATTACTGCTGAATTGCTGATTCGCAAATTTCCTTGAGATCCTCAAGCGAGTCGACGGTAAGGTCTACGAGATCGTAGTCTTCGGTCGCAAATGGAGCCAAGCCTTTCATGTAGACAGTGTAGGCACCGGATTCTCGTGCCGCGAGTAGACCACGAGGTGAATCCTCCAATACCATCACTTCTGAAGCAGGAACTCTAAGCCGATTCGCCATGACTTCATAGCCATAAGGATTCGGTTTTCCGCAACCCGAGGGTATCTCATCCCCGAAGAGTGCTTCCGGGAGATAGGAATCGAGGGCAGAGTTTCCGGCAATCAGCAATCCCATTGGCTGTCGATTCGTTGATGTGTACCGTCCTCTCGGAAGATCAACCTTTGCCAACCACTCTAGAAATTGTTTCGCTCCAGCGCACCACGGTATTCGATGCAGCTCTACGTATTTTACAAAAGACTCATCACGGAGTTTCTTGATTTCGTCCCATTTCATGCCGAAGAGTTCTTCGCCAAGTTCGGGCCATTGATCGCGGCTGATGCCGATGAATCGAAGCAATTGTTTCGGTTCAATATCGATCCCATATGCCTTGGCTGCGGTGAGCAGCGAAAGTTGTTTGAGCCGTTCGGTATCAAGCAGTGTGCCATCGACATCGCAGACAACGGCTCTAATAGTTCTCTCTCCTAATTGTAAGTAGGACATCTCTCTAACCTTGGGTAAAACATTCTATTACACGCAGCGCTTCCGCGTATGCTCAAAGGACCACACGGGAAAACACGCATCGCTGTCTACGCAGATAAAAGGGCGAAAGAACACTTTGTGTATGATCGACGAATCTGGAAGAAGCGAAAGCTACGGCCACATAAGCAGCCAAACTCGAAGATCAAAAGCAATGTAAATGATGTGTGGACTTCACCGAATCGCGGGGGGGAGAGCGCAGACGAAGTCTAGGAACGCCAGCTAGTGTAGCGCTGAATCATGAATTTTTCAAATGGAGAGAGTAATTAATTCTAGAATGAACATTCTCTTGAGGAATAGCGACCTTGTAACCCAAGTTGGTCTCTAGCCACGCTGCTTTGCTGGACTCTGATGATCAAGATAGACCAAGGCATCAACCCGTACTTCTGTTCTTGAGAGAAGCCATCCATCCATGCTAACGACGTTATCCGACCTAAAGTCATCGCTAATCCTTTGTTTGAGAAACTCTCGAATAACCTCTTGATCGGGAGAGGCTCTTATTTCCTCCGGCAAGAGACTTTTGAGTAAAAGCTGTTTGTCGTGTTCTGAAGGGTTGGCTTCTAGGTAGCGTTTCCCAAGTGGATCTGCCGACGGGATAGGGCCGACAATTTCTTTCACCATATCCTCGAGCGAGCCGCTGGCCGAGTTGCGATGAAAAGTAAAGTAGTACACACCAGAGAGTGTGGCGACGCTGCTCAACTGAAGTAAGAATCGTCGTCTACTGAGTTTCATATTGCTAGCTCCTCTTTGAGGTGATCTGCCAAGCGAAGCGTGAGTGCCACAATATTGTAAGTTGGATTTGCAAAACCAGCTGTTGGAAATACAGAGCTGCCAGCAACGTACATATTCGAGAGGCTATGAACCTTGCAGTTCGAGTCAACCACGCCTTGCTTTGCATCTTCATGCATTCTAGTTGTTCCCATATGGTGAGCTCCTCCAAGGGCCACGGGCCATTCGTCGCTCTCGTCAAGTCGTATTCTTAGTCGACCTTGCGAGTGGGCACCAAATTCTTTGGCGATAATTTCAGCTGAGCGGCGCACGCTATGCTTGTCGATTGGCAGTAGCTGCCAATCGAGATGTGCCTTCGGCACGCCAAGGGCGTCGCGTTCGTGCATGAGTTGTACACGACTATTCGGATTGGGCGACTGCTCGGCTCGAGCTTTGAGTTTGCCAATATAGGGCTGAGCTGGGCTAAATTTGTTGCTCCGCCAATGATCCGTATAGTTCACATTTTGCAATACGTGCTGGTCGAAATGAGAAAGCATGGATTCTCGTTCCGGTTTAGAGAAGTAGAAGGAACTGTTTAGGAGTTTTTCCTGTTTTTCGGTTTCGGCTGAAAGTTTGAGAATTCCATAGGCAATCTGTTGAATTCGAGAGTCTTCAAATCTGTCGTAAAACTTGGTCGAGGGATTTTCGGCGGTGACAAAGACATCGGCGACGTTCGGTATCTCAATGTGCTCCATGAAGAATCGACCAACCAGATCGTGCTCATTGCCAAGTCCTGCCTTCTGTACAGAATTTGAAGCGAGCAATAGACGAGCATTCTCGATACCGCCTGTTGCGAGAATGTAGAGTTTTGCCTTTACTTCGAACGTATTGCCAGAGAGCGTTGCCCCTTTCAGCGAAGTAACTTCTGATGCATGCTCGTTTGTGCCGATATCAAGCACATTTGCATGGGTATAAAGAGTGACGTTCTTTTGATTCAGCATCTTTTTCTTGTACACAATGCCAAATCGAGTCGGGGGGCTCTTGTATAAGAGACTGGATCGTACCCGAGTACTCGATTCTAAGAGGAGAGGGTGCTCGTGGTCGCTATGGAGTTCGGGTTCGTCGAAGTCTTTTATTTCTAGAATGGAAGAGGCCGTGTGAAAATATTTTCGAAGCTGTTGGTGGGGAATTGACCAACCACTATGAGGAACCCAACTTCTTTTTTCGAGATCTATCTCCTCGAGCGGGTGACACCAGCCACTCCAGTGCATGGTAGACCCACCGAAAAAACGCAAGCGAGTTTCGGTGAGATATCCATTTGGTTCATCTAAAACGGTTCCGGTAGCTCGACCCTGATACAACTCCGTCGTGGGTCCCTCTGGGAAAAAGCTACCGCTCTCAAGTAGCGCGACGGAGATGTTGGGGTGCGCATAGAATTGTCGAGCAAGCGTAATTCCTGCTGCCCCAGCGCCAATAATTGCCACGTCGTGTTCTTGAACTGACCCACTTCGTAGATTGATACAATCTATATGCATGACCGAGTTTCTACCGCATCAAGAATACCTAACTAGGAACTAGCAAAATTGAATCTAGAGTCGCAAGTACGCATAGGCTCCGAACGCAGCGTCTCTTCGACCTAGAGAGCGGTTGTTCAGCACTCGAATCCAGAGCTCATCGGCTCGCCGCCAATTCTCGGCGGCAGCCGCGTCGTGCGCCTGCTCTTTGAGGACAACGAGGCAGTTTGCTAGGGGAAATTCAGGCTTTCAGCCTTCACTCAAGCGGTTTTACCAACCTCAACTTTAAAGAAAACACAGTTATTTTCGTTGCTTAGCTGAGGTTTTCGTCTTTCTCAAAAAGTCTCGGTGGATTGTAGAAAGCCGAGTCCCGGCTCTTTACTTAAGGTCAGGTATTTGCTATGTAATCCGGAGCTACAGCTTCTAAGTGAGCGTCAATCCTATCAGACAATCGCCTAAGATTATCTTTTTCGGTAAAGCCTCCTAGAAAGTTGAAATGTAAAACTAGCGGATATTTTTATTAAGTCCGCTTTAATAAAATGAGAATAAAGAATGGCAACCGGAAAAGTAAAGTGGTTTGACGACCAAAAAGGATATGGTTTCATCGAGCAGGAAGAAGGGGACGATCTTTTCGTTCACCATTCCGAAATCAATGGCGAGTCCTTGAGTGAAGGTCAGGAAGTCGAGTTTGAAGTCGGCCAAGGCCAAAAAGGACCATGCGCTGTATCAGTACGTGCAGTGTAGTGTCATAGGTGCTGCCACCTCATTGGGGTGGTAGTGCCGAACTGAAAAAGCGTCTTCTTCGGAAGGCGCTTTTTTTTGTTTGCGGATATGAATATCCGATGTTTTTCTGCTGCTCTTGTTCTTCAATGATTTGGTTCTTGGTCTCTACCGTTGTTGGAGCCCATCTCTTGGAAGATTCCTTTCCGTATATTGGCAGGCGGGTGCTATTGCTCCTTCCGCTGAAAGTATCAGCATGTCGAAGTTGATATTATCCTAGGTGCAATTAGTGTATATCTATTGTTTGGTTTGGCGGTCGTCTAACAGGGATTAAGTGAGTCTAGTGAGTAAAGGCAAAACGAGTAAATTAATTTTAGCCATAGTCGTTTTTGCGAGCGGATGTGCGGTTTTGCAAGGACGTAAGTTGGATGAGCTTTGGGGTCCGCCGGATCCGGTTGCGCGATCTGCCCATGCGAGAAAAGGGTCGAGCGAAGACTACCAGCGATTCATTCAGCCTATCCTCAACAACCGTTGTGTTGTTTGTCACGCATGTTATGACGCGCCGTGCCAGCTAAAGCTTACGTCATACGAAGGGCTGGAACGCGGAGCAAAAAATGAAAATGTCTATAGCGATCGACTCCTCGCAGCAGCGCCTACACGACTTTTTCTCGATGCTTCTACACCAAGTGAGTGGCGTTTCAAGGGTTTTCATCCGGTTCTTAATGAACGCGGTCAATCATCAGAAGCGAATTTGCGTGGCAGCGTGTTTCAACGTTTGCTCGATTTAAAGAGTATTTACCCTTTACCGAAAGAAAACGTGCCTTTGGAAGGTTTCGACTTTTCTCTCAACCGAACGCAGCAGTGCCCGACAATTGAGAATTTCAATATATATGAGAAACTGTATTCGACCTGGGGCATGCCCTATGGACTTCCAGCCCTTTCGGCTCGCGAGCGGGATGCACTGACGATTTGGATATCAAACGGGGCGCCTTATTCAGAGCCCGCGCCGCTTTCCACGGATCTGCAAAAAAAGGTTGAGACTTGGGAACAATTTTTCAATGGCGATTCACTGAAAAATCGGCTGGTAAGTCGATATCTATACGAACACCTATTTATTGCTCATCTGTACTTTGAAGATGCAAGCGAAAGAGAATTTTTTGACTTAGTTCGCTCGAAGACGCCTCCAGGGAAACCAATCGATGTGATCGCTACGAGACGACCGTATGGCAATCCTGGTGTCGACCGGGTCTACTATAGACTTCGCCGCGTGAAATCCGCGATTGCCTTAAAACGCCATTTGCCTTACGCCCTGAGCGCAAAGCGAATGAAGCGGTATCAGGAATTGTTTCTCAATCCGGCATATAAGGTTACTGCACTGCCTTCCTACGAACCTAAATTGGCCTCAAATCCTTTTGCGACCTTTCGTGAAATACCGCCGGTCTCACGATACAAGTTTCTGCTCGATGAAGCGCAGTACACCATCATGAACTTTATTAAGGGACCGGTCTGTCGCGGACAAATCGCGCTAAATGTTATTCGCGATAACTTTTGGGTAGTGTTTCTGGATCCAGATGTCGCGATTCTGGAAGATGCGCTTGATGTTCTTACGGTTGATGGTGCCGACAGTAAGGCTTTGCCTGCTGAATCAGGTAGTAATGCCGTAGCTCTCGCAAACTGGCTTCGCTACGCGGAATTGCAAAAGAAGTATCTGATCAAAAAAGCTAAGTTTGCTGAGAAAGAACTATACGGCAAGCAATTGGTTAATATGAATCTCATCTGGGATGGTGACGGTGAGAATCAGAATGCAGCGCTGACCATTTTTCGACATTTTGATAATGCAACTGTGGTGAAGGGCTTGGTCGGAGATAAGCCTCAGACTGCATGGATAATGGGGTTCTCTCTTCTGGAGCGGATCCACTATTTACTGGTTGCTGGTTTTGACATCTATGGCAACGTCGGACATCAACTCAATACTCGTCTGTACATGGATTTCTTGCGAATGGAAGGAGAATCTAACTTCCTCGGTTTTTTACCGAAAGAGCAACGAGCAAAAGTACGGGACGATT